>JAWVGM010000196.1:0-2911 GCA_033855075.1 Solirubrobacteraceae bacterium | reverse complement strand
CGGCCGGAGATGTTCGCCTCGATGCCGAGCGCCTGTAGCTCGCGCCCCAGATAGGCGCCGGCCTTCTCGACGTACTGCTCGCGCTCGTTGCGCTGCTGGTTGACGAGACCCTTGATCTCCTGGTACTTGCGCGGGTGCAGCGACGCGAACGCGAGGTCCTCGAGCTCCCACTTGATCGCGTGGATGCCCAGGCGGTGGGCGATCGGCGCGTAGATCTCCAGGGTCTCCTTGGCCTTGTCGATCTGCTTCTGCTTGGGCATCGCGTCGATCGTGCGCATGTTGTGCAGGCGATCGGCGAGCTTGATGAGGATGACCCGAACGTCATTGGCCATCGCGACCATCATCTTGCGGTAGTTCTCGGCCTGGGCCTCGTCGCGCGACTGGAAGACGATCCCGGTCAGCTTCGTGACCCCGTCGACGAGGTTGGTGATCTCGTCGCCGAAGCCGTGGCGGACCTCGGCGAGCGAGGCGGACGTGTCCTCGACGGTGTCGTGCAGCAGCGCGGCGCACAGCGTCTCGGTGTCCAGTCGCATGCCCGCGCAGATCTTCGCGACGCCGACCGGGTGGACGATGAACTCCTCGCCCGACATCCGCCGCTGGTCGACGTGGTGCTCGCAGGCGAACACGAACGCGCGCTCGACCTGCTTGCGATCGATCTCGACGGCCGCCGCACCGGCATGCTCCTCGACGATCGCGAAGACGTCGGACAGCAGGCCGCGCTCGAGCTCGGTCAGATCGGCGCGCGAGACCTCGGGATGGTGGTGGGCCGAGACCTCGTCGATCGTCGCGCGGCGCGCCGGACCGACACGCTGACGCGCGGGAGCCCTTACGCCGCCCTTGCTGTCACCCCGGTCAGAAATCTGCGTCCGTCCTCGTATCGCTTGAGATAGGCCCGGTACGCCTCCGAGCGCTCGAGCGCCGTGCGCTCTGCGACCGGGACGGACAGGGTTCTGCGCTCCGGGTCGAGGCTGACGAGATGGAGCTCCGCGAGAACCCTCAGAAGGCGGCCGGCGAGCGCCGCCGGCCGTGGCGTCCTGGGATCGCCGCGAAGCAGCTCCTCGAGCTCCTCGCCCGCCGCGCCGCCCGTCGCTCTGAGAGCCCGGTACGTCGCGGTGAGCTGAGCACGTAACGCGTACTCACGCTCATGGATCTGCTGGGCGAAGCGTAGCTCAGGCTGGCCCCATGCCAGGTGCGTCATCGCTCCCTGCGGACGGATTGGCCCGGCCGGGGGATCGAGCATGACGACGTGTGCGTCAGCCGCGGCGAGGGACGGGTCGCGCGCCAGCGCGCCGTGCGAGCAGAGGGCAAAGCCACCGAGGATCGGCGCGAGCTGACGCGCGCGCAGCTGCGCGTCGGCGGCGACGACGAGCACGGGCTCGCCCGAGGCGACGAGCGCGCCGATCGTGCCCGCGACACCACGGTCGCGGCGCTCGCGGATCGGCGCCACCGGCCGGGCGGCGATCCGCGCGGCGGCCGGCGCCGGTGCGGGCGCCGCGTCCGCGTCGTTCACCGCAGCGGTGAGCTCCGCGAAGGCGGCCGCCAGGTAGTCCTCCGGCTCGCCGACGAGCACGATCGGCGCAGGGTCGCTGCGACGGGCCGAGCGCAGGCGCACGCGCGGCTCGACGCTGCCGTTCCACTCGTTGAGCTCGAGGTCGACGAGCGCGTCGACCGGACCGTCCTCGTCGACGCGACTGATCCCGAAGGCCACCGCCCGCGAGCCGGCGCCGCCGGACTGAAGCGTGAAGCGCACGTGCTTGCCCTCCCCCATCGGCCGCTGGTCGCTGAAGTGCGCCGCGGGGACGAGCAGCGCCACCGATGGGTTGCCCATCCCGAAGGGCTCCAGGCGCGCGAGCTCCTCGGCCAGCGAGGTCGACAGCTCGTCGCCGGAGACCACCGCGTCGGCACGCTCGGTCGCGACGAGGTCCTCAGGCCGCAGCACCGCGGCCGCGTGCGCCTCGAACGCCGCGCGGAACGCGGCGACCTCCGATGCGAGGACCTCGCAGCCGGCGGCGGCACGATGGCCGCCGTGACGCTCGAGGTGCTCGCTCGCGGCATCGAGTCCGGCGAGCAGGTCGAAGGCGGGAATCGAGCGGCCCGAGCCGGTGCCTCGGTCGCCGTCCAGCGCGACCAGCACCGTCGGACGGTGATGACGCTCGGCGATCCGCGAGGCGACGATCCCGATGACGCCCTTGTGCCAGTCCTCACCCACCAGGACGTATGCGGCCCGTTCTCCCGCAGCCGCGACCTGGGCCTCGGCCTCGAAGAGGATCCGCGTCTCGGTGTGGCGCCGTTCGGCGTTCAGGCGATCGAGCTCGTCGGCGATCTGCGCGGCGCGCTCGTCGTCGTCGGTGAGCAGCAGCTCGAGGCCCGCGTCGGCGCGCTCGAGGCGCCCGGCAGCGTTGATGCGCGGCGCGAGCCGGAAGCCGATCGAGCGCGCGTCGATGCGCGCCGGGTCCACCTGCGCGACGCGCATGAGCGCCCGCAGGCCGGGGCGTGTCGTCGCGGCGAGCGCCCGCAGGCCGGCGCGCACGAGCCGCCGGTTCTCCCCGCGCAGCGCCACGCAGTCGGCGACCGTCGCGAGCGCAACGAGGTCGAGCTCGGCGTCGGCCGCCGCGGGATCGCGACCGGCCGCCTGGAGCAGTGCCGCGGCGAGCTTGTACGCGACACCGGCCGCGCAGAGGTCCGGGCAGGGGTAGCCGCTCAGCAGCGGATGCACGATCGGCGCGTCGGGCAGAACGCCATCCGAGCGCGGGGTGTGGTGGTCGGTGACGACGACGTCGATGGCGGCCGCCCGCGCCGCCGCCACCTCGTCGACGGCGGTGATGGCGCAGTCGGCGGTGATCAGCAGGCGGGTTCCGCGCTGGGCGAGCCGGTCGACGGTGGCGGCCGAGAGCCCGTAGCCGTCCTCTCC
>JAWVGM010000195.1:0-30952 GCA_033855075.1 Solirubrobacteraceae bacterium | reverse complement strand
TGATCGTTCAGTTCGGCTTCTTCTTCGGCGGGGGCATGGGCGGCGGCGACGACGACGACAGCCCGTCGTTCCTCATCCTGTTCCTCGTGTCGATCGGCGTCTACGTCGTCTCGTTCTTTCTCATGATGGCCCTGTCGCGCTACCGCGAGTTCAGCGCCGATCGTGGCGCCGCGCTCATCACCGGGCGCCCGAGCGCGCTGGCGTCGGCGCTGCAGCGGATCGCCTCGGGCATGCACCGCCTGCCCGAGAAGGACCTCCGCGTCGCCAGCGAGCTGCAGGCGTTCTACATCTTCCCCGCCGGCGCGAAGAACTCGATCATGGGCCTGTTCTCGACCCACCCGCCGCTCGAGGCGCGTCTCGAGGCGCTCGCGCGCATCGAGTCCCAGCTACAGCAGGGCCAGCTCGCCGCCGCCTGAGGCCTCGATGGGCTTCCTCGACGCGCTCCTCGGGGGCAAGAAGAAGCTCAAGGGACCGGCGCCCGATCGGCTGTTCGCGATGTCGACGGCGTACGTCACGCTCGACACCGGCCACGGGATCAAGAGCAAGGGCGTCGCCGCGATCGTCTTCCAGCCGCTCGCGACGGCGGACTTCGAATCGATCGTCTCCGAGATGGAGGAGCTCCTGAAGGGGACCGGCGAGGAGACCGGCACGGCGATCGAGTCCAGCGAGGACGAGCACGGCTACAAGTGGATGATCCTGCGCGACCCCGACATCGAAGACCTCGTCGTCGGCATCAACGCGGTCAGCGACGCGCTCGTCGTCGGCGGGTACGGCGACCGCGTGCTCGCCGCGGTCTTCGCGTTCGAGGACAGCAAGGGCCGGCCCGTCTACTTCATCTACAACTACAAGCGCGGGTACTGGTACCCGTTTGCGCCCGCCGGCGCCCAGGTGCGCGACGGCGAGCGCGAGCTTCAGATCAAGGGGATGATCGGCAACGAGCTGCCGCTCGAGCCCGAGCTCGAGCGTTGGTTCCCGCTGTGGGGAGCGCCCATCTAACGATCTCCGCAGGAGGTCACCGGTTCCGGTGACCGGATGCGAAATATCTATTCAGGAAAGACCGTCGCGGTCGGGCTCGAGTACCGCGACTCCCACCAGCTCGTCCAGCTGTGGCGGACGCGCTGGAACTCGTCGCCGTCAAGGCCGTAGCTCGTGATGAGCGCGGTCGCGCCGCCGTGTGGCGGGCGGACGTCTGGGGGCAGCTCGGCGGCGACGAGCAGGCCGGTCCCGCCGCCGACGGTGATGGCCGTCTGGCGCAGCGACCGTGCCCAGAGCTGGCCGGTCAGCGAGACGGAGCCGTCGGCACCGTGCACCTCGTAGGAGCCGCCGACGGGAGCCGACGCGATCTCCGCGAGCCCGAGGGAGTGCATCACGGTCGGCACCTCGGGGGCCGACGCGATACCGGTGAGGTAGATCGTGCGGCGATCCTCCCCGGGATGTCGCTCGAGGGCGAAGCGCAACTGGGCGACGAACGTCGTCCAGCCCTCGTGCATCCCGTCGTAGGCCGCTGCGTCCGCCGGGGACGGTCCGAAGAGGCGCACCGTCGAGGTGGACGGGCCCTCCGGCACGACCTCGAACCGATCCGGGATGTCGTCGAAGCGCAGCACGCGCGCGGCGTCGTCGGCGACCGCGTGCGTAACGAAGATGTCCTCGATCTCCTCAGCGAGGCCCTCTGCGTCCCAGCCGAACCAGCGATGCAGCTCGACGGGGTCGCGGAGCGCCTGCCACACCGAATCGGCGGGCACGGACACGGCAACCTCTATGCGGACCTGTTCGGTCGAGTCGTTCAGGTCTGATGGTCCGGTGCAGTCAGTCTGGGATCAGGCCGTCGCCCGTGAAGTCAGCCGCGGCCTCGACGAACGTGATGTCGGCCGGCGGCACGATGACGTCCGAGGCCTCGAGCTCTGAATCGTTGAGGTGCTCGCCCTCGGTGCGGATGAGCTCGAGCATCTGCTCGAAGGCGACATGAAACGCGTCCTCGTCGTCGCCCTCGACGGCCGCGACCGCCTCGTTGTCGAGCGCATTGACCCGCTCGGCGGCCTCCTCGCCGAGGCGGTACTGCCCCTCCCCCATGATCCGAACGATCATGCGGGCTTCTCTCCGCCAGACTCAAGCTCCGCGGGCGCGGGCGCGGGCGCGCTGCCCGACCCCAGCTCCGCCTTGAGCTGGGCGAGCTCGTCGTCGACGGCGCCCCCCGTGCTGAGCTCGGCGAGCTGGCGATCGATGTCGTCGCTGCCGGACCCGAGCTGCGTGAGGTCCTCGAACGTGCCGGCCGCCTCGAGCTCCTCGACCGCCGACGCGCGCGCCTTCATGTCCTCGGTCTTGTCGACCGCCCGCTGCATTGCCAGGCCGACGTCGGCCATCTCCTCGCCCACACCCGTCGCCGCCTCGGAGATGCGCACCTGCGCCTCTGCGGCCGAGTACTGGGCCTTGATGACCTCCTTCTTCGTCCGGAAGGCCTCGATCTTGGACCGCAGGCGCTTCTCGGATTCCGTCAGCTTCTCCTGCTGGGCTTGCAGCTCGGCGACCTGCTGGTCGAGGCCCTGCAGCTCGGTCTGGGCGAGCTGCTTGCGCTCCAGCGCGGTCCGCGCGAGCTCCTCGTTGCCGGCGCTCAGCGCCTGGCGGGCCTGCGTGTCGAGCTTGACGACCGACTGCTCGAGCTTCTGGGCCTGCATGCCCAGCCGCTTCTTGGCCGTCACGACATCGGCGATGCCCTTCTTGACGTTCTGTAGCGCTTCGAGCTGCTTCTGGTAGCTGTAGTCCAGCGTCTCGCCAGGATCCTCGGCCTTGTCGAGCAGCCGTGAGATCTTCGATTTGATGACGGTGGACATCCGCCCGGCCATGCCGGCCATCGCGCCTCCTAGTGAAGTGGGGTCCTGCAGGTTCAATTCAAGCATGCGCGCGCGCAGCGGCCGGCCGCACGAGCCCGAGGAGCGCGAGCAGGCCCGGGACACGGTGCACGCAGAGCGCCGCGAAGCACCCGGTCTCCCGGCTAAGGTCCCAGCCGATGCCGCACCCCAGGCTTCTCATCGTCGTGCTCCTCGCAGCGCTGGCGGCAGCCGGCTGCGGGCGCCAGCAGAGCGTCGACAACGGCCGCGACACGCCCGCGCTGCTCGCCCCGCAACACCAGACCTTCGAGAACCTCGGCTTCCCCGAGTTCGCGACAAAGAACACGACGCGCGTCGCCGGAGCAGACGCGACGCAGACCGCGGCCGCGGTGACCCGCGCCGTCTACCCCGACGCCAGCCACTCGCCCAGCGCGGTGACGCTCGTCGACACGAACGACTGGCGCGTCGCCGTCGCGGCGGCGGCGCTCACGGGCGCGCCGATCAACGCGCCGGTGCTCTTCAGCGACGGCACAAGCCTGCCGAGCGCGACGAGCCGCACGCTCGGCGCCCTCAACCTGAAGGGCAGTAAGCCCGCCGGCGGAGCGGAGGTCATCCGCGTCGGCAACGTCGCCAAGCCGGCGGGGCGCAAGACGACCGACCTCACCGGCGCCACGCCGCTCGCCTTGACCCGCGCAATCGCCGGGCTGATCTTTTCGGCGAAGTCGCGCACCGCGCCGCCGGTGATCGTCACCACCGCCGACGACTCGTCGTTCGCCGCGCCGGCCGCAGCGTATGCCGCCAAGTCGGGCACGCCGGTGCTGTTCGTCAACAAGACGGGCATCCCGCCCGAGACGCGCGCGACGCTCGCCGCCCTCGCCCGGCCGCGGATCTACCTGCTGGGGCCGTCGGACGTCGTCTCTCCGGCGGTCACCCGCGCCCTGCGCCGGCTCGGGCGCGTGCAGCGCTTCGGCGGTCCCGATCCTGTCTCCAACGCCATCGGGGTGGCGCGCTATCGCGACGGTGCGTTCGGCTGGGGGATCGTCGATCCGGGCCACGGTCTCGTGTTCGCGCGGGCCGGGCGGCCGCTCGACGCCGTGGCGGCATCGGCGCTCTCGGCGGCCGGGACATTCGGCCCGCTTCTGGTGCTCGACAGCGCCGACAAGCTGCCGGTCGCGCTCCAGCGGTACCTGCTCGACATCCAACCCGGCTACGCGGAGGACCCCGTACGCGGGGTCTACAATCACGGCTGGATCATCGGCGACCACAAGGCGATCTCCATCGCGGAGCAGACCGAACTGGACGCCCTGCTGGAGATCGTGCCGGTCCGCACTCCCGACGCGCCGCCCACCAACCAGACCCCCTGACGTGAGCCAAGCCGAGCATCCCGAGCGCACGCGCACCGACCACGAGGTCACGGTCGACGACGTGCGCCAGCTCGTCTCCGCCGCCACGCCGCACTTCGCCCTGCAACTGCGCAATCGCATCGCCAAGCTCATCCGCACGATGCCGCCGGGCCACCCGGTGCGCGCCGAGGGCGAGCGGGCGATCGAGCTGCTCACCGTGCTCGGGGCGACCGGCGAGGTCCGCGGCGACGAGCCGGAGCCGGACATGCCGTGCCTGCCGTCGGTCGCCTGCGAAGTCGCCCCGCTGCCCGCGGACTAGCCGTGAGCGAGCAACAGGCGCGCCCGGAGGGCATCGCCGGCAGCGCGCTGCCCGGACCGTTCAGCGTCGGGCGCTACGCCGCCGACCTGCGCGAGTATCTGCGGGCCCGCGCGCGGGTCCAGCTGTTCGGCGAGGTCTGGAACCTGCGCCTGAGCAAGACGAAGCTCTACTTCGAGCTGCGCGACGTCGCCGGCGCGCTGCCGTGCTCGATGTGGCGCAACGACTTCGAGGCCCTGCGTCTCGGCGAAGGCGCGCTCGTCGACGGCGCCCAGGTGGTGGTCGGCGGCGGCCTTGACTACTACACCGGCAGCAAGACCTCGTCGCCGTCTTTCTCGTTCGCGGTGACGGCGCTGCGCATCGCGGGGGAAGGCGACCTGCTCGCCCAGCTCGATCGGCTGCGCAAGACGCTCGACGCCGAGGGGCTCTTCGAGCCCCAGAAGCGCCTTGTGCGCCGTGCCCTGCCGCGCACGATCGGCGTCGTGACCGGCGAGGGCGGCAAGGCCCGCGACGACGTCCTCGCCGGCCTGCGCCGGCGCGGCTGGTCGGGCCGCGTCGTCTGGGGCTTCGCCCCGGTGCAGGATCGCCACGCGGCGCCACGCATCACCGCGGCGCTACAGGATCTCGCGGCCACCGGTGAGGTCGACGTCATCATCGTCGCGCGCGGCGGCGGCTCCCTCGCGGACCTGTTCTGCTTCTGCGACGAGACGCTGTGTCGCACCGTCGCGCTGCTCGGCGTGCCGGTCATCGCGTCGGTCGGGCACCACACCGACCGCACGCTCATCGACGACGTCGCGGCGCTGAGCTGCTCGACCCCGACCCATGCCGCCGAGTCGGCGGTGCCGGTCCATTGCGAGGAGGCGCGCGCCGAGCTCCTCGGCTGCGCCCGGCGCCTCAGCGTGCACGGGCGCCGCGCACTGTTGCATCGCGCGCAGACGCTCGTCCGGCTCTCGCGCGCTCCGGGGGAGCACGTCGCCCGCGAGCGGCGCCACCTGCATCAGCACCTGCGAGAGATGCGCGCCTCCGGCCGGCGCCGGGTCGAGTCCGAGCGCCAGCGCGTCGGGCGCCGCGCACTGGTCATCGACCGCCGCGTCCAGGCCGAGGCGCTCGATGCGCGGCGCGCCACCGGGCTGCAGGCGCTGGCGAGCGCGCTCGCCGCCCATGACCCCGACCGCACGCTCGAGCGCGGCTACGCGCTCGTCTCCGGCGCCGACGGCGAGGTCGTCACGAGCGCGGCCGCCGCCCGGCGCGCGGGCGACGTCTCGCTGCGCTTCAGCGACGCCGCGGTCGATGCGACGATCTCAGACGAACGTGATGACCGAGCCTGACGAGCAACTCACCTACGAGGCGGCCACGGCGCGCCTGGAGGAGATCATCAAGCGCCTGGATTCCGGCGAGGCCGGCCTGCGCGAGACGCTCGACCTGTGCAAGGAGGGTCGCGCGCTCGTCGAGCTGTGCGCGGCCGAGCTCGAGGCGGTCGGCCAGGGCCTCGAGGAGCTGCGCCTCGACGATCTCGTCGCGCGGCTGGAGGCCGGGTCGGCGTAGGGCTGCGTGGCGGGGGAGCTCGGTTCAGCGAATCGGAACGACGCGTTTCGAGCGCCCGGCGATGTGGATCGTGCGTTTGCGCGATGCCCCGCGGGCACGCACGACGGTGAAGTCCGGGTGGCGCACGTGGGTCGGCAGGTACCGCACGCGCACGGCCCGGACACCGGATGCGCCTACGCGCAGGTCGAGCAGGGCGATCAGCCCGTCCTGGGAGCCAGCGGGACAGCACGCCGCGGTCTGATTGGACAGCAGGTTGCCCTCGCCGAAGACCACCGGCTTGTCGTTCATCCAGCGGATCGGCTGGACGACGTGCACGTGCTGGCCGACCACGGCGGTGATCGCGTCCGCGCGAGTGAGAGCGCGGGCCAGCAACAGCTGGGCGCGGGTCGGAGCCGGGCGGTACTCCGCGCCCCAATGGAGGTTGACGATCACCGCGTCGGCACCCGCGCGCCGAGCTCGCCGCGCGTCGCGCACGATCCGGGCGGCGCGGGCGAGATTGAGCGTCCACGTGTGCGGGATCGGCTGGCCGTTGGTGACCGCGGTGTACGCCAGGAACGCCACCTTCGTGCCCTTGGCCCGCAGCACGGTGGGCCGCCCCGCCGCCGCGCGGGACCGGTAGGAGCCGACATGGCGCACTCCGGCGTGGTCGAGTGCGTCAAGCGTTGTCCTGACGCCGGGCAGCCCGGCGTCGAGCGTGTGATTGGAGGCGGTGCTGCACGCGTCCCACCCGGTCGCGCGGATGGCGGTCGCGAGTGAAACCGGGGTGCGAAAGCTCGGGTAACCGCGCGGTGGCCCGTACCAGAGCGGGGTCTCCAGATGACACAGGGCGAGATCCGCGCCGTCGATCAATGGCCTGATCACCCGCATCATCGGGCGAAACTCATACCGGCGACCGGCACCGTAGGCGAGGGCCCGGTCCCACACCGGACCGTGGATCAGGAGGTCACCGCTGGCGGCAACCGTCAGGCGCGTCCCTTCAACCGGCTGGCCTGCCGCGCTCGACGGCGTGACGCACAGCCCAACGACAGCAGCTACGACGCTCGCTCGCCAGGCCCGATGCACCATCAGGACGGTACGCCCTCGCGCCGACACGGCAACGTGACACCCGGGATGCCTGCTGCGGCGTGTGGTTGAGTTCGCTCATGGACATCCCCGGCGGCACGGGCACCGACGGGCATCGCGAGGATGGCCCCGTCGGCGGCGAGCCGTTGCGTGGGGTGGTGCCGGGGGCGCAGTTCGTATCGCTTCCGGGTGTCGAGCGAGTCCGTGCATGGGCACGCGGGACAGCACCGCTGCCCCCGTTGTGTCATCTGATCGGTCTGCGGGTGAGTCAGGTCGAGCCCGCGTCGGTGACGGTGACGATGCCCGGCAGCCCGTGGTTGATCAACGGTGTCGACGTTCTCGTGGCTCTGGACCTGCTGTCAGTGGCAGCCACGGAGATCGCGGGCATGACCGCGGTCGATGCGGCCAGCCGCGCACGGCTCGTCGCGCTCAATGCACAGGCGATGCGGATGGCGCGCGCCGCCGACGGGCCCTTCTCGGCCCGCGGCACGGTGATTCACGCCGGACGGACGTTCGTCCGCGTGGCGACGAGCGTGCAGGACGCACTCGGGCGCGTGGTCGGGCACGCCATCGGCGCGCTGGCCGTGGAGCCCGAGGGTGCGCCGGCCGCCGCCCACGACATCGCCGCGATCCCGCTGCGCTACTCCGGGCCCGATCCATCAGAGCGACCGTTCCCCGGCGCCGGGTTCCCGATGCGTAGCTGGGACACGCACGAGCCACTGGAGGTGTTCCGTGCGATCAGCACCGGGGAGCTTCCGACGCCGAACCTCAACCGGCTCCTGGGCATCCAGCTCCTCGACGGTACGGAGGGGAGCGTCACCGTGGCTATCCCCGCCTCGATGTGGTTCGCGCTCCAGGACGAGACGGTGGATCCGACAATCCTCAACGCGGTCTCGGCGTTCTCCTCCGGCGCTGCCGTCATGACCCTTGGCAGCCGCGACCGGATCGGCGGAGAGGTCAACCGAGCGATCGCCTTCGAACGCAAGATCCCGGCGGACGGACGGACGATCATCGCGCGCGCCACGACGAGGCTGCAGGGTGCGCGCATCATGGTCTGCGACGTCGAGATCACCGACCCCGACGGCAACATCGCCGCACTTGAGCAGGCGCTGTGGCTGCTGGTCAAGCGCCGCGTGGATGGCGCAGTCAGCCCCGAGTCAGAGCGCAAGCTGGCAACCGTGCTGTTCACCGACATCGTCGCGTCGACCGAGCGTGCGTCGGCTCTGGGCGACGCGCGCTGGCGCGAGGAGCTCGAAGGACATCACGCCGTCGTGCGCCAGCAACTTCAGATCTTCCGCGGTCACGAGGTCAAGACGACCGGAGACGGCTTTCTTGCGACGTTCGACTCGCCCGCGCGTGCCGTGCAGTGTGCGCGCGCGATCCGCGACCGCATCCAGCCGAGCGGGCTGCAGATCCGCGCCGGGCTCCACGCCGGCGAGCTCGAGGCGACGAACGACGACATCGCGGGGATCGCCGTGCACATCGCCTCGCGGATCCTCGCGACCTGCGCTCCGAGCGAGATCCTCGTCTCCAGCACCATCAGAGATTTGACCGCGGGCTCGGGCCTGCGCCTCGAAGACCGCGGCGCCCACAACCTCAAGGGTCTCGATCACGAGTGGGAGCTGTTCGCCGTCCGCGATTGAGGCGACACCCGACACAAGAACCGTCGTCGACCTGGTTCCGTCCCGGTCGCGAGAGCCGAACATTCCGTCAGCGGGGCCGGCGTCTGCGGTGTTGACTCGCCACATCCCGCGCTGAGAACGACCACGAGAAGCGCCGCCGCTGTCGCTCGCCCCACCTGCGCGGTTCCAGTTCTGCCGAGCCGCTGCGACGTATCCGAGCTACGGCTCGTTTCGCAGCACCTCGTACGCCGGCCTGGGCTTGCCGTCCGGCCCGATGATCCCCGAGTCGAAACGGGCGTTGCGGGGGGCGCCCGTCCAGTTGTAGAGGTAGACGCGCTTGACGCGCTCGTCGCCGCGGGCGAGCTTCAGTGCGTACGCGACCGCCCGGGCGGCGCGCTGCTCGTCGTACGGAAACGGGCGGCCGAACTTCACGAGGCCGCCGGTCTCGGTCAGCCAGATCTCACCGGAGACGGCGGACTCGAGGTCGTGCAGCCCGGACGAGCGGAAGCGGTTGGCGTCAGCGTAGTTGTGCAGGCCCCAGATCCGCGGGGTGCCGGCGAGCCGGCTGCGGTAACGCTTGACGTAGTCGACCATGCCACGCTGGTCGAGCACGTCGCCGGCGAGCACGGTGCACCCGCCGCACTCGGCCTCGACGACGTTGTAGTACTCCGCCGCTCGCTCGGGTGCCTTTGCCGTCGGCTGGCTTGCGTGGTTGATCTCGTTCCACGGCGCATAGATGCGCACCTGGGGATAGCGCGTGCGGAACGCGCGGAACGCGGTGCGAAACTCGGCGACGCTCGGGAGCTTCGCCGGGTTGACGCGTGAGTGGCCGAACGTGATGAACGGCTCGACGCCCGCCTGCCTGGCACCGGCCAGCCACGCGTCGGCGAGGTCGCGCTCGAAGGGCACCGCGACCGCGTCGTAGGCGAGCACGAGCCGTGCGTGCGTGATCTTCAGCGCGCGGAAGCGCGGGTCGGCGAACATCGCCGTCCCCTGCTCGCCGATGCCGATGACGAGCCCGGAGCCCTTGGCCGGCGTGGTTCTCGCGGAGCCTCCGCCGCCACCACACGAGCTCGCCCACAGCGCGGCGAGGACAGCCGCGCCGGCGACCAGCGGGCGCAAGCTGCGGGGCGTCATCGTCGGCACTCTGACTCAAGTGCCCCGCTAGGGTCAGAAGCATGAGCACCTACGATCTCGTAGCCGACCTGCCGGTCACGATCGAGAGCTATGAGCTCGAGGGCTTGGTCCAGAACGTCTCCAGCGACTTCGAGCGCAAGTCGACGATCATCCACCTCCACGGGCAGGGCGAGGAGGGAATCGGCGAGGACGTCGTCTACGACGCGGTCGACCAGGAGATCGCCCAGAAGGCCGGTCCGATCCTGCCACTGGCCGGGGAGTGGACGACCCGCTCGTTCTCCGAGCACCTCGCGACGCTCGACCTCTTCCCCGAGCCGCCCCAGCGCGAGGTCTCGCCGCTGTACCGCACGTGGGCGTACGAGTCGGCCGCGCTCGACCTCGCCCTGCGCCAGGCCGGCAAGCCGCTGCACGAGGTCCTCGGGCGCGAGCCCAAATCGGTGACCTTCGTCGTCTCGCTGCGTCTCGGCGAGCCGCCCTCGCTCGACCCGGTCACGCGCCGCCTCGAGGCCTACCCCACGCTGCGCTTCAAGCTCGACCCGACTGCCTCATGGGACGAGGAGCTCATTGCACAGCTCGTCGCCACCGGGTCGGTGGACTCCGTCGACTTCAAAGGCCTCTATGTGGGCACGGTCGTCGACGCGCCCGCCGATCCCGTGCTCTACCAGCGCGTCGTCGAGGCCTTCCCGGACGCCTGGATCGAGGACCCCAAGCTCACGCCGGAGATCGACGAGCTCCTGACGCCGTACCGCGACCGCATCACGTGGGACGCGAACATCCACTCGATCGCCGACATCGAGGGCCTCCCGTTCCGGCCGCGGATGGTCAATCTCAAGCCGTCGCGCCTGGGCGGCATCAAGCCGCTGTTCGACGCCTACGACTACTGCGCCGCCAACGACATCGGCGCCTACGGTGGCGGTCAGTTCGAGCTCGGCCAGGGCCGCGGTCAGATTCAGTACCTGGCCTCGTTGTTTCACCCCGACACGCCCAACGACACGTCGCCGGCGGGCTTTCACGTCATCGACCCGCCGCCCGGGCTCCCCGCGAGCCCGTTGCCGCCGGCTCCGGCGGCAACAGGGTTTCGCTGGGGTTAGATCCGCTCAGATGCCGCGCCGGCCGTAACCGTAGCCGCCCGTCCCGACCCCGCTGAGCAGGACGAGGACCGCCGCGATGATCGCGACGATGGCGGGCAGGCTGAGCGCGAGACAGATCCAGTAAACAAGCGCCGCAAGCAGGATGGCGATGAGAATTCCGATCATGTGGGACGACTCCTCGTGTTATGCGACAGACGATTTCGGTGACTTCGTGCTACCCGCTACGAAGGCATCACAAGCCAGGTTGACGTTCGTCTGATGGTCGTCAGACCCGCTGAATCAGCGTGCCGGTCCCCAAGCCCCCGCCGCAGCACATCGTCACGAGGCCGGTCTCGAGATCGGCGCGCTCGAGCTCGTGCAGGAGCGTCGTGATGAGGCGCGCGCCGGTCGAGCCGAGCGGATGGCCGAGCGCCATCGCGCCGCCGTTGACGTTGACGCGGTCCATGTCGGGCTCGAGCTCGCGCCGCCACGCGGCCACGACCGGCGCGAACGCCTCGTTGATCTCGATGAGGTCGATGTCGCCGATCGCCATCCCGTTGCGCGCGAGCAGCTTGCGCGTCGCCGGGATCGGCCCCGTCAGCATGATCACGGGGTCGACGCCGACGGTCGTCTGATCGACGATCCGCGCGCGCGGAGTGAGGCCGAGCTGCTCGGCCTTCTCGCGCGACATGAGCAGAACGGCCGCGGCCCCATCGGAGATCTGCGACGAGTTCGCCGCGGTGATCTTGCCGTCCTCGGGCTTGAACACCGGCTTCAGCGCGGCGAGCTTCTCGAGGGTCGTGTCGGGGCGGATGCCCTGATCGGCGACCCGTGTGTCGCCGTTGGTCTGAAACGGGACGATCTCGCGCTCGAAGCGACCCTCCTCGGTGGCCTGGTAGGCGAGGCGGTGCGAGCGCACGGCGAGCTCGTCGAGCTCGACCCGCGGGATCTCCCAGCGGTCGGCGATCATCTCGGCGCTCAGGCCCTGCGGGATGAGGTTGTGCTTCTCCATCAGCGCGGGCGTGAACGGCGTGCCGACCTGATCGGCCCAGGCGAACCCGACGCCCATCGGGATGTGGCCGAGGTGCTCCACGCCCGAGCCGATGACGACGTCGTGGACGCCCGCGGCGATGAGCGCGGCGCCGAAGTTCACCGCCTGCTGCGCGGAGCCGCACTGGCGGTCGACGGTCGTCGCGGCCGCCTCGATCGGCAGCCCCGCCTGCAGCCAGGCGTTGCGCGCGACGTTGAAGCTCTGCTCGCCGATCTGCTGCACGCAGCCCGCGATGACGTCCTCGACCTCGCCCGGATCGATGCCCGCGCGCGCGATCACCTCGGTGAAGCACGTCCCGAGCAGCTCGTTGGGGTGCGTGTCCTTGTAGTAGCCCTTCTCCGGATGGCCGCGTCCGATCGGAGTCCGTACGGCCTCGACGATCACGACCTCGCGTCCCTGTTGTCCGCTCATGCCGTCTAAGGTACTCGACCGACTGACGGGTCAATTGCAGTCGATTTCGAGGGAGGCGGGCGTGGAGGAGAAGCTGGGCATCGCAGGCAGCGGGGCGATCGCGACGGGGCTGGCGGCCTGCGCGACGCGGACCGGTGGACACGTGCTGTGGGCGCGTTCGGATGCGTCCGCCGAGCGCGCGACGAAGGCGATTGCGAAGGCCTGCGAGCGCCTCGGCGAGGATTACGACCCGGCGAACGTGACCGTCACGACCGAGCTCGGCGACCTGGCCGGGGCGACGTTCGTCGTCGAGGCGATCTCCGAGGACGCGGCGCTCAAGCGCGAGCTGCTGGGCAAGCTCAACGAGGTCGCGGCGGACGACGCGGTCATCAGCACGACCACCTCGTCGCTGTCGGTGTCCGAGCTCGCCGAGGCGTCGGGCCGGGCCGAGACGTTCGTCGGGCTGCACGTGTTCAACCCGGTGCCGCGGATGAAGCTCGTCGAGCTCGCCTTCTCGGATGGCGCCACCGACGAGACACGCGCGCGCGCGTTCGCGCTCTGCGAGGCGCTCGACAAGGAGGCTGTCGGCGTGCCCGACACGGCGGGCTTCGTCGTGAACCGGCTGCTCTTTCCGTACCTGTTCAGCGCGGTGGACTTCATGGAGGAGACGGGCCTCGAGCCGGCCGCGATCGACACGTGCATGCAGCTCGGCGCCGCGCATCCCATGGGACCGATCGCGCTCCTGGATTACATCGGCCTCGACGTCTCGGTCGCGATCGGCGACGCGATCGGCGCGAACGTCCCGCAGCACCTGCGCGACCTGGCCGCGGCGGGCGTGCTGGGCCGCAAGACGGGCAAGGGGCTGTATCCGGCCGAGTTTTACGCGCGCTGATTGCATGACGGGCCCGCGCTGAGCGCGGGCCCGTCATGGTTTTTAGCGTTGGCGGATCCACCCCGATCCACCTATGCCCCCCTCGCCGTCCCACAGGCGGGGTACAGGCCACAACGCAGGGGAGCGGGAGAACTTGCGCTTTCTGACCGTGAGCTGGCGCAAACGCGTCAGCGGCTGAACGGTCAGGACGTGGCCGGCGCCCTATCCGGGCCGCGCTCGCGGATCCGGACGGCCTCGATGCGGTTCTCGCGCACGGACTCGACGCGGATCGAGTAGCCGTTGGCGGTGACGGTGTCGCCGCGCTTGGGCAGCCGACCGAGCTGGTCGAAGACGAAGCCGCCGACCGAGTTGTAGGCGTCCGTGTCGACGGGCAGCTTGAGCCCGTAGTCGAGCAGGTCGCTGATCGCCACGTGGCCGCGGACGAACCAGTCGCCGTTGGCGAGGCGGCGCACGTCCCCGCCGGCGGGATCGGTCTCGTCGTCGATCTCACCGACGATCTCCTCGATGATGTCCTCGACGGTGACGATGCCCGCGACACGCCCGTACTCGTCGACGACGACCGCCATCGAGGTGCGGCTGCGCTGGAGGTCGGCGAGGAGGTCATCCAGCGGCTTGGTCTCCGGCACGATCGGCGCCGGCTTGACCGCGTTCTCGAACGACGCCTCCGGGCCATCGGCCATGAGGATCCGCGCCAGCGAATTGGAGTGGACGATGCCCTTGACGCGATCGGGATTGTGCTCCTCGGTGACGAGCAGGCGCGTGTGGCCGGTCGAGATGCAGCGCCGCAGCGCGGTGCCGACGTCCTCGGACAGGTCGACGGTCACAACGGCCGGGATCGGGGTCATGACCTGGCGCGCCTCCTGCTCGTGGAGGTGAAAGACGCCCGAGAGCATCCCGGCCTCACCCGGATCGAGCTGGCCGCCGGCGCGCGCCTGCGCGATCAGCGCGCGGACCTCCTCGGGACTCGCGCCCTCCTCCATCGCGGTCTCGGCGCGAATGCCGAGCGGGCGCAACAGCGCGTTGGATGCCGCGTTGAGCAGGTGGATGAACGGCCGCATGACCTTGTTGAAGAGATCGAGCGGCCCGGCGACGCGCATCGCCACGCGCTCGGAGTTGACGATCGCGTAGATCTTCGGCACCTGCTCGCCGACGGTGATGTGGCCCGAGGTGACGAGGATGTAGGCAATCGCGATCGAGATCGGCGCCGCGACGGCGTGGGAGAAGCCGTTGAACAGCGGCTTGAAGAGCACGGCGATCGCGGGCTCGCCGAGGAAGCCGATGCCCAGCGACGCCAGCGTGATGCCGAACTGGCAGGCCGAGAGGTACTCGCTCAGGTCATCGAGCTGCTTGATGACGCGCGCGGCACGCTTGTTGCCCTCGTTGAGGAGCTCCTCCATGCGCGAGCGCCGCGTGCGGACGAGCGAGAACTCCGCCGCCACGAAGAAGCCGTTGGCGAAGACCAAGACGACGACCGCGCTGAGGAGCAGCGCGGTCAAGTGGCGGGCATGTCGCCGGGCCTAGGTTTTCGGCCGCGACTTCGAGGAGGGTCGTCGTTCATTGACGCTGCAATCGCGAGGGTAGCAAGCGCGCGGGCGGCGCCCCGCCCACTTTCCCGCGCGCGGTCAGGGCAAACGGTCGATCGCCTGCGCGAGCACGAAGTCGTTCTCGGTGATCCCGCCCTCGGAGTGCGTCGACAGCGTGAGGCGCACGTGCTTGTAGCCGTGGATGAGGATGTCGGGGTGGTGGTTGGCCTCGTTGGCGAGGTCGGCCACGCCGTTGGCGAGCTCCATCGCGGAGTTGAAGCCCCTGCATTCGATATCGCGGACGATCGTGTCGCCCTCCCGCCGCCAGTCGCCGCCCTCGAGCCGCTCTTCGATCTCAGCGTCGCTCAGTCGTGCCATTACGCTCTCCCCACGTGCGAATCGTCAGCCTTGTGCCACACGCTACCGAGCTGCTCTTCGCGCTGGGCCTCGGGGACGACGTCGTCGGTGTCACCCACGAGTGCGACTACCCCGAGGAGGCGCTCAAGCGCGAGCGGGTCTCGCGCGACGTGCTCCCGCCGGGGCTCTCCGCGCGGGAGATCGACACGGCGGTACGGGAGCGCACGCTCGAGGGCGAATCGATCTACGAACTCGACGAGGCGGCGGTGCGCCGGCTCGAGCCCGACCTCATCGTCACGCAGGCGCTCTGCCACGTCTGCGCGGTCTCCCACGACGAGGTCCAGGCGCTCGCGGTCCAGCTCCCGGGCCCACCGCGGGTCGTCTCGCTGGATCCGGCGACGTACGGCGAGACGCTCTCCGACATACGCACGATCGCGCAGGCCACCGACACCAAGGACGCGGCGCTCGACCTCATCGCGCGGACGGCCCGGCGCGCCGACGTCATCCGGCTGGCCGTCCGTGACGCGCGGCGCCCCCGCGTGGCGGCGCTCGAATGGCTCGACCCGGTCTTCGTCGCCGGCCACTGGACCCCCCAGCTCATCGAGATGGCCGGCGGCGACGACGCGCTCGGGTTCGCGGGCGAGCCGTCTGCGCAGAGCGACTGGGAGACGGTCGCTGCCGCCCAGCCCGAGATCGTCGTCCTCATGCAGTGCGGCTACGACGCCGAGCGGGCGCGCGCCGAGGGCGAGCAGTACGCCGACCGGCTGCGCGAGGTCGGCGCCGCGCGCGTGGTCGCCGTCAACGCGTCTGCGTACTTCTCGCGGCCCGGGCCGCGGCTCGCCGACGGCCTCGAGCTGCTCGCGCACATCCTGCACCCCGACCGCGTGCCGACCGCGCCGGCCGAGGCGCTGGTGGTGAAACTCTGAGCCGCCCGCGGACCGTCCTGTACCTGCACTCCTCCGCGGGACGCTACGGCGCCGACCGCCAGCTCGCGCTGCTCGCGACCGGGCTGGACCCCCAGCGCTACCGCGCGCTCGTCGTCCTTGCGATGGACGGCGAGCTGCGCAAGGACCTCGACGCCGCGGGCGTCGAGGCCATCGTGCGCCCGCTCGCCGTCCTGCGCCGGGCCGCGATGTCGCCGAGCGGGCTCGCGCGGGTCGGCGCCGAGCTCATCCGCGACGCGTCCGGCCTCGGGAGGCTGGCGCGCCTGCGCCGCGTCGCACTCGTGCACACGAACACGTCGGTGACGCTCGGAGGCAGCGCGGCAGCGCGCATCGCGCGCATCCCGCACGTGTGGCACCTGCGCGAGATCTTCACGGGCTTCGAGCGCTTCTGGCCCGCGTACCGGCGGCTGCTGCTCACCGCGGACGCGGTGCCGTGCATCTCGCAGGCGACGCGCGCGCAGCTCGGCGACGCGCCGCGCGCGCTCGTGCTGCATGACGGCCTCGCGATCTCGCCGGCCCGGGCCGACCGCGCCGCCGCCCGAGCGGCGCTCGACCTGCCGGCCGGCGCCTTCGTCTGCGCCGTGCCGGGACGCATCTCGACGTGGAAGGGGCAGGACGTGCTCATCCGCGCGCTCGCCGATCCGGCGCTGGCCGGCGACCCGAACCTGGTCGCGGTCGTAGCCGGCGATCCCTGGCAGGGCGAGGAGCATCGTCTCGGCGAGCTGCGCGCGCTGGCCGCACAGCTCGGGGTGGCCGAGCGCGTGCGCTTCGTCGGCTTCAGGCCGGACGTCGAGAACGTCTACGGTGCCGCCAACGTGATCGTCATACCCTCAACGCAGCCCGAGCCGTTCGGCCTCGTCGCGATCGAGAGCGCGTCGGTCGGCTGCTGCATCGTCGCGGCCGACCACGGCGGGCTGCCGGAGATCCTCACCGACGGCGTCACCGGCCGCCTCGTGGCGCCGCGCGACCCGGCGGCGCTGGCCGCCACGATCTCCGAGCTGCGCTCCGATCCCGGCCAGCGCAAGCGCCTCGGTGCCGCGGCCGCCGCCGACATCCGGGGCCGGTTTGCCCCGGAGCGGCTGCTGACGGGGGCGCAGGCGCTCTACGACGATCTCATCGCCGCACGACCAGGAGGCTGACCGATGGCCCGCTTGAAGGACCCCCAGCAGCGCATCCTCGTCACGATCCCGATCAGCCACTTCTGCGAGAAAGCGCGCTGGGCGCTCGACCGCGCCGGCCTTCACTACGACGAGCACCGCCACATCCAGCTGGTGCACCAGTTCGCCGCCCGGCGCGCGGGCGGCGGCGCGACCGCGCCCGTGCTGCAGACGAGCGAGGGCTCGTACTCGCAGTCCAGCGACATCCTGCACTACGCCGACGAGCACACGCCCGAGGCGCACCGGCTGTATCCCGCCGATCCCGGCGCGCGCGCGGAGGTCGAGGCGCTCGAGGACCGCTTCGGCGAGATCCTCGGTCCCGACGCGCGGCGCTGGCTCTATCACCAGGTCTTCCAGGAGCCCCGCCACTACGCCCCCTGGAACCTCACCGGGGTGCCGGGCTGGGAGCGCCGCGTGTTCCCGTTCGTCATCGCCCCGGCGAAGGTGATCATCAACCGCCATTTCCAGATCACGCCCGAGAGCGTGGCTGCGTCGCGCCGGCGCGTCGACGAGGAGTTCGACGCCGTCGCCGAGCGACTGTCCGACGGGCGCCGCTACCTCGTCGGCGACCGCTTCAGCGCCGCCGATCTCTCGTTCGCCGCGCTCGCCTCCCCCGCGCTGTGTCCGCCCGAGTACGGCACGCCGCTCCCGCAGCCCGACGACCTGCGCGGCGAGATGGTCGAGGCCGTCGCCGGCTGGCGGGCGCATCCGGCAGGTGAGTTCGGGTTGCGGCTGTACCGGGAGGAGCGCGGGACGATCGTCTCCGCCTAGTCCACGCGTCCGCAAGTTCGGCCACGTGTACGAGCGCGGGCGTGCGGGATCTCACAGTTCACGCGGCAGGCGGCCGCTAGCGTGCCCGTGTGCTCGTACGCCGCCTGCGTGTCGCATTTGGCGCGACGCTCGTCCTCGCGAGCGCGGCCTACGCGCTGCCCGCCGGCGTCAAGACGCTGCACGGAACGGCGGCCAAGCTGCCGGCCACGGTGACGTACGCCGCGTCCGCGAAGACGTTGAACGGGTTCTCCGTCGACTACACGTGCCACGGCAAGAAGCCGGTCAACGACGCCGACGTCTACACGATCGTCGACGGCGGAGACGACAGCGTGGCGCTGGCGACGGTCAGCTCGGCGGGGCACATCAAGGCCTCGCTCAAGGGCCACATCAGCCGCTTCAGCGAGGACGGGCCCAAAGCGATCGGCAGCGGTCGCCTCTCGGTCGATCTCAAGGTGTCCACGACGGCAACGAAGCGCAGGCTGCGCGGGACGGCGCGCGTGCATTCCGGGACGTGCCCGTCGGTCAAGCTGAAGCTGCGCGTCAGCGCCGCCCGCTGAGGCGCGCCCTACGTATTGGACTTCGCGACGACCACGCAGGCCACGGCGATCGCCAGCGCCATCACCCCGCAACCGACGAGCAACACGCGCTGTGCCACGTTGCGGCGTTCCCCGATCTCGAACATCAGGTAGCCCGCGATGCCGCCCGTGATGAGGCCTCCGATGTGGCCCCCGATCGAGATGTTGAGGCTCGGGAGCAGGAACGGGAGCGCGAGGTTCAGGGCGAGCGTCGTGACGAGGCCGGACTGCATCGGGTCGATGCCGCGGGCGCGCATGACGAGGATGCCGGCGCCCATGAGGCCGAACACCGCACCCGAGGCGCCTACCGTGACCGAATTCGGGTCGATGATCATCACGCCGAGCGAGCCGCCGACGAGCGAGACGACGTACAGGGCGCCGAAGCGCCACTTCCCGATCGCCGGCTCGAGCAGCGTGCCCAGGTACCAGAGGAAGTACATGTTGAAGGCGATGTGCAGCGGGCTGGCGTGCAGGAAGCCGGCGCTGACGACGCGCCACCAATCCCCGTGTGCGACGAGTGGCCCGTACAGCGCGCCGTGCTGGAAGACGGTTCCACTATCGCCGTTGAGATGCCCGCTCGTAGCGATCTGCGCGAGGTAGACGATCACGTTGATCGCGATGAGCGCGTACGTCAGCTCCGGCCGGCCGGTGAGGGTCGTGGCGGTGCGGACCTTCGTCTTCTGGCGCGAGCACTCCGGGCAGCGCATGCCGACCGGCGTCGGCGTCATGCAATCCGGACAGATCGGCCGCCCGCACGCCGAGCACGAGACGTTCGTCTCGCGGCCCTTGTGGCGATAACAGGTGGTGGCCGTATCTGTTGCCATCGACCTAGCGTAGACGTCGGGAGATCGGGTTTCGCCCTACGGTCAGCGCAAGCGCAGACCTTCGGGCGACGTCACACGGGCTGCGATCGCCTACGGCGACCGCAGCCTTCGGGACGCCCTCGCCGACCGCGGGGCGATCTAGATTCTGGCCGTGATCACCGGCTGGCGCGTCGGCACCTCGCTGCCGCCTGACGGCTCGGACGTCACGAGCACCGCGGACACGTCCTTGAGGTTGCCGGGCACCTGGACGGTCGCCTTGCCGTCGTGGTTCGTCGAGAACAGCGCGTCGGTCGGCTGCGGGCCGAGGCGGTCCTTGGCGTGGTCGATCCACACCTGGTAGATGCGGCCGCTGGCCGGCGCCGGCATACCGGCCACGACGAGCTGCGTGCCACCCGAGGTCATCCGCATCTCGGCCTTCGCGCCGGGCGCGACCGACGTGTCGACCTGTGCGGCGACCGTGCGTTGCGACCCTGCGTCGTCGCCTCCGGTCAGCAGCACGCCGCCGCCGACACCGAGCGCCAGGGCGATGCTGGCGAGCGCAGCGGCGGGCAGTGGGCGCAGCGAGCGCCAGCCGAACCGGCGCGGCGGCCGCGTGGGCTCCGGGCGATCGGCGCCGGCCCCGGCGGCGCGCAGTAGATCCGCCTCGGAGCGCACCGTCGTCATGACGCGGTCACGCAGCGGCAGCGGAGCCGACAACTGCGGCACGCCGCTCAGCAGCGCATTGGCAGCGAACTGAAGCTCGGCCACCTTCGCGGCGCACAACTCGCAGTCGGCGATGTGGTAGCGGTGCGCCTCGTACTCGGCGTCGTCCATGGCGCGCAAGACGTACGGGCCAGCGTCGTCGATACGCGGGCAGTCGGAGGTGCTCATGGCATGACCTCGCGCAGTCCCCCGAGCTGGGCACGCATCTTCTCGAGGCCCAGACGCATACGTCCCTTCACGGTCCCGATCGGGGTCTCGAGCATCGTGGCGATCTCAGTCTGGGTGAAACCGCCGAAGTAGGCAAGCTCGATGACGCGGCTCTGCTCGGCCGGGAGCGTCTGAAGCGCCTCGCGGATCTCGCCGGCCTCGTCGAGCCGAGCGACCTCGACCTCGGTGCGCTCGCGGGCTTCGAAGCGCTCCTCGATCCCCTCGTCGCTCGCGCGCCGGCGGTCGTGCACGACCGAGCGCCGCAGGGAATCGATCGCGCGGTTGTGGACGATGCCGAGCATCCAGGTCCGCACCGACCCCCGCGCGTGGTCGTAGCGCGCGCCGCTGCGCCACATCGACAGGAACGCCTCCTGGACCACGTCCTCGGCCTGGGCGCGCGTGCCGCACATGCGATACGCGAGCGAGAACGCCGCGCCGGAGTGACGCTCGTAGATGACCTCGAAGGCGTCGGCCTCGCCGCGGCGGACGAGCGGCATGATGTCCTCGTCGGCGAGATTGCGCAGTTCAGCGCCCGCGGGAGTCGTCTCTTTGCGCATGCGTGCCATGTACTCGTGAGGTACGCCGCGGGGCCCGGATCGGATCAGACCGCTACGCGCGGTCGACGAGCTTGCGCGCTTCGGCCGCCGCGGCCTTCACGGTGCGCTGGGCGAGCTCGACCGGGTTGCGCGATGCCGCCTTGCGCCTGCGGTGCTGCTGGCGCACGCGCAGGACGACGAGCGCGGTGCCCGCCGTGACGCCGACCGTGGTCGCGACGACCGGCCGGACCCAGTTGCGCGGGTCGCGCATCGCGGTGATCTCCCACGCGTCGAGTTCGTCCACGGCGAGGTCCGTGAGCTCCTGCAGCGTCGATTCCAAGCGCGTCTTGAGCTTGTCGGGCGGCTCGACCGGCGCCAGCGCGAGGCGCAGCATGCTCTCGATGTCGATGTGGGCGGCGTCGCTCATGTCGCGGTCACCAAGCCCTCGAGCTGCTTGATGGCCCGGTGCAGGAGCACCTTCGTCGCTCCGTCGGACTTGCCCATGGCGCGGGCGATCTCACGGTTGTCCATCCCCAGCGCGAAGCGCATGATGAGCGCCTCGCGGCGCTCGTCGGGCAGCTCCTTGATCTGTTCCAGGATACGGGCGAGCTCGTCGCGCCCCTCCACGAGATCCTCGGTCGTGTGCTGCGTCTTGAGCTCGGTCGTGTCGTCGATCGAGGTCTGCGGACGGCGCGAGCGGTCGCGGTAGAGGTTCGCGGCGAGGTTGTGGGCGATGCGGATCAGCCACGGCCGCAGGGGCCGGCCGTCGGACTCGGCCTGCGCGCGCTCGAAGTGCCGATAGGCCTGCAGGAAGGTCTGCTCGGTCAGATCCTCGGCGTCGTGGTGGTTGCCGATCCGGTAGTACGAATACGAGTAGACGTCGCGCAGGTGTGCGCGGTACAGCTCCGAGAAGTCCCGATCCAGCCGCGCCTTGTGTTGCGGGTCCACGCACCTGAGCCTACCCGGGCGGTTGCGTCCTTCCGGACTCGGCCGCGACGCCCGCGAGCGCTGCCTCGTCCGGACCGTCGATCGTCTCCGCGATGCCGTTGTTGCGCCGCCGCGAGAGCACCCCGGCGAGCCGTTCGCCCGCTCGCGGCGGGCGTCCGCTGGGCGCGATCACGCCCGCGGTGAAGGACTCCGGGTCGATCCGCCCCTCGACGAGCGCGGCAAGCCGGTCGAGGGTCGGCGACGGCACGCCCTCGCGCCGCAGGGTCTGGGCCAGCAGCGACACGCCTTCGAGTGCCTCGCTGGACTGCCCCAGCTCGGGGCCGATGCAGTCGGCGGGCATGCCTCGCCCGAGCAGCTCGCCGGCGCGCCGGTTGCGGCTGCCCGACGCGACGACCGTCGCCACGAGATCCCCCGCGCCCGCGAGGCCGGTGAACGTCTCGGAGCGCCCGCCGCGGCGGCGCGAGAACGCGTCGATCTCGGCGAAGACCTTGCCGGCGGCGGCGCCCGCGGCGTTCGGCCCGCCGATCCCGGCCGCGGCAGCGGCGAGCGCCGCTGCGTTCTTCGCGGCGCCCGCGAGCTCGACGCCCGCGACGTCGGTGGTGGCCGTCGCGTCGAGACCGGCCGCCTTGAGGACCTTGATGAGCTGCGAGCCGAACACGCCGTCGATCGAGCCGACGACCAGCGAGGCGCCGTGGGCGAGGGCGTCGGCGGCGTGGCTCGGGCCGCCGATGCACGCGATGGCGCGCGCGTCGACGCGCTCGGAGACATAGGCGCTCGGGAGCGTTCCGCTCGGCGCGACGAGGCCCTTCGACAGGACGAGCACGCCCGCGCGCGAGCCGATCGCGTCGCGGTGGGCGCGCACCGCGTCGGGCAGCGCGGAGGCGGGGACGGCGAAGCACACGAGGTCGGCGCGATCGAAGGCGAGCTTGGACGCCTGCTTGGTGCGGACCGCCGCGGGCAGCTCGACGCCCGGCAGATAGCGCAGGTTCGTGCCCGCGCGCCGCAATTCGGAGGCCTGCTCCTCGGTCCGGCAGCCGAGCTCGACCTCGAGGCCGGCGCGGGCGAGCGCGACCGCCAGGCTCGTGCCCCACGCCCCGGCGCCGATGACGGCCGCGCGGCGCAGCGGCGCGGTGCCGCCGAGCCATTCCCACTGAAGCTCGATGCACGGCCAGACGCGCGCGGCGACCGCGCGGGCCAGCCGCGGCGAGGGCTCGTCGATGACGCCGAACTGCAGCGGCGGCCCGCAGCGCAGGCGCACCCGGTGCGGGCGGATCCGCCAGCCCTTGCGGACGGCCTCGGTGCCGATCACGGCAACGGGAACGATCGGCGCGCCCGTCTGAAGCGCGAGCCGGCCGAAACCCCGCCGCGGCGCTCCGAGCGCGCCCGGTCGATTCCGGGTGCCCTCGGGGAAGATGACGACGGCGTCGCCGCGCTCGAGGATGCGCCGCGCGGTGGCCATCGCGTCGCGGTCGCCCTGGCCCCGATCGACCGGGAACGCGCCGAGGCAGCTCAGCCACCAGGCGACGAGCGGGTGGCGGAAGAGCTCGGCCTTGGCGACGAAGTACACCGGACGCTTGACGAGCGTGCCGATGACGAAGGGGTCGAGGAACGAGCGGTGGTTCGCGGCGATGATGACCGCGCCCTCCTTCGGGATGTGCTCGCGCCCAATGCGCTGCATCCGGAAATACAGGACGAACACGGGCTCGAAGAGCGCGCGCGAGATCCAGTAGACGACCGGGTTGACGCCGCGCCCACGGGCGCGCGCCAGGAAGCGCTCGCGATCCATGCACGGGGATACCCGGTGAGGTGACGCGCGTTACAGTGCGTGGACGCCATGGTGATCGATCGCGCCAAGACGGCACGCGGAGCGCTGGCTGGTGCCGTCGCCGCCGGTGTCTGGGCGGCGCAGCAACCGCTGGACAAGCCGCTGTTCGGCGTCGACCACGACGACACCGAGCTGCTCGGCAAGGCCTTCACGCGCGGTCCTGCCTGGCCGGTCGTCGGTGCGTTGCTGCATCTCGGCAACGGCGCGGTCATCGGCGCCGCCTACGCCGGCATCGCCCCGCGCCTGCCGCTGCCCTCGTGGAGCCGCGGCCCGATCGTCGCGCTCAGCGAGCACGTGGCCACGTGGCCGCTGACGTTCGCCACCGACCGCGTCCATCCCGCCCGCGACGAGCTCCCCAAGCTTTCGGGCAGCTGGCGCGCCTTCGCCCAGGCGACCTGGCGCCACCTGCTCTTCGGCGTCGTCCTCGGTGAGCTCGAGCGCCGCCTCAACGCCCCGCCGGACCCAGAGATCCCCTCGTATGAGCATGTGGTCTCGAGCAACGGCCACGGCTCGCTCGAGCACGCGACCGCGGTGCAGGCCGAGGAGTAGCAGCGCGGCCGCGCCGTTTACGAACGGCATCGAGAACGGATCAGGGCGCGAAGCCGCCCGACACGTCAATCGACGGACGTTGGTCCGGCTATACGCGCACTCTGCAAGGCGATCGCCCCCGGGCCGCCTCGCGACCCCCCGTGCCGTTGCGCTCCCTCGTCCTTCATCGCTGCAGTTCGTGAACCACGCGGTTTCGGCCCCTGGTCCGCAGCGGCGCCAGCTTGCGCACGAGCCGCACCGTCGTGCCGTTCGTGGCGACCTGGACGTCCACCGCGTCCATGAGCTCGCGCATGAGCGGCAGGCCGCGGCCGCGGTCGGGGCTCGTGCCCGTGCGCCACGTGCCGTGGTCGGCCACGGTGATCTCGACCTTGCGACGCGCGCGGGAGAAGCGCACCTCGAAGAGGTCCGCGCCGAGCGCGTAGGCGTGCTCGATGGCGTTCTCGCAGGCCTCGTTGCAGGCCATCGTGATGTCGTGCGTCTCCGCCTCGGTCGCCCCGCTCTCGCGCAGCCAGCGGCGCAGTGTCGCGCGTGTGGCCGTGAGCGCGCCGGGCTCGCCGGACACCGGCAGCGTGACGCTGTCCGCGAACGCGGGCTCCGCGTGCAGCGCCAGCAGCGTGACGTCGTCGGGGTGCTCGGTGCGGGGGTGCCCGCTGGCGACGAGCAGGCGCTCGGCGAGGGCCTCGAGATCACCGTCCGAGCCCCGCGCCGCGGTCAGCAGGCGGTCGAGGCCGACGTCGAGTGACTCGGTCGTCTGCTCGACGAGGCCGTCGGTGTAGAGGACGAGCGTGGCACCGGGCTCGAGCTTCGTCTCGTGCTGCGGGTAGCGCGGCGACTGCAGGACGCCCATCGGCGGCGACGGCGGGTTGTTCAGGAAGCGCGCGTCGCCATCGGGCGCGATCACGAGCGCGGGCGGATGACCGGCGTTCGTGTAGCGCAAGCGGCCCGTCGCCGGCTCGAAGACGGCGAGCAGCACCGTCGTCATGATGGCGTCGCCGAATCCGAGCGCGAAGCGGTTCAGGCGGTCGGCCATCGTCCCGCAGTTGCCGTCCTGCATGAGAAACGCGCGCAGCGCGCTGCGCATCTGCCCCATCGTGGACGCGGCGCCGATGCCGCGGCCGACGACGTCTCCGACGGCGATCGCGACCCGCCCGCCGGGCAGCGCGAGGGCGTCGTACCAGTCGCCGCCCACCGACGTCCCGCTGCCGCCGACGAGGTAGCGCGCGGCGAGGCTCACCCCCGGCACGTCGGGCAGGCTGTCGGGCAGCAGGCTGCGCTGCAGCTGCTCGGCGATCTCATGCTCGCGCTCGTACAGGCGGACGCGCGCGATCGCGAGTCCGGCGCGCGCAGCGGCGAGGCGCAGCAGGTCGAGCGTCTCGTCGTCGAAGTCTCGCGGCGTGAGCGTCCCGATGTGCAAGCTCCCGACAACCGCGCCGCGCTCTATGAGCGGCACCGCGAGCAGCGACCGGACCGCCGGACCGAGCAACGTCGCCTCGGTGCCTGCGCCCGGGACGTCGCCGATCACAACCGGGTTTCCCTCCTCCGCGACGCGCACTGCGACCTCGTCGAGCTGCACGTCGCGACCGCGCGCGATGACGGTCTCGATGGGCGAGCCGTGCGCGGCGATCTGCCCGTCCGCGCCCGCGAGAACGATCGCCGCCCGGTCCACGTCAAAGGACTCGAGCAGCCGGGCCAGCAGCTGGCCGAGCAGCCCGGCGAGGTCCTCCGCGCCCAGGACGGCATCGGTGATCGACTGCGTGATGCGCAGGCGCTCGGACACGGCCTCGGCGGAGGCGCGTGCGAGTTGCGCGCGCATGAGCTGCTCGCGATCGCGATCGGCACGCTCGCGCGGGCGCAGGTCCTGCAGCTGCAGGATGAGCTCGGGCGCCTCGCCGTCACGCGTGCTCGCCAGCGATGCGCTGATGCCGACCGGGATCGAGATTCCGGCGGGGCCCTTCAGGCGCCGCTCGGATTCATAGCCGCCGTTGCGCCCGGCGAGCAGCTCCGCCAGGTCGTCCTCGTGGAGCCCGGTCTCTGCCGAGACGCCGAGCTCGTCGAGCGTGCGGCCCATGAGCTCTTCCTCGCGGCGGCCGAGCATCGTGCACAGCGCGTGGTTGACGAGCCGCAGGCGCCCGTCCGCGTCGGCGCGGGCCATGCCGATCGGGGCGTCCTCGAACGTCGCGCGCAGGAGCTCCTCGCGCTGGGCGAGCGCGCGCCCGCGCTCGTGCAACTCGACGAACACCTCGACCTTCGAGCGCAGCACGACGGGGTTGACCGGCTTGAACAGGTAGTCGACCGCGCCCGAGGCGTAGCCCTGGAAGACGTGGTGGGCTTCCTTGCTGATCGCCGTGACGAAGATGAGCGGGACCGCCCGCGTGCGCTCGCGGCTGCGGATGAGCTCGGCGGTCTCAAAGCCGTCGAGCTCGGGCATCTGGACGTCGAGCAGGATCGCGGCGAACTCGTCCTGCAGGAGCGCCTTGAGCGCCTCCTCGCCCGAGTTCGCCTTCACGAGCCGGCAGTGCAGCGGCGCGAGGACCGCCTCGAGCGCGAGCAGGTTCTCGGGGCGGTCGTCGACGAGCAGGATCGCCGTGTCGCTCATGGTCGCGCCTCCTCTCGCGTGCCCGCGAGCTCGGCGAGCAGCGGGCCGATGCGCTCGAGCGCGAGCACGCGCGCGCCGGGCGTGGCGGCGAGCGCTGCCCGCGGCATCTCCGGGCGCGCGGCCTCGTCAGGGTCCTGCACGATCGCCGCGCCGCCGCGAGCGGCGATGCGGGCCAGCCCGGCGGCACCGTCCTCGTTGGCGCCGGTGAGGATGACCCCTGCCGCGCGGGCGCCAAAGGAGTCCGCCGCCGAGCTGAGCAGGACGTCGATCGACGGCCGGCTGTAGTGCACCTGCTCGTCGACCGACAGCGCCACCGACCCGCCCTCCACGAGCATGTGGTAATCCGGAGGAGCGATGAGCACCGAGCCCGCCGCGATCTCCTGCTTGTCCTCGGCCTCGGCGACCTCGAGGGCGCAGCGCGCCCCGAGCAGGTGCTCCAGTGTGCCCAGCTCGGCCTCGGCGCTGCGGTGCTGCGCGACGACGACGGCCGCCGCGAACTCCGGCGGCAGCGCTTGGAGCACCAGCCCGACCGCTTGGAGGCCGCCCCACGACGCGCCGATCGCGACGAGCTCGACGCTCATCCGCGCCGCCTGAAGATCTTCTCGGCCTCGTCGAGCGCCTCGAAGCGCTCGCCGCCGGGCGAGTGGCGGATGGATTCCTTGCGTCCGAGCGCGAGGATGCCGAAACGGGTCAGGCTGTCGCCGAAGAGCCGGAGGACCTCCTCCTGAAGTGCAGATCCGAAATAGATCATCACGTTGCGGCAGACGATGAGGTGAAACTCGTTGAAGGAGCCGTCGGTCACGAGGTTGTGCTGGGCGAAGACGACGCCCTCGGCGAGCGTTGGATCGAACCGGGCGTTGTCGCCCTGGGCGGCGTAGTAGGACGAGAAGGCCTCGCTGCCCCCGGCACGCAGGTAGTTCTCCGTGTAGCGCTGCATGCGCTCGAGCGGGAAGGCGCCCGCCTGCGCGCGCTGCAGCGCACCGTCGTTGATGTCCGTCGCGTAGATGCGCGTGCGATCGAGCAGCCCCGCCTCGTGCAGAGCGATCGCCAGGGAGTAGATCTCCTCACCCGTCGAGCATCCGGCGTTCCAGATGCGGATGAAAGGATAGGTCCGCAGCAGCGGGAAGACCCGCTCGCGCAGCGTCCGGTGAAAGCCCGGGTCGCGAAACATCTCGGTGACGTTGATCGACAGGTCGCGCAACAGGCGGTCCATGCACGCGGGGTCATGCAGGAGGCGCTCCTGGAGCCCGGAGATCGTCGCCAGGCCCTCCCCGTACACGCGGTGCCACAGCCGCCGCCGTAGCGACGCGAGCGCGTAGCCGCGGAAGTCGTAGTTGTAGCGCCGGTGGATCGCCTCGAGCAGCAGGTCGATCTCGAGGCGCTCGCGGGCTTCCTCGTCGTTGTCGATGCTCAGCTGTACAGCCATACGCGCATCAGCGAGATGAGCTGCTCGATCTCGACGGGCTTCGTGATGTAGTCAGACGCGCCGGCGGCGATCGACTTCTCGCGGTCGCCCTTCATCGCCTTGGCCGTGAGCGCGATGATCGGCAGCTCGGCGAAGCGCTCGTCGGCGCGCAGCGCACGCGTCGTCTCGTGCCCGTCGAGCTCGGGCATCATCACGTCCATGAGCACGAGGTCGACGCCAGGGTCGGCGTCGAGCGACTCGATCGCCTCGCGCCCGTTCTCGGCGAAGCGCACGATCATGCCGCGCGCCTCGAGGGCGCTCGTGAGCGCGAAGACGTTGCGCACGTCGTCGTCGACGATCATCACGCGCTTGTTCTGCAGCGCCGCGTCGGCGACGTGCAGCTGTTCGAGGACCCTGCGGCTCTCGACCGGCATCGCGGCCTCGGGCCGGTGCAGGAAGAGCGCCGTCTCGTCGAGCAGCCGCTCGGGCGAGCTGGCGTCCTTGACGATGATCGAGTCCGCGTAGCGGCGCAGGCGCGTCTCCTCGCGGCGGGTGAGCTGCTTGCCGGTGTGGATGATCACCGGGATGTCGCGGTGACGCTCGTCGGCCTTGAGGTGATCGAGCAGGGCGAAGCCCGTCATCTTCGGCAGCTTGAGGTCGAGCACGATGCAGTCAAAGCGCTCTGACTCGAGCGCGGCGAGCGCCTCCTCGCTGGAAGCCACGCCGGTGACCACGACGTCCTCGCCCGCGCCGATGAGCTCGGAGACGCTCATCCGCTCGGCGTCGTCGTCGTCGACGACGAGCAGCTGGCGCACCGAGCGATCGAGGAACTCGGCCGCGGCGACGAACGTGGCGGCCAGGGCCTCCGCGCTCGCCGGGCGCTCGAGGTGCCCTGCGGCACCTGCGCGCAGCGCGTCGAGGCGCTCCGCCGCGTCGGCCACCACGTGCACGGGTACGTGGCGTGTGCGCGGATGGTGCTTGAGCTGGTCGAGGATGCCTGCGCCGCCCCGAACCGGCATGGACAGCAGGATCACGTCGGGGCTGAGCTCGTGCGCGAGCGCGAGGCCGACGTTGCCGCGCGGCGCGACGACGCCCCGGAAGCCGTGCGCGCGGGCCTGCTGGAGCGCGCGCTGCCCCGCGTCGATGTCGTCCTCGACGATGAGCGCGACCCGGTCACCGTCGACGAGCAGGGAGCGGTCGTCGTCGAGCGCGAGCCGCGCCCCGTCGTCCGGACCGAGGTCGGGCGAGCCGAGCCCGAGCCCGGCGAGGTTCAGGTCGTCTGGGGTGACGGCGGCGTCGGGCCCATCCTGCCTGTGCGGCGCCGGCACCGCGGGCTCGGCGTAGTTCGGCAGCAGCAGCGTGAACGAGCTCCCATCGCCCGGCGTGCTCTGCACCCGGATCTCGCCACCGAGCGCGCGTGAGATCTCGCGGCTGATCGACAGCCCGAGGCCGGTGCCGCCGAAGCGCCGGCTCGTCGTGCCGTCCGCCTGCTGGAAGGACTCGAAGATGAGCCGCAGCTTGTCCTCGGCGATCCCGATCCCGGTGTCGCGGACCGTCGCGCTCAGGACGTACGGGGTCCCATCTTCGGCGCGCTCCTTCGTGCCGCCGAGCTCGAGCGAGACCTGGCCGGACTCGGTGAACTTGAACGCGTTGGAGAGCAGGTTGCGCAGCACCTGCTGGAGGCGCTGCTCGTCGGTGAAGACCGTCGCGGGCGCGTCGGGCGCGGTCTCGATCGCGAACGCGAGGCCCTTCTGCTCGGCCACCGAGGCGAACGCGCGCTCGACGTATCCATGGATCCCGGACAGCTCGATCTGGCCGGGGCTGATCTCCATCTTGCCCGCCTCGACCTTGGACAGGTCGAGGATGTCCGAGATGAGCGACAGCAGGTCGGCGCCGGCGGTGTGGATCGTCGAGGCGAACTCGATCTGCTTGTCGGTCAGGTTCTCCTCGGGGTTCTCGGCGAGGAGCTTGGACAGGATGAGCAGGCTGTTGAGCGGCGTGCGCAGCTCGTGGCTCATGTTCGCGAGGAACTCCGACTTGTACTTCGAGCTCAGCGCGAGCTGCTCGGCGCGCTCCTCCAGGCTCTCGCGGGCGCGCTCGATCTCGGCGTTCTGCACCTCGATGTCGCGGTTCTGCTGGCTGAGCAGCTCCGCCTTCTCCTGAAGCTCCTCGTTGGTCTGCTGCAGCTCCTCCTGCTGGGTCTGCAGCAGTTCCTCGGATGCGCGCAGCGACGAGGTCTGCTGCTCGAGCTCGGTGTTGGAGCGCTTGAGCTCCTCCTGCTGGGACTGCAGCTCCTCGGACTGGGACTGCAGCTCCTCGGCGAGCGACTGGGACTGCTCGAGGAGCTCCTCCGTGCGGCGGTTGGCGATGATCGCGTTCAGCACGACGCCGAGCGTTTCGGCGAGCTGCTCGAGGAACGCCTGGTTGACGTCGGAGAACTCGCGCAGCGAGGCGAGCTCGACGACCGCCAGCACCTGCTCCTCGAACAGGATCGGCATGACGATGATGTTCACCGGCTTGGCCTCACCGAGCCCGGACGTGACCTTCACGTAGTCCTCGGGCGCGTTTGAGATGAGGATGCTCTTGCCCTCGAGCGCCGCCTGCCCGACGAGCGCCTCGCCGACCTTGAAGTGGTTGGAGACCGTCTTTCGGCGCTTGTAGCCGTAGCTGGCGATGAGCCGCAGCTCGGGCACGTCGCCGTTGTCGGACTCGGCGAGGAAGAACGCGCCGTGCTGCGCGGTCACGAGCGGCGAGATCTCCGACATGATCAGCCGCGAGAC
>JAWVGM010000194.1:0-16554 GCA_033855075.1 Solirubrobacteraceae bacterium | reverse complement strand
GTCGCCGACCGAAGCTGCAACCACCTCGAAAGCCGTGTGGATGTTCCCGAGCCAGACACGCCGCGCGGCGCATGGTGCGGCGCACTGCAATGGGACCATCACTGGCTCATCCTGTTGTTCGGACCGGCGATCGCAGCGCTGCTGCTCGTGCTCCTCGCCGGCCGCACGCGCTGGGCCTATCTACCCGCCTGGGGCATCGGCGCGATGCTGGCATTCGGTGCGACGACCGGCCTTTCAGACGCCCGCGCGTACCTCGAGCTCTAGTCGCGTCGGATCGACGCGCAGCACACGGCCCGCCGGAGTGGGCGTCCATGCACCCATTGTGGCGCGCAGGGAACCTTCCCTCGCGCGAGCCCCGGCACGCTTGGGGTCGGCGCTCCCATGTGCGTGGCGAGTGTGCCCCAACTCGCGCAAATCGAGCTCTGCTCCTCGCGCAAGGGAGGGCGTTGGTCGCCGTACGCCGTTGTTGTCGAGGTCGATGGTTGAGCTCTGCTGCGGGGTCGGCGAAACTCCCTCGGGTGCCGGGCGACCATGCATCCACGCCGACGGCTGTCGCCGACTCGCTGGCTCGAGCTATGAACGACCGCGACATCGAATCGTTCGTGTCGCTGTTCGCCGTCGACTACGACAGCCACCAGCCGGCGCATCCTGATCGCGCATTTCGTGGACGCGATCAGGTGCACGAGAACTGGTCTTCGATCTTCGCCTCCGTTCCGGACTTCAGTGCCGATCTCCTAGACGTCGCATCGGCCGGCGACACGTTGTGGACGGAATGGCGGTGGCGCGGCACGCACGCGGATAACAGCCGCCTCGAGATGGCGGGAGTCATCGTCATGGGCGTTCGTGATGGCTTGATCAGTTGGGGTCGGCTCTATGTCGAGCCGATCGAGAAGGCGGGCGCGGGAATCGACGCGGCGGTCGCCAAGATGTCCGGAAGCGACTAGGCCGCACACATAACACATGCCGGGGAAGGTCCGGCGGCGACCGAACCAGGCAATGCCCCTCGGGCTGAGCGCTGCTCCTCGTGCCGAAATCAGCGGCTCCAACGGGGACGAACGGCGGCTCGAAGCTGGTCAGCGGAGGGGGTGGGATTCGAACCCACGGTAGGGGGGTTGCCCCTACAACGGTTTTCGAGACCGCCCGATTCAACCACTCTCGCACCCCTCCGAGTCGCGCTGTGGGCGCTTGGCGAGCATAGGAGATCGATGGTCACAAGGGCACGCAGGCGACCTGCGAGGATCAAGGGGTCCCCACCACGAGGAGGCAGAAGTCATGCCCGAACGGACCGGCTACGCCCAGGGCACGCCCTGCTGGGTCGACGTGAGCTCTCCCGACGCTCCGGCCTCGACGGCCTTCTACGCCGACGTCTTCGGCTGGGAGCACCGGTCCGGCGGCGAGGAGACAGGCGGATACGTCACCTTCATGAAGGGCGGAAAGTCCGTCGCCGGGCTCATGCCGCAGATGAACCCCGGCCAGCCCATCGTGTGGAACACGTACCTCTGCGCCGACGACGCCGACGAGGTCGCGGCGAACGCCACCGAGGAGGGCGGCCAGATCGTCGTTGAGCCGATGGACGTCCTCGACCTCGGGCGCATGGGCTTCCTCGTCGATCCGACCGGCGCGTTCGTCGGCTTCTGGCAACCCGGGACGATGCGCGGGGCCGAGCTCGTCAACGAGACGGGCACCGTCGGCTGGAACGAGCTCGCGACGCGCGATGCCGGTGCCGCCGCGGACTTCTATGAGGCGGTGTTCGGAATGCAGGCCGCCGAGTCGGACCCGGCCATGGGCGGCCCGGTCGACTACCGCCTCTGGACCGTCAACGGCAATACCGTCGGCGGCCTCCTGCCGATGGGCGACCGGTTCCCGGAGGAGATCCCGCCGCACTGGATGACCTACTTCGTCGTCGAGGACACCGACGCCACGGTGGCGCAAGCCAAAGCGGCCGGCGGCGGCAACCCGGTCGCGCCGTTCGACTCGGGTGTCGGACGCATGGCCGTGCTGACCGACCCGTTCGAGGCGCACTTCTCGGTCATCGTGCCTCACGTGCCGCCGGCCGGCTGACGCCGCCGCCGCTCAGCGCCGCGAGCCGAAGAACTCCGTCAGGAGCTCGGCGCACTCCTCCGCGAGCAGCCCGCCGGCGACATCCGGGCGGTGGTTCAGGCGCGGCTCGGCGAGCACGTCCAGCACCGACCCTGCCGCGCCGGCCTTCGGGTCGACGGTGCCGTAGACGACGCGCGGCACGCGCGCGAGGACGATCGCGCCGGCGCACATCGCGCACGGCTCGAGCGTCACGTAGAGGACCGCGTCGAGCACGCGCCAGGACTCGAGCGCGCGGCTGGCCTCCCGCAGCGCGAGCAGCTCGGCGTGCGCGGTCGGATCCTGGCGCAGCTCGCGCTCGTTGTGACCCGCCCCGATGACCTCGCCCTCGCGCACGACGACCGCGCCGATCGGGACGTCGTCGTGCTCCAGCGCCGCCTCGGCTTCGCGCAGCGCGAGCCGCATGTAGTACTCGTCACGAGGGAAAAACAGAGCAGCCATGGTCGGCGGCCACTATCTCACGCGTATGGTGGTCATCGCGATGCGGCGTCTGCGTGCTCTCGCCGGTCCCGTCGTGGTCTGCGGCGCGATCGCGATGCTTTCCGCGCAGGCGTCCGCCGCCGCGCTCCCGAAGGCGGGATCCGAGCGGATCGTCGTTCGCTTCAAACACGACGTACCGGCGCTGCAGCGGGCAGCCGCGATGCGCGCTGCGGGCGTGCGCCCGGCAGCCCAGAGCGTCGGCGGCGCCGCCATCGTGCGCGCCAGGCCCGGCGTGTCGCCGCGTGCCGCAGTCCGGCGGTTGCGCGCGCAACGCGCGGTCGCGTGGAGCGAGCGTTCGCTGCGCGCGGGGCCCGCGGAGTTCGTCTTCAACGACTCGGGAGTCGCAACCGCCGCGGCGGACGCGGGCTGGAGCGACGTGCAATGGTCGCTCACGGGCGAGTTCGGCATCCGCGCTCCGGCCGCCTGGACGCAGGCGGCGCAGGCCGGCGGCGAGGGCGGGCGCGGCGTCGTCATCGCCGTGCTCGACAGCGGGGTCGCCTACTCCGACCGCAGGCCGTATCGCCGCTCGCCCGATCTCTCGCCCAAGCGCTTCGTGCGCGGCTATGACTTCATCGACCGGGACCCGTACGCGAACGACGGCTTCGGCCACGGCACGTTCGTGACGAGCACGATCGCCGCGACCGCCAACAACGGCTACGGGACCGTGGGCATCGCGTACGCCGCGCGCATCATGCCGTTGCGCGTGCTCGACGACACCGGGACCGGCGACGCCGCGACGATCGCGCAGGCGATCCGCTTCGCCGTCTCACGCCACGCCGACGTCGTCAACCTCTCGCTCGAGCTCTCAGACGTTCTGCCCGACGGGCGCCGGATAGCGCGCAGCCTCGCCTCGTCGTCGGCGATCCGCGCGGCGCTGCGGGTCGCGCGCAGCTCGGGCGTGTTCGTCGTCGCCGCGGCCGGCAATCGCTACTCGTCAGACGTCCCGGCGCGCCGGTACGGCTTCCTCACGTTCGATGTCGGCGGCACGACCGAGCACGGCTGTCTGGGCAACTACTCAAACCACGGTGCCGGCCTGGACATGGTCGCCCCGGGCGGCGGGTCGGATGCCCCGCTGCTCGACGATGCTCGCTGCCGGCCGGCCGAGCCGCCCGGTCGCGACATCAGCGCGGTGACGTTCCGCGAGGGCCACCCGCGGGGCTTCCTCATCCCCCCCGAGTTTCGCGGGACGTCGATGGCCGCGCCCCACGTGTCCGGGGTTGCCGCGCTCGTGCTCTCCGCGGGCGTCATCGGACGCCACCCGCCGCCGAGCGAGCTCGCGCGGCGACTCATGGCCACCGCCCGCGATCTCGGCGCGCCCGGATGGGACCGCGTCTACGGCGCGGGACTGCTCGACGGCGCGGCGGCCACGGCGCCGGACAACCCGGCCACGTGACTCACGACACGGTGCGGATGATCAGCACCGAGCACGGTGCATGGTGGGAGACCTTGTTGGGCACCGATCCGAGCAGGAAGCGCTTGGCGCCGGTCATGCCCTTGTTGCCGATGACGATGAGGTCCGAGCCGCGCTCCTCGGCGACGTCGAGGATGGCGTCGGCCGGATCGCCCTGGCGCGCGAAGACCTCGACCGCGACGCCGGCGTCGCGGATCTCGGCCGCGGCCGCCTCGAGCGTCGCGTCGACGTCCTCGCGCGGGTTGACCATCCACTGCAGGTCCTGTGGCACCTGCAGCGACTCCTCGCGCAGGCGCGCGTCGGTCACCGGCTCGTAGGCGCTGACGAGCTCGATCCGCGCTCCCACGGCGCGGGCGAGCTCGATCGCGTCGCGGACCGCCTGGGTGGCGGTGTCGGATCCGTCCGTGCCGACGACGATCGAGCGGAACATGGCGCCGGCGCATCATAGGCTCGGCGGCGCGCGCTCAGATGACGCTCAGACGAGCTTCACGATCGCGATGACGATGCCGATCGCGACGAAGACGACGATCGCCTTCTGCATCCACATCCACGTCGGCGACACGGGCGGCGCGCCCTACTTCGCACGGAGCCGGGTGTTGATCGCGTCGGTCGCCGTGCGGATCTTCGCGTTCACGGTGATCGTCGCCGCGCCGAGCTCGCGCTGCCCCTCGGCGATCGCGCTGATCGTTTGCGTGCGCATCGCGCGCCCCGCAGCGGCGATGTCCTTGCCGAAGCCGGTCATCGCCGCGACGAGCTGCCCGTGTTCCCTGCCCACGTCGCTTGGCACCTTGATCGTCTGCAGCGTGCCGATGACGTCCTTGATCGCCGCCTCGAAGCGCCGGATCGTGCGCCGGTCCTCGCTCGTCGAGCTGGCCGGTGTGATCGACTTGGAGACGGTCGTCACCGTCGAGGCGAACGTGTTGACGGCGGCGTTGACCTGCTTGACGTACGTGTTCTTGTCCTCGGTCGTGTTGCCCTTGCTCGCCCCGCACGCGGCGAGCGCGGCGCATGCCAGCAGCCCGGCGATCAGTGGTGCGATACGGCGCAGAGCGAACATGGCGCGCGGCACCCTATCGCGCGGTCAGACGTGAGGATCCTGTAACGCCTGCTCGCTACCGTGAACGGTGCACCCACCGACCATCCGAGGCCCCGATGCTCAACTTCCTCTCCAAGCACAAGACGGCGCTGCCGGATCCCGAGTCCGCGCTGCCCGGCCGCGACGACGCGATGCCCGTCCCGGAGCGCCATTACGTCCTGGACGCCCCGCTGCGTCCGCCGTTCGCCGACGGCACCGAGCAGGCGATCTTCGGCCTGGGCTGCTTCTGGGGCGCCGAGAAGTTGTTCTGGGAGACGCCCGGAGTCGTCTCGACGGCGGTCGGCTACGCCGGCGGCTATACGCCGAACCCGACGTACAGCGAGGTCTGCAGCGCGCGGACCGGCCACAACGAGGTCGTCCTCGTCGTCTACCGCCCGGAGGAGGTCAGCTACGAGGACCTGCTCAAGGTCTTCTGGGAGGGCCACGACCCGACGCAGGGCATGCGCCAGGGCAACGATGTCGGCACGCAGTACCGCTCGGGGATCTACACGACGTCAGACGAGCAGAGCGCGGCGGCCCTCGCCTCCAAGGAGCGCTACGGCGCCGCGCTGAGCGACGCCGGCCGAGGCGAGATCACGACCGAGATCGTGCCGGCGCCCGACTTCTACTACGCCGAGGACTACCACCAGCAGTACCTGGCCAAGAACCCCGGCGGCTACTGCGGACTGGGCGGCACCGGCGTGAGCTGCCCGATCGGCGCCGCACAGGCCGGGCGGCCCGCGGCGGGCTGAGTCACTCGCCGTTCGCGGTCGGGACGAGCGCGAGCGCGAGCGCGCGGAACGCGTCGCGCACGGCGTCCTCGTCGACGCCGTGATGCGACAGCCACGCCGAGACCTCGCCGCCGCGCGCGATGATCGCGAGCAGCGCGCGCGCGTCGTCGAGTGGGGGCGCGATGTGCGCCGCGTCGCTCGCGAGGCGGCCGTAGCTGTCGACGGCGTCGCACACGCTCTCGGGCGCCACCTCGCACTCCGCGAGGATCGTCCGGACGGCTTCGGCCCGCGTGAGCGCGTGCAGGATGTGGGCGCTGCCGACGCGGCGGGCGTCCTGCCCGTCGGCACGCCGCACGGCGGCGGCCAGGGTCCACACGGCGTCTGCGCTCAGCGAGACCTCGGTCGATCCGTTCATGGGCCGGCGCGCCACGATCCGCGCGCGGACGTCGGCCTCGTCGATGCCCAGGCGTGCGAGCAGGGTCTCGGCCGGGCCGCCGCAGTATGCCGCGGCGAGCAGCAGGTGCTCGGGGCCGATGTCGGAGTGCCCGAGGCTCGTCGCCTCCTCTCCGGCGATCGAGACGAGCTTCCGTGCGCTGGTGGTGAAGGCCTTGAACATGGCGGCGTCCTGGTGCTCCCTCTTAGATCGGCAGGCCGGACGTGCGGCTCACATCGGCCACGAAGAGGTAATGGGTGGGCGCTCCGGCGTCGTCGCGGTACATCGAGACCTTCCCCTCGATCGGGACGAGCAGCCCCTGGGCGTGCATGTAGATCGTCTCGACGTCAGCGCTCTGCAGCTCGCCCTCGCGCAGCGCGCGGGCGATCTCCTGATGCTCGGCGAGGTTCTCGCGGTCGATGATCGACGGCCAGCGCGCGGCGCGTAGATCCTCCTCGCGACAGCCGAGCAGCGAGCAGAACGCATCGTCGAGGCGCTTGAAGCTTCCGTCCAGGCCGATGAGCGCGGCGGCCTCTCCGAACTCGACCGGGGGTGGCGGCGGGTGCTCGCTCGCGGCCGGCGTTGGGGCGAACGGCTGCCGGGCAGCGAGCTCGGGTACGGGGGTGGGCTCGGATGCGACGTCGAGCGCCGGCGGCGCGAACGGCCGCGAGGCGGCGTCGGCGGCGCGCGCGGCGTCGAGCTCGGCGCGGGCCTGCGTGAGCTCGCCACCGATCGCCTCGAGCTGACGGCGCGCGTTGCTCAGCTCGCCGCCGATCGCCTCGAACTGGGCCCGCGCGGTGGCGAGCTCGGCGTCCTTGGCCTCGATCGCGCCGCGCGCGTCCTCGAGCTCGGACCGCGCGGACTGCGCCTCGCCGCGGGCCTCGTCCACCTTGCCGCGCATGCTCAGCACCTCACCGTGAGCGCTCTCAAGCTCCCCGCGCACCGCCTGGATCTCGGTGCGAGCGGTCTGAAGGTCTGAGCGAACCGTCTCGAGCTCGCGCTGGGCGCAGTCGAGCTCGCCGTGCACGGCCTGCAGCTCACGCCGCGCCTCCTGCGCGGCACCATGGGCGGCCTCGAGCTCTGAACGCGTCTCGTCGAGCTCGCGCCCCATGGCCTCGAGGCGCCCGTTGGCGGCGGAGAGTCCATGGGTCATCGCGCCGAGCTGCCCGCGGGTGGTGGCCAGCTCGCGGCTCAGCTCGGCGAAGCCCTCCGAACCGCCGCTCAGCTCGCTGCGGACGTTCTCGATCTCGCGCCGGGCGGACTCGAGCTCGCTCATGCGGGTCTGCAGCTCGACCTTGGCCGACGTCAGCTCCCCGCGCGCCGCCGCCGCGTCCTCGCGGGCCGACTCCTGCTCGGACCGCGCCGCCTCGACGACCGCCCGTGCTGCCTGCGCCTCGGCCTGCGCGCCCTCGACCTCGCTGCGCAGCGCCGCGAGCTCGGCGCTCTCGGTGGCCGACTGGGTGAGTGCGATGTTGCGGCTGTCGTGCAGCTCGGCGCGGGCGCGCTCGACCTCGGCGCGGGTGGCCTCGGCGCGGGCGCGCTCGGTCTCGGCCTCGGCGCGGGCGGCCTCGAGCGCGGCTCGCGCGGCGTCGGCCTCCGCCCGAGCGGACTCGAGCTCGACCTGCGCGGCGGCGGCGGTCGCGCCGGCGCTGTCGGCCTCGGCGCGCGCGATATCGGCGCGGGCGCGGGAAGCCTCGACCTCGGTGCGTGCGGCGGCCGCGATCTCGTGGGCGCTCTGGGCCTCGGCCTCGGCGATCTGAGCGGCGGCGAGCGCGGCTTCGAGCTCGGCGCGGAAGTCGTCGGTAGCGGCGCCAGTCGCCTCCATGGCGGCGCGCGCGGACTCGGCCTTGGCGGTCGCCGCGGCGAGCTCGGCCCGGGCGGCCTCGGCGTCGGCGGTCGCTGCCTCGGCCTCGGTGCGCGCGGTCTCGGCGGCGGCGAGCGCTGCGTGCGCCTCCGCCCGTGCCGTCTCGGCCTGCGTTCCGGCGGCCTCGAGCTCCGCGCGAGCGGACTCGGCCTGGGTACGCGCCTCGTCGCGCTCTTCGACGAGCTGCTGCGCGCGGCCGCCCTCGCGCTCGTGGGACGCGCGGATGCGCGCCTCGGCCGCCTCGCGGCGCTGGACCTCGGCGTCGCGCTCGGCCTGCGCCCCGGCGAGCTGCGCGAGCAGCTCGTCGCGCGCGGTCGCCGCAGCGGCGGCCTGACGTTCGGACTCCTCGAGGCGCTCGCGCATGACGCGCGCGCTCTCGACAAGCTCGTCGATGGCGGCAGACGGCTGCGCCACTGCGGGCGCGTGCGCCGCGGGCGCGTGCGCCGCGGGCGCGGGCCGCGGGGGATCGACGATATCGAGCTTGCTGCGGCCGATCTCGGCGTCCGCGCGCCGCGCTGCGTCGGCGGCGGCGGCGCGCTGCGCCACGCGCTGGTCGGCCATGCGGCGCCCGACGTCCTCGCGCGAGAGCGGCTGGGCGTCGGCATTGCGGACGACGATCAGGACGCCGGCCAGGCGCCCGCCCGGATCTGGCTGCGCACCCGTCGCGCACACCCTCTCGATCGCCTCGAGCGCGCGACCGTGGCGCAGGCGGAGCGCTTCGGGCTCCCAGCTGCTCGTGTCGCGCGAGCCGAGCTCGGTGAGCAGCGACGTGAACTCCCAACCCAGGGCAAGCGGGACGGCGACGACGACGAACTCGAGCGCGAGCACCTTCCCCGCGGCAGTGGTCGTGCTGAAGGTCCGCTTGTCTCCCGGCTCGGCGCCCTCGGCCTGCGGCAGACGTTCAAACGCGGCGCGCGCGTCGGCGTCCGCGCCGGCGAGCAGGACGTCCATCGTCGGTCGTCCCACCAGCCGGTCCGGCGGCGAACCGAGCAGCGCGACGACACCGATGCCACATTCCGCGACCGATCCGTCCGGTGCGCTGAGGACGTAACTGCCGTCGGCCAGCCCAAGCAGGACCTGATCGATCTCGTGTTCGTTGGCGGCGGGCGCGGACAGCTCCTCGCCCTGAAGGCTCATAGAGGGCCTATCGGTCAGATCTCGCCAGGGTTGAGCCCCGGGCGCGCAGTCGCCGAAATGTCCAGTCCGGGACCCGGTTTCGGGGTTCCGAGCGCTCGCGCGGCCGGATACGCTTCGCCGATGCTGCGGGTCAGGCTCCTCGGAGAGCTGACGCTTGAGGCCGACGCACGCGCGGTGGCCCTCCCGGCGGCGCCTGCGGCGCGCGCGCTTCTCGTCTGGCTCGCGCTGCACCCGGGCACGCAGGCCCCGGCCGAGCTGGCTGCGGGGTTGTGGCCGGAGCTCGCGGGCGAGGAGCGCACCGAGGCGCTCGACGCGGCGCTCGACGACCTGGCCGTCGCGCTCGGCGAGGAGGCGGACACCTGGCGTGCGGTCACGGCGTCTGAGATGGCGCTCGTACCGGACGCGGAGCTGTGGGTCGACGCGCTCATGAGCGCGCTCGAGGCGCTCGCCGCGCGCGCGGAGAGGACCGGCGACCTCGAGGCGGCCGCGCGCTGGACGCAAACGCAGGCCGCGCTCGATCCGCTGTCGGAGGAGCGCCACCGCGCGCTCATCGCGCGCCTGGCCGCAGTCGGCGACCGCGCCGGGGCGATGGCCGCCTATGAGGGGCTACGCGCGCGTCTGCGCAGTGACCTGCGGATCAAGCCGTCAGCTGAGACCCAGGCGCTGGTCGAGCGGCTCGGTCGCGCCGGGGATCCCGCAGGGTGATCACGACCCGATCGGCCATCCTCCGATCGGGTCGTCCCCCTTATGAGTTCGGATCACTTGGGTCCTGCATTCACCCCTACCACCGTCTGCCCTCCGGCGGGCGGTCGGATCGACGCTAGCCCGCTGGGCCCCTTGAGCGCGCCGCTCGTCAAGAAACGCGCCCACTACGCCGCAAAACCTCCATCGCTGCCGTGCGCCTTTTACCCTGCGTGGGATGAGCGCGCCTCGTCCCACCCGGCCGCTGCCGCACGTCGGCATGGACGTCGAGATCGTCCGGCTCGGCGCGTCGCGGCCCGCGGTGGTCGAGGAGGTACGCGACGAGGGGCGCACGCTCATCGTGGCCGGCGAGGCCTACACGCTGTCGCGCCTCACCGCGCACTACGTCCGCGCGGGAGATCCCTACTACGGCGTGCGCCTGCGGCTGCGGCTCTATTCGACCGGCTGAACGAGCGTGGCGTGCGCATCGATCGCGCGGTGCAGCGTGCTGGCGAGCTCCTGCGTCGTCGCGCCCTTGCGGACGTAGGCGATCGCGCCGGCGGCGATCACGTCGCGCACCTCGCCATCGGACTCGTCGGCAGAGAGCACGACGATCGCCGTGTTCGGCGATCGCGTCTGCATCTCCTTCGTCGCGCGCAGGCCGCCACCGGCGGGCATCTGCACGTCGAGGATTGCGACGTCGGGCTGGTGTTTGTGCGCCAGGGCGATCGCGTCCTCCGCGTCGCGCGCCGCCGCGACGACGTGGAAGCTCTGTGAGAGCTGCGCGCACAACGTCGACACGACGACGGAGTCGTCATCGGCGATCAGGAGGCTGGGGAGCGATTGCTCGTTCATCGGATCATCTGCTCGTTCGGGAACGGTGTCAGAGCCTTATCGGTTGCTTCGAACGCGGACTGAAGCTCGATGACCAGGCGCTCGGTGTCCTCGAGGCGACCGGCGGCCGCCTCGTCGCACAGCCGCGCGGAGATCTGCGACATGCGCTCGGCGCCCACGACGGCCGCGCTGCCCTTCAATCCGTGCGCGAGCCGGGCGACGGCATCGGCGTCGCCGGCGGCGATCGGCTCGGCGAGCGCGGCGATCGTCGCGCCCGACTGGGCGACGAACTGCCCGAGCAGGCTGGCCCGCGCCTCGTCGTCGTCGCCGAAGACGTCCTCGAGCCGCGAGAGGTCGATGAGCGCCGCCTCGCCGCCAGCCGCTGCTGCGGTGACGCCCGAGCCGCGCTCGCGCGCCTCCTGCCCGAGGGCACGGTCGATGACGTCGGCGAGGTCGGCGGTCCGAATCGGCTTTCCGACGTAGTCGTCCATGCCCGCGTCCAGACAGCGCTCGCGATCGCCGCGCAGCGTGTGCGCGGTCATGGCGATGATCGGGGTGTGCGTGCCCTCGGGCTCCCGACTGCGGATCTCCGCGGTCGCCTGATAGCCGTCGAGCTCGGGCATCTGGCAGTCCATGAAGATCGCCTCATAGTCGCCCTGCGCGTGCATCTCGACGGCTTCGCGGCCGTTGGAGGCCACGTCCGCGCGGAAGCCCAGTTTCTCGAGCATCCGGACGGCGACGAGCTGATTGACGCTCTTGTCCTCGGCGACGAGCACCGGCCGGCCGGGCGATGCGCCGGCGCGCTCGGGGACCGGAACCCGCGACGCCGCGTCCATCGGCACGAGCTGTCCCGCGCCGAGAACGCGAGCGATCTCGTGGGCGAGGCGGGAGGCGCGCACCGGCTTGGTGACGTAGCCGTGGACGCCTGCCTGCATTGCCGCCTCGCGCTCGGCCGCGGATGCGCTCAGCATCATCAGCCGCGTCGAGTGAAGCTCGGGCGCGGCCTGGATCGCTCGCGCGAGGTCGAGCCCGCTCGTCGTCTTGAGGGCGAAGTCCACGAGCGCCAGCCCGTACGGTCGCCCGGCCGCGGAGGCGTCGTACAGCAGACGTAGCGCCTCATCGCGCTCGGCGGCGGTCTCACAGCCCATCCCCCACGACGTGAGCTGGTGTTCGAGGATCGTGCGGCTCGTCGGATTGTCCTCGACGACGAGCACGCGGATCTCGGCGAAGTTCGTGCGCCGCGGCCCGCTCGAGCGCTCCTTGAGTGGCGCGAGCACGACCGGCACGGTGAACCAGAACGTGCTCCCGTCCCCGGGCGCGCTCTCCAGGCCGATCCGTCCGCCCATGAGCGAGACGAGCTGCTTGGAGATCGCCAGGCCGAGCCCCGTCCCGCCGTACTCGCGCGTGGTCGACGTGTCGGCCTGTGAGAAGGAGTCGAAGATGTGGGCGGCGGCGTCGCGTTCGATCCCGATCCCGGTGTCGGACACCGCGAAGCGCACGACGACCGCCTCGCCGTCGGTGCCGTGTCCGATCTCGGCGCCCGGCTCGAGCGTGACGCGGATCACGACCTCGCCGTCGGGGGTGAACTTCACCGCGTTCGTCGCCAGGTTCGCGAGCACCTGGCGGATGCGGGCGCCGTCGCCGCGCACCTCGTCGGGCACGTCGTCGTCGACCCAGACCATGAGGTCGAGGCCCTTCTCGTGGGCCTCCATCGCGAGCATCGCCGACACGCCGTCGACGACCTCGTGCAGCTCGAAGGCATGGTCGTCGAGCTCGAGCTTTCCGGCCTCGATCTTCGAGAAGTCCAGGATGTCGGAGATGACGGCCATGAGCGCGTCGCCGGACGCCTGCAGAGACTCAGCGTAGTCGCGCTGCTCGTCGTCGAGATCCGTGCCGACGAGCAGGCCGGTCAGGCCGATGACGCCGTTGAGCGGCGTGCGGATCTCGTGGCTCATGTTCGCGACGAAGTCGGACTTCATGCGCGATGCCTCGACCGCCTGCTCGTGTGCGAGCGCGAGCTGCTCCTGGGTGCGGGTGCGCTCGGTGATGTCGCGCACGAACGCGTTGAACAGGTAGCCGCTCTCGGTGCGCAGCGGCGAGATCGTCAGCTCGACCGGGAACTCGCGCCCGTCGCGATGGATCGCCGGCAGCTCGATGAGCCGGCCGAGCACGCGCGGCACCCCGGTCTTCAGGAAACGCTCCAGACCGTTGCGATGCGCCTCGCGCATGGCGAGCGGGATGATCGTGTCGGCGAGCCGGCGACCGATCGCCTCGTCGCGCGACCAGCCGAACGTCGCCTCGGCCTGCGGGTTCCAGTCCGTGATCGTGCCCGTGTCGTCGATCGAGATGAACGCGTCGTGCGCCGTCTCGAGGATCTGGCGCGTCCGGCGCTCACGGGTCGCGAGCTCGGTCTGCATGCGCTCGCGCTCGGTGATGTCGCGCACCGCCGCCGTGGCGAGCGGGCCGTCGGCGGTCTCGATGCTCGACAGGCTGATCTCGGCCGGGAACTCCGTTCCGTCCTTGCGCCGGGCGGAGAGCGTCAGCTGAGCGCCCATCGGCCGGGTGCCCGGGTCGGCGAAGAACTCGTCGCGATGCCCGGCGTGCGCGAGGCCGAAGCGCTCGGGGATGAGCACCTCGATGCGCTGGCCCAGCAGCTCGCCGCGGGTGTATCCGAAGACGCGCTCGACCTGCGCGTTGACGAGCACGATCGTGCCGTCCCGGCCCACGCCGACGATCGCGTCGGGGGCGAACTCGACGAACTGCTCGAACTTGCGCTGGGCCTGCATGCGCTCGCTGATGTCACGCATGAAGACGTTGAACGTGCGGCCGTCATCCGCGCGCAGCGACGCGATCGAGAGCTCGATCTGCAGCTCGTGACCGTCGCGGTGCAGCGCGCTGAGCTCGAAGAGCCGGCTGCTGTCCCGGTCGTCCGGGCCGGCGAGGATCTCGTCGATGTGCGGCCGCTCGCGCTGGGCGAGGAGCGTCTCGGTCAGCGGGAGCCCCAGGACATCGTCCCGCGTCCAGCCGAACGCGGCGTGCGCCTGCGGGTTCCAGTCGGTGATACGGCCGTGCTCGTCCAGCGCGGCGAACGCGTCGGGGGCGGTCTCGAGGATCTGGCGCGTCTGACGCTCGCTCGTCTCGAGCTCGCGCGTGCGGCGCCCGGCCAGCGCGAGCGCATGGTTGCGTCCGCGCGCGAGCGCGAGGAACAACCACGCGGCGAGCAGGCTGCCGAGTGCGCCGCCGACCGCGACGATCCACTGGCTCGGGCCGACGGGCACCGCGGCCGCTCCGTGGGGGCGGTAGTACACGGCCCAGCGGCGCCCGGCGATGGCGATCTCGCGCAGGACAGCGTGGCGCCCGTCCGCCCCGTGCAGCGCCCGCGGATCGTCGCCGTCGCCGTACATGAGGTTCAGGCGCGAGGGCGAGGCGGATCGGCCCGAGGTGGCGCCGAGGTCGTACAGCTCGAGGTCGTAGTCGCTGCGGCTGCCGACGATCGCTCCGACGAGGTCGCGGACGTCGAACGCCGCGCCGACGACGCCCGTGGACGGCCCGCCCCGGCGGTTGGCGAGCGCGAGGATCAGGACGAGGCCCTTGCTCTTCGCGCCGCGCTGGACAAGGCGCACCGGAGCCGTCGCCGCCGGCCGGCCGCTGGCCTGCGAGGCCAGGAACGCCGCGCGTCGGATGGGCTCGCTGAGCACGTTGAAGCCGAGCGCCCGCTCGTTGCCCGCGAGCGGCTCGATGTGGGTCACCGGCGCGCGCCCGTCCCGGATCCGCGCGAACCACACGGCCTGGATGCCCGGGTAGCGCGAGCGGACCTTCAGCCCACCGACGAACGAGCGAAACTCGCGCGGCGACGGGTCCGGCTTGAGCGCGACGGCTCCGCGCACGGCGACGAGGACGTCGCCGTAGACGCCCAGACGCCGCTCCAGCGCGTCGATGGTCGTCGTGGCCTGGCGGCTGACGCGCCGACTCTGGTCGTCGCGCTGGACGTTGACGGTGTAGACGGTGGCAACCGCGGTCGCGCCAAGCAGCGCCGCGAGCAGGAGCGCCGCCCAGCGGTACGGATTGGCCGACACACGTCCGCGGGAGCGGCGCACGAGCCGGCCCGCGACCCTGCGCGCAGCCGCGCGGGTGGGGTCAGGCCGGCTCCAGTCGGGTCCCATCCGAGACCCATCGGCCCGCACGACTGGCCGCTTGAGCAGCGCGTCCGCTCATGTCGGCGGCCTTGCACGCCGATGGGAGAGGTACGCGGACAAGGAAGTCCGGCTGCGAAGGAACGCAGATGCTGACGTCCCACGAGATCGCCACTGCCCAGACCACCGCTCCGCCCGACCCCGCGGCGGAGATGGTCCTCATCGTCGACGACGACGAGCCGACGCGGCAGATCCTGCGCCACGTGCTCGTGGCGGCCGGCTTTGAGTGCGAGCTCGCCGAGGACGGCGAGGACGGCGTGCACAAGGCGATCGAGTGTCGTCCGGCGATCATCCTCATGGACCTCTCGATGCCCAAGCTCGGCGGTCTCGAAGCGCTCGCCCAGATCCGCCGCGACTACCGCGCGCGCTCGACGCCCGTCATCCTGCTCACGGCCAACGGCAACATCGACTCGATCGTGGAACACCTCGCGGCGGGCGCCGACGACTACCTCGTCAAGCCCGTGGCCCCGGCCGAGCTCGTCGCGCGTGTCCAGCTCGCGCTCCAGCGCTCGGCCACGCTGCGCGACCTCAATGCGCTCACCGGCCTGCCGGGCAACGCGGCGATCCTGCGCGAGATCTCGATGCGCCTGGAGGCGGGCCGCCAGCTCGCCTGCATGCACGCCGACGTCGACGCGTTCAAGGCCTTCAACGACCACTACGGCTTCGCCCGCGGCGACATTGCAATCCGCACGACTGCGGACGCGCTGCTCGACGCGCTCGAGGCAGCCCCGAGCCCCGAGCACTTCGCCGGCCACATCGGCGGCGACGACTTCATCGTCCTGACCGCGCCCGAGCTCGCCGCGCCGCTCGCGCGCGACATCATCTCGCGCTTCGACGCCAGCGTGCCGGACCTCTACGACAAGACCGAGCGTGAGCAGGGCTGGGTCGAGGTGTGGGACCGCCGCCGTCAGCTGCATCGCGCCCCGCTCATGTCGATCTCGATCGGCATCGCGCGCACCGACACGCATCCGGTCATCTCGCCCGTCGCGCTCGCGGCGATCGCCGGCGAGATGAAGGCGGTCGCCAAACTGCAGACGGGCTCGGCGCTCGCCGTCGATCAGCGCCGCGGTCTCGAGATGTAGCTCTGGCACGACGCGGGCGGCGAGCACGATGTCCAGGTGCGCGGCGCGCATGCCGGTGCGGAACAGCGAGAAGACGAGAACGCCGCGCTGGATGTCGTTGATCGAGATGCGCTCGAGCTGTTGGATGTGCCGACCGCTTGATGGCCGACCTGGCTCCCGGCCCATGTCGTCGCCGTCGCCCGGATCGACGCGGGCCTGGCGGCGCCACCCGCGGGCGCCGTGATCGCGGCGGCCAGCACGCCAAGCGCGAGAGCCGCGGCGGCCAGGGCGAGGGCGCGCGAGCTGCGCATCGGCGCATGATGAGACCCGCGCGAGCCCGCTGGCGCCCTGCAGTGTTCAGGCAGGTACCGCGCCGCGCTCCGCCGCGACGGCCTTACGCAGCGATGGGTCGAAGCCGATCGGCTGGACGTCGAACAGCGCGGCCCCGGTGGGATCGGTGACGACGGTCTCGGTCGAGAGCCCCTCGACGAGCGGTCGCGCGACCTGCGTGTCGACCGGCGTGACGAGGCCGATCCACAGCGAGGACAGCCGCGGCG
>JAWVGM010000193.1:0-10163 GCA_033855075.1 Solirubrobacteraceae bacterium | reverse complement strand
CGAGAACCAGCTCTTCTAGGTCGTCACCGGTGAACTCCCCGGTCGTGGCCCTGATGGAGCGACTCGGCCTGTCCGACGGCGAGCTGTGCGAGATCCTGGCCGTTGATCCGATATCCGTCCTCTTGGGCGATCTCGATCACCGGCCCGAACTGGCGATCCTGCTCGCGCTCACCGGCGAGGCGGCCGGCCAGGTCGGCGACGGCGTCCTGAAGCGCTGGCTGCGGCGCCGCGGTCCGAACGGCGTGCCGTTCGAGCACTTGCGCGCCCGTGACTTTCCGGCGTTCGAGGACGACCTGACCGCGCTTGCAGAGCGCGGGTTCGTCCTCTCGTAACGTCGCCCGGAGGTCGCCGGACCACCAAGCTGCGCGGGCGTGCCCGCCGCCCGCCGCCCGAAAGCCTATGTCTTCTCCGGCCGTTTCTCGCCCGGCCAGATGCCGGTCAACCAGTGAAAGCCCTTGGCGCCGCTGCGGTTCACGGCCGCGCGGGTGATCGCGAACGTCGCGCCTTCGATCGCCGCCGCGCCGAGTACCTTGCCCCAGGTGGACTCCTCCGTCAGCGCCTTCGGTGGCTTGCGATCGTCGATGTGGCCCCAGACCGAATCGAAGACCTGCCGCGCAAGGATTCCGGCGATGATGCCGACAATCAATCCGAAGGGTTTGTAAAGAATCTTCATGTATCGCCAAGGGTACCCAGATGTGCGCTAACAATGACTCGTCTCTGTAGGACTTGAGGAGGCCAGGATGGACCCAGCCGACGATCTTCTCCAGCGTGCGCTGATCAACGCGGAGGCCAGCGCGTCCGTCGCCCTGCGGGTCTCCGATCTTGCGCTGTCCGAGGCGCTCACCGTGATCTTCCACGGCCGCCTCGACCTTGGGACATTGCAGACATACGTCACGAACGGCGACCGCGAACCCGGCTCGGCGGTCGGCGCCTCCGAGCTGCTGCGCGTGCCCTGCGACCTCGACCTCGCCGATGCCCACACCCGCGACGAGGCCGAGGAGCTCTACGCCCGCCAGGCGCGCGACCTGCGTGACGCCATCGTCGCCGCCGACACCGTGCTCGCGGTGTGGAGCGAGCCGCTGGCCGCTGCGACCGGGGGTGAGGTCGGCGTCGACCGCTCGGTCGAGCTGGGCGTCCGCCTGCCCGCGCATCGCCTCATACCGCTCGCGCTGACCGCGCCCGAGCGGCGGATGCTCGTCGCCGCCGTCTGCGGCGCCCGCACGCTCGCCGAGGGCCGGCCGCCGCTTGGCATCGTCTGCGCCCAGCAGGATCTGGCGCACGTGTATCCGATCTCCGACGACCCCGAGCGCTGCCTGGAGGACTTCGAGGAACGCGCGGCCGCGCACGCCCGGATGACCGCCGAACGGCTCGACCATCAGGAAGCCTCCGTGCAGCGGTTCCTCGAGCTCAACGGCGACGATTTCCACCGCACCGGCTAGTGCTCCCCCCTCACAGGGGGAAACATGAGGAATGGCCGAGCAGGCCGGCGCCCGCGGGCTCTCGCGTAGGGCCCACCGCCGCCTCGCGGTGACCCACACACCACAATGGGCGCGTGAAGCGCCTCGCCATCTTCCTCGCGGTCAGCGCGTTTCTCGCCATCAGCCTCCTCGTCGGACGCTGGCTCAGCGCCGAGAACGCCGAGCGGGGCGACGTCCTCGAGCTGCTGCGCGCGCAGGCCCGCGGCGACGTGACCGGCATGCTGAAGGAGCTCACCTGCCGCGACGCGGCCTGTCTGGCGGTCGTGCGCAAGAACGCCCAGGCGCTGCACTTCCCCGGCGACGTCAAGATCGTGCTTCTGCAGTCCGGCACCGCGCACGCGCTGACCGGCCGGACGAAGCCCACGCGCGTCGTGTGGATCACGTCCAAACATGACCTCACGACGGTCCAGTGCGTCCTCGTGCGGCGGAAGGGGAACGCGATCGCCGGTACCTCCGTTAGCCTCCTGCGCGTCAGCGCTCCGATCCCCCGCGAATCGAGCTGTCCGTGATCGAACGCAACTGCCGCACGAACGCGGTGTTGCGCCTCGCAGCGATGCCCATTCTCCGCCAGCTCGCATTCCTCATCTCCCTCGCCGCGGCGTTCGCGCTCGCGGCCCCTGCGGCCCACGCCCAGGGCGGCGACGGGATCACCAAGGGGACGATCTACCACGACGCCCCCGACAACGCGTACCTCCTGGGCGGCGACTGGCTGTTCCGGCTTGACCGGGAGCTGGTCGGAGAGAGCCAGAACTTCCAAGCGCAGGCGTCGACCGACGGCTGGACGAAGACGAGCGTCCCCAACGCGTGGAACGCGGGCGACAACTCGGTAGCGTCGATGATCGGCACGGTCGGCTGGTATCGCAAGGACTTCCGCCTGCCCGACACCGCCAGCCGGCTGGCCTGGCTCGTGCGGTTCGAGTCGGTCAACTACCGCACGAAGGTCTGGCTGAACGGCAAGCTGGTTGGCAGAAACACGGGCGCGTACCTGCCCTTCGAGGTGCGCCTGCCCAACGGAGCGCTGAAGCGCAACGCCATGAACCGGCTCGTCGTCCGTGTCGACAACCGCCGCCTCGCCAACGACTTTCCGCCGGCGGGCCTGACCGGCTCAGGCGACCCCGCCGGCGGGTGGTGGAACTACGGCGGGATCCTGCGCGAGGTCTACCTCAAGCGCGTCGACATGATCAACATCTCGTCGGTGCTCGTGCGGCCGATCCTGAAGTGCCGCACGTGCAATTCGAACGTCACCGCACGCGTGAGCGTGCGCAGCTACGCAAGCAAGGCGACGCAGGTGAGCGCGAGCGGCACGTTCGGCGGGCGCGCTCTGCGCTTCGGAGGCTCGCACCGCGTCGGCGCCGGCAAGACCGCCGTGTTCGAGGCGAACATGAAGGTCCGCAACCCGCGCCTGTGGTCGCCGCCGCACCCCAACCTCTACAAGGTCGGTTTCACGGTGCGCGCCGACGGGCGCAAGGTGATCGGCTACCACCTGCACAGCGGCATCCGCCAGCTCCAGGTCAAGGACGGGCGGCTGTTCCTCAACGGCCGAGCCGTGCACATGCGCGGTGTCGGGCTGCACGAGGACGACCCCGTCATGGGCTTCGCGATCAACAGCGCGCGCCGCCAGCAGATCGTCAACGAGGCGCGTGAGCTCGGCGCCACCGTGCTGCGCACGCACTACCCGCTGCATCCGGAGATCCATGAGCTCGCCGACAGGCTCGGGCTCATGATCTGGTCCGAGATCCCGGTCTACGCGCTCAAGACCTCCCAGCTCGCGCGCCTCGACGTGCGCAAGCTCGCCGCGCACGAGGTCGAGGAGAACATCACGGTCAACCGCAACCACCCGTCGGTCTTCGTGTGGTCGATCGGCAACGAGCTCTCCTCGCAGCCGGGGCCGGCGGTGAAGTTCTACATCAAGCGCGCGGTGCGCGAGGCGCGCGCGCTCGATCCGACGCGGCCGATCGGACTGGCCATCAACGGCTACCCCGGCGCCGGCTGCCAGCCCGAATACGGGCCGCTCGACCTGCTCGGCCTCAACAGTTACTTCGGCTGGTACCCGGGGCCCAACGGCTCGATCGCCGACCGCTCGATGCTGTCGGACTACCTCGACCAGATGCGCAAGTGCTACCGCCACAAGGCGCTCGTTGTCAGCGAGTTCGGCGCCGAGGCCAACCGCTCCGGGCCCGTCGAGGAGAAGGGCACGTACGAGTTCCAGCAGGACTTCATCCGCTTCCACACGGCCGTCTACAACTCCAAGCCATGGCTGAGCGGCGCGCTGTACTGGGCGCTGCAGGAGTTCCGCGTGCGCCCCAACTGGGATGGAGGCAACCCGCGGCCCGAGCCCCCGCTCCATCAGAAGGGCGTGCTGCGCTACGACGGCACGAAGAAGCCGGGCTGGTTCGATCTGCAGAAGGCGTTCGCCGCGGTCAATCAGTACGGCGGCTGACGCCCGGCCCCTGCCTGCCCGCCCGCGGGCCGGTTCGCTACCCTTCCCCGTCGCCATGGCTTCCCAGAGCACCAAGCTCGACATCGCATCGCGCAAGGTCGAAGGATCGCGGGCCACGCGCCGTCTGCGCCGCACCGGCCGCGTTCCCGGCGTGCTCTACGGCGGCGGCGACGAGCCGCTCGCCTTCAGCGTCGACGCGCGCGAGCTGCGCCACGCGCTCGCCGGCCGCGGTGCCGTGCTCGAAGTCGGCCTCGACGGCACGACCGCTCCGGCGGTGCTCAAGCGCGCCCAGCACCACCCGGTCCGCGGCGAGACGATCCACGTGGATCTCCTGCGGGTGAGCCTCGATGTCGCGATCCACGCGGTCGTGCCCCTCGAGCTCGAGGGCGTCGACGACGCCCCCGGCACCAAGGAGGGCGGCGTGCTCGAGCACGTCACACGCGAGATCAACATCGAGGCGCTGCCGACGGAGATTCCCGAGTCCCTGCACCTCGACGTGTCGGAGATGCAGATCAACGACACGCTCACGCTCGCCGCGGTCCCGGTCCCCGCCGGGGTCACGGTCCTCGACGACGTCGACGAGACCGTCGTCGCGACGCTCACCCCGCCGCGCCTCGAGGTCGAGGAGACAGAGATCGAGGAGGAGACCGAGCTCGTGGGCGGCGAGGCGGCCGAGGGCGCAGCTCCTGCCGAGGACGCCGCCGCCGGCGACGACTCCGGCGACGGCGAGTAGCCCCCGCCGCTCATGCGGTTCCCGGGCCGCGCCACCGGCGGGCCGGTCGACTGGCTCGTCGTCGGGCTCGGCAACCCCGGGTCGAAGTACGCCGGCACGCGCCACAACATCGGCTTCGAGATCGCGAACGTGCTCGCCCAGCGCTGGGAGCTCCCCAAGGCCAAGCCGAAGTTCAACGGTCTGCTCACCGAGGGGCGCACGGGTCCCGGCGGACCGCGTGTGGCTGTGCTCTTGCCGCAGACCTTCATGAACGACGCGGGACGCTCGGTCGGGCCCGCGCGCGGCGCCTACAAACTCGACCTCGACCGCGTGCTCGTCGTGCACGACGAGATCGACCTGCCGTTCGGCGAGGTACGAACGCGGATCGGCGGCGGCCTTGCGGGCCACAACGGCTTGAAGTCGCTGAAGGCCGAGCTCGGGGGCCCGGAATTCACACGCGTGCGCGCCGGCGTCGGTCGGCCGGACTCGACCGACCCCGAGATCGTCTCCGCGCATGTGCTCGGCTCGTTCCGCGAGCCGGAGGCCGACGTCGCCGACCTCGTCGAGCGTGCGGCCGCGGCTGCCGAGGCGATCGTCCTCGGCGAGCGCGAGCCCGGCGCGTAGCTCAGCCCGACCGGCCGCAACGCAGGGCTGAGGTTCGCCCAGATATCGCGGTTCTTGGCGGCGGGGCGGCCTGCTCTGAGGACTCCTAGACTGGATCAGCCGGCCGCGCGTTTTGCGCGGTCGCTGTGCCTGCCATGCCGCTGCGGTCCCTCCTCTCCCATCTCACCGACGACGCCGACGGCGCCGCCCTCGCGCGTGAGGGCGGTCGCGCCTTCGTGTCCGCGTCGATGCGACCGTACGTGCTCGCCGCGGTCGCCGACGAGCACCCGGAGCGCCCGACGCTCATCGTCGCCGGCGACGATCGTCACGCGCGCGACATCGCCGCGGATCTGCGCGCGTGGGTGCATCCGCGACCGGTCCGTTTCTACCCGAGCCGCGGCGTCGCCTACGAGTCGCACCTCACGCCGCCGCCACACCTCACCGGGCTGCGGGTCGCCGCGCTCGACGCGCTCCTCGACGACGAGGCGCGCAAGGACGGCGACGCCCCGGTCGTCGTCGTCTCCGCGGTCGCGCTCTCGGAGAAGGTGCCCGACCCCGCGCTGCGCCCGCACTCGTTTCGCCTGCGCGTCGGCGAGCTGCTCGACCTCGACGAGTGCATGGCGCAGCTCGTCGCCGCCGGCTACGAGCGCGTCGACCAGGTGGACGACCGCGGCCAGTTCGCCGCCCGCGGCGGGCTGCTCGACATCTATCCGGCGACCGAGGACCGGGCGGTGCGCGTCGACCTCTTCGACATCGAGATCGAGTCGCTGCGCTGGTTCTCCACGTTCACGCAGCGCTCGCTGGGGGAGACGCAGGAGGTCGAGATCGCGCCGGCCGCCGAGCTCGCGGCGGAGTATCGCCCTATCCGGGGGTTAGCGGAGCGTGAGGGGGCGGAGCCCCCTCGGATCGCGGCGATGGAGACCGACGAGGCCGATCGCCCCGACATCGCCGAGCTCCTGCCCGTCGACCGCTTCGTGGCGTTCCTCGACCTCGCCCCCGACGCCGCGGTGCTGCTCGCCGCCGAGGAGGAGATCGAGCCCGCGCTCGCCGACCACTGGCAGGACGTCTGCGCCGCCTTCCACGACACCGACGCCCACCACCTCTACGTTCCGCCCGATGACATCCGCGCCGCACTGGACGCGCGCGCCCACGTACGGCTGTCCTCGCTTGACCAGGGCCAGCCGCTCGAGTTCCGCGCCCAGGCCGCCGACTTCGCCGCGCGGTCGCTCAAGGAGGCCGAGCCCGAGCTCGAGAAGCTCGTGCGGTCGGGCTACCGCACGGTTGTCGCGTGGCCACAGCGTGGCGAGGGCGAGCGCGCGGCCTACAACCTCGCGCGCCTCAAGGCGTCCTGGCTGGGGGAGGGCGATCCGCCGGGCATCGAGAACCCGCTGCGCTTCGCGCAGGTCGCGCTGCGCGACGGCTTCGTCGCCGCGGGGCTGCGGCTCGCCGTCATCCCCGAGCACCGGCTGTTTCGCCGCCGCCGCCCCGAGCGCACCGGCGGCCGTGACCACGCGGCGCGCCGGCGCGGCGCGCTGCGGTCGTTCGCCGATCTGCGCACCGGAGACATCGTCGTCCACGAGGACCACGGCCTCGCCCGGTTCGCCGGCTTTGAGACGAAGACCGTCGCCGGCGTCACGCGCGACTACCTCTACCTCGAATACCAGGGCGACGACCGCGTCTTCGTTCCCTCCGACCAGCTCGCGAAGATCAGCCGCTACGTCGGCGCGGGCGGGGCGCACCCGCCGCTCTCAAAGCTCGGTGGCCGCAGCTGGGACAACCTCAAGGCGCGCGCCCGTCGCGCCGCGCAGGAGCTCGCCGGGGAGCTGCTCAACCTCTACGCCGAGCGCAAGCGCCGCAAGGGCCTGTCGTTCCCGGAGGACTCCGACTGGCTGCGCGACTTCGAGCTCGCGTTCCCCTACACGGAGACCGCCGACCAGCGCGAGGCGATCGAGCTCGTCAAGGCCGACATGGAGTCCGAGCGCCCGATGGACCGGCTCATCTGCGGCGACGTCGGCTACGGCAAGACCGAGGTCGCGCTGCGCGCCGCGTTCAAGGCCGCCGACGCCGGCAAGCAGGTGCTCATGCTCGTGCCGACGACGATCCTCGCCCAGCAGCACTTCGGCACGTTCTCCGAGCGCCTGAAGGACTACCCGTTCACGATCGAGCCCGTGAGCCGCTTCCGCTCGCCCGCCGAGCAGAAGGCGGCGATCGCGGGCTTTCGCAGCGGCGCCGTGGACATCCTCGTCGGCACGCACCGTCTGCTCAGCCGCGACGTGCGCGCGAAGGACCTCGGGCTCATCATCGTCGACGAGGAGCAGCGCTTCGGCGTCAAGCAGAAGGAGCTGCTGCGCCAGCTCAAGCTGCGCGTCGACGTCATCTCGATGAGCGCGACACCGATCCCGCGCACGCTCCAGATGTCGCTCGCGGGGCTGCGCGACATCTCGGTGATCGAGACGCCGCCCGAGGGCCGGCGGCCAGTGAAGACGTACGTCGGCGAGTACGACGAGGATCTCGTCAAGCAGGCGCTCGAGCGCGAGCAGCGGCGCGGCGGGCAGGCGTTCTTCCTGCACAACCGCGTCGAGTCGATCGACGAGACCGCGGAGCGCCTGCGCGGACTGTGCCCGGGACTGCGCTTCGACGTCGCCCACGGTCAGATGGACGAGGGCGACCTCGAGGAGCGGATGCTCGCCTTCCTGCGCGGCGAGACCGACGTGCTCGTCTGTACGAGCATCATCGAGTCGGGCATCGACATCCCGCAGGCGAACACGCTCATCGTCGATCGCTCTGACACGTTCGGCCTGTCTCAGCTCTACCAGATCCGCGGGCGCGTCGGCCGCAGCCGCGAGCGCGCCTACGCGTACCTCCTGTATCCCAGCGCGGCCGCGCTGACCCAGGAGGCCGCGCAGCGCCTCGCTGCGCTGTCGGACTACACCGAGCTCGGCGCCGGCTTCAAGATCGCGATGCGCGACCTCGAGCTGCGTGGCGCGGGCAACCTGCTCGGCGACGAGCAGTCCGGCCATGTGGCGGCGCTCGGCTTCGAGCTCTACATGCAGATGCTCGACGAGGCGGTCGCGGCGCTGGACGCGGAGCGCGACGGAGGAGCGGGTTCGTATGTCGAGATGCCCGAGCCCGTTCGCCTCGACGTCAACGTCGACGCCTACGTGCCCGCCGATTACATCCCCTACGAGCAGGCGAAGATCGACGTGCACCGGCGCATCGCGGGCGCCTTCGACGTCGCCGATATCGAGCTCCTGCGCGAGGAGCTCACCGACCGCTTCGGCGATCCGCCGCGCCCGCTGCTGAACCTGCTCGACCTCCAGCGGGCGCGGATCAAGCTCGGTCAGGCCGGCGCCACCGCGGTCAGCTTCCGCGGCGGGCGCCTCGCCGTGACGCCGATCGAGCTTGACTCCGTGCGGGCCAAGCGCGTGCGCGCGGAGATCCCCGGCGCGCTGTATGAGTCCGGCAAGAGCCAGCTGTCGGTGCGCGTATCCGACGACCCCGAGCAGCGCTTCCCCGCCGTCGTGCGCGCCGCCGACATCCTGCTCGAGGTCACGCGCGAGGCGGCCTGAGCGCAGGTCGCGTGTGAAGGTGCCGTTACGAGGGCCGGGGCTTGCGCGGGAAGTGGCGCGCTTTCGCTAGCATCGTCGCGGTCGTGCTTTCACGCATTCGTCTGCTCCCGGCGCTTGGCGCCTTTTTTGTGCTCGCGATCGCCATCGCCGCGTGCGGTGACTCCGTGCCCGGAAACGCCGTGGCGCGCGTCGACGACGAGTCGATCACCAAGGACCAGTTCAACCACTGGATGGGCATCGCCCAGGCGACCTCGCAGGGCGCTGCCGCGTCGTCGCGGACGGTGTACAACCCGCCGGACTTCACGGCGTGCGTCGCGAAGCTCAAGTCGAGCACGCCCAAGCCGGCCAAGGGCCAGCCCAAGCCGACGGACGCGACGTTCAAGGCGCAGTGCAAGACGCAGTACGAGCAGTTCCGCGACCAGGTCCTGCAGTTCCTGATCTCCGAGAAGTGGATCCGCAAGGAGTCCAAGGACCAGGGGATCAAGTTCACGAAGGCCGACCTCGACAAGGAGGCCGCCAAGGTCTTCAAGCAGTCGTTCCCCAAGCAGGGCGACCTCGAGAAGTTCCTCAAGAGCGCCGGCATGACCCTCGACGACGCGCGGTTGCAGGTCGGCTTCAACACCCTTTCGACGAAGCTGCGCACGAAGGTCATCAAGGACGCCGACCCCGTCACGAACGCCGACATCAGCAAGTACTACGCGAAGAACAAGTCCAAGTTCGCCACGCCCGAGAAGCGCGACATCCGCGTCGTGCTCACGAAGACCAAGGCGAAGGCCGAGCAGGCCCGGGCGGCGCTCGACAGTGGCCAGAGCTGGAAGGTCGTCACGAAGAAGTACTCGATCGACAAGGGATCGGCCGCCAAGGGCGGCGTGCTCGCGGGCCTCCCCAAGGGCAACCAGGAGAAGACGCTCGACGACGCGATCTTCGGCGCACAGAAGGGCAAGCTCACCGGACCCGTCAAGACTCAGTTCGGCTACTACGTCTTCGCGGTCCAGAAGATCACCCCGGCCCAGCAGCAGACGCTCAAGCAGGCCAGCGCGACGATCAAGCAGCAGCTCGCGACCGAGCGCCAGCGCACGGTCATCACGAAGTTCAGCGACGACCTGCGCAAGAAGTGGAAGGCCAAGACGAACTGCCGCAAGGGCTACGTCACGCAGGACTGCAAGAACGCGCCGAAGGTGAACACGACGGCCACGGCCGCCACGCCGCAGCAGCCCACACCGCAGCCCGCTCAGCCTTAGCAACGGCTCACCACGGCTGCCCCTAACCTGCTGGCAGTGACCCGCCCCGAGATCACCGAGGCGATCGGGCGCCTCGACGACCTCACGCGCCGGCTGCGCGTGGAGTGCCCCTGGGACCGC
>JAWVGM010000192.1:0-13097 GCA_033855075.1 Solirubrobacteraceae bacterium | reverse complement strand
CGCTACCGCACGGCGATCTCGACCGCGCTCGCCGACGGCCTGCCGCGGATCCTGCGCGCGGCACACGAGCGGTTGGAGGAGGTCCGTGCGGGCGGCCATCGCGACGCGGGCGGGCTCATCGTCGCGGCGGACGGCGAGCATGCGCGGCAGATCGCCGCGGCGCTGAAGGAGATCACGGGACGCGCGCCCGTCATCGTCCTGCACACCGAGGCGCGCGCGTCGGACAAGCTGCGCGCGTTTCGCAACAGCCGCGCACCGTGGATCGTCGCGGTGAACATGGTCTCCGAGGGCGTCGACATCCCGCGCCTGCGCGTCGGCGTCTACGCGACGGCCGCCAAGACGCCGCTCATCTTTCGCCAGATCGTCGGGCGCTTCGTGCGCACCCTGGCCGGGCGCGCGGTCGAGCCGAGCTACCTGTTCCTGCCCGCCGACCGGCTGCTGCGCGAGCACGCCGCCGACGTCGAGGAGGAACTGCGCCACGTCCTGCATCCGCCCGCGGAGGGCGCACCCGAGGCCTTCGACGAGCTCGCTGAGCGCCGGCGCACCGAGATCACCGAGGCGGCCGCGTTCGTCCCGCTGGACGCCGACGTGTCCCCGCAGCTCGCGCTGTTCGGCGGCGGGCCGCCGGCGCCGGTGGTTCGCCCGGCAGCGGCGTTCGCCGGGCCACCGGCGAACGCGGCTGCCGTGGCTTCACCTGAGGTGCCCGCGTTCGAGCGGCGCGATCGCCTGCGCGCCAAGCGCCACAGCCTCGTCTCCACGTTGCGCACGTTCGACGGGCGCTCCCAGCGCGCGATCAACGCGTGGCTCAACCGCGAGACGGGCGTCGCGCGCGTCGCCGACGCGTCGATCGAGCAGCTCGAGCGGTCGACCGAGCTGCTTCTCGCGGAGCTCGATCGCCTGAGCCGCCGGCGGCGCTGATACCCCCAGCGGGATTCGAACCCGCGTCCTCAGCCTTGAAAGGGCCGCGTCCTAGTCCACTAGACCATAGGGGCGTGCGGGTGGATTCTAGGTCGGGGGCGCGGCGCCCTGTTGCGCGCGCCATCATGCGCGGTCGGGAGTCTTCCCCGGGCGATTAGCTCAGCTGGTCAGAGCGCCTGCCTTACAAGCAGGAGGTCGCAGGTTCGAGCCCTGCATCGCCCATCGTCGCCGCGGCCTACGTCGTCGCGCGCTTCACGCCCTCGCAGCGTTGCTGGTGGTCCGTGACGTCCATGAGCACGCTGTCGCGGCCACGCCCGCAGTCGATCGCGTCGGAGGTCCCGCCCGCGGTGCGCACGCGGTCGTTGCCCGCGCCGCCGAACAGCCCGTCGTGACCGAAGCCGCCGTAGGCCTGCTCGTCGAGCCGGTCGTTGCCCGCGTCGCCGTAGATGAGGTCGTCACCGCCGCCGCCGCCGAGCCGGTCCTTGCCGCTGCCGCCGTGCAGGACGTCGTCGCCGCCGCCGCCGAGCACCAGGTCGCGGCCTGCGCCGCCGTTCAGCCGGTCGTTGCCCTTGCCGCCGAGAATCTTGTCGTTCCCGGCTCCGCCGCGAACGGAGCTGTCGCCCCGGCCGGCGCAGATGACGTCGTTGCCGCCCCGACCGTCGATCGTCTGGCCTGCGCTGCCACCGACGATGACGTCGTTGCCTTCGGTGCCCTTGATGACCTTTTCGCCAGCGACGGTGACGATCGTCGCCTCCTTGCCCAGACACGTCTGGGGTCCCGCCGGGGCCGCGGGCGGAGGAGGCGGAGGCGGTGTGCTCGGTCCGCCGTCGCCACCCGGGTCGGGGACGGGAGGCGGCTCGCAGGCGTCGCCGACGCCGTCTGTGTCGGTGTCCGTCTGGCCCGGGTTGGAGATGTTCGGGCAGTTGTCGCCCGCGTGCGTCGAGACACCGTCGCCGTCCGGGTCCGCGCAACCGTCGGCGGCAACCTGCGTGCCGCTCACGGTGCCGGTGCAGTCATCCACGCTGTCGTCGACCCCGTCGCCGTCCGAGTCCATGGCGTTGTAGGTCACCGACGTCGTCGTGACGTTGCCCACCGCGTCCGTCGCGGTCACCGTGAACGTGTGCGGGCCGCTGGAGACGTCGATCGGCGATCCGTTCGGTACGTCTCCGACGCAGGAAGCGATCCCCGAGCCAGTGTCCGCGCAGGCGTAGTCGGCATTCACCGTCGATCCGGGATCCACCGGGGCGGCTCCTTGCGCGGGCGACGTGATCGTGACCGACGGGTCCTTGCGATCGATCTTGTTGCCCGAGATCGGACCCGCGGTCGTGCAGTTCGGCGGGCTCGCCAGGTCGCACACCGAGCGGCTGGCGGTCGGTGCGTCCGCGGACTCGGCCCCGGCGGCGACGGTCGTCGACAGCGTGAAGCTCTTGTCGGCGTTCGCGACGCCCGCGGCGCTGTCGCTCGCCGTGCAGGCGATCGACACATTCGCGGCGTGCCAGTCCGTGTCCGCCGTCCCGCAGACCACGTCTGGCGGAGTGATGTCGACGATGCCGACCCCGCTCTGGCCGCCGGCCTGCTCGATCTGCGTCTTGGTGTAGCAACGCCTGTTGGTCGAGTGGTCCAGCAGGCACAGATTCGTCAGCGACCACGTGCCGGGGTAGGCGTAGCGCGGGAACACGATCGAGAACGTCTTGGTCCCGTCCAGGTCCGTCCCGGTCACGACGCCCGAACACGTGCCGGCAGTCTGCGTGCCGCCGCCCGGCAGCACCGGGGAGGTCAAGATCACACACGCCTGAAACCCGCTGTCCCAGCCCGACAGGTCATCGGTCACATGCAGCGCCGCCGTGACGGTGCGATCGGCAGCATCCGCCGCACCCGAGTTCACCGACGACGGCGCGAACGACAAGCCCTGAAGCACCGGTGGCGTCACATCGCCGGTGCCCGTGACGTCAAATCCGCTCTGGCTGCCGGCGGCCTCGATCTGCGCCTTGGTGTAGCAACGCCGGTTGGTCGAGTGGTCCAGCAGGCACAGATTCGTTACCGACCACGTGCCCGGATAGGCGTAGCGCGGAACGACGATCGACAGCGTCTTGGTCCCATCGAGGTCCGTCCCGGTCACCACGCCCGAACACGTGCCGGCGGTTTGCGTGCCGCCGCCCGGCAGGACCGGCGAGGTCAGCAACACACACGCCTGGAAGCCGCTGTCCCAGCCCGACAGGTCGTCGGTCACATGCAGCGCCGCTGTGACGGTGCGATCGGCGCCGTCCGCCGCACCCGAATCCACCGACGACGGCGCGAACGCCAGTCCCGCCAGCACGGGTGGCGTCACATCGCCGGTGCCCGTGACGGCAAATCCGCTCTGGCTGCCGGCGGCCTCGATCTGCGCCTTGGTGTAGCAACGCCTGTTGGTCACGTTGTCCTGCAAGCACAGTGTCCCCACCGACCACGTTCCCGGATACGCGTAGCGCGGAATCACGATCGACAGCGTCTTGGTCCCATCCAGCGCCGTTCCCGTCACCACGCCCGAACACGTGCCGGCGGACTGCGTGCCGCCGCCCGGCAGCACCGGCGACGTCAGCAACACACACGCCTGAAACCCGCTGTCCCAGCCCGACAGGTCATCGGTCACGTGCAGCACGGCCGTGACGGTGCGGTCAGCAGCATCCGCCGCACCCGAATCCACCGACGACGGCGAAAACGACAACCCCTGCAGCACCGGCGGGGTCACATCCGCCGGATCGGCGGCGAACGCGGACGAGGGCGCGTAGAGCACCGTGGCAAGGATCGACAGGGCGATCGCCGCAAGGACGAGCGGCCACGGCTTCTCAACGCGCGTATGGACCATCGAGCCAACCTACGCGCGCGAGGACGCTCGTCAATGGCCTGGTCGAACCTAGTTGGGGGGTCCGTACGAACTAGACTGGGCCGACGGACACCACGTGTCCGGTCCGGCATATGCCACCCACGCACACCATCGGCACCGAGCGACGAGCCATCACCGTCGTACTCGTCGAGGATCAGGCGCTGATTCGTCGTTTCCTGTCCGTCGCGTTGTCCGGCGCCGGGGATCGCCGTCGTCGGGGAAGCCGCGAGCGGCGAGGAGGGCGTCACCATGGTGGTGGACGTGCGTCCGGACGTCGTCGTGATGGACCTCGGCCTGCCCGGGATCTCGGGGATCGAGGCGACCGAGCAGCTCGGCCTTCTCGCGCCCGCCTCGCGCATCCTGGTACTCACCGGTGGCGAGGAGAATCTCGTGGTCGAGGCGATCGTCGCCGGCGCCAGCGGATACATCCTCAAGGACGCCGCTCCCGCGGAGGTCATCAGCGCCGTCAAAGCAACCGCCGGCGGCGAGTGCGTGCTCTCCCCACAGATCGCCGGCAGGCTCCTGCAGCATGTCCGCGAGCGGGATGCCGGCGTCTCCCAGGCCGGTGACGCCGCCGCGATCGCCATTCGCGGCGCCCTGACCCTCCGCGAACTGGAGATCTTCCAGCTCCTCGCGAGCGGCGAGAGCAATCAGGCCATCGGCCTGGAGCTGTCACTCAGCCCGAACACCGTCTCCAACCACATCGCCAGCATCCTCGCCAAGCTGCAGCTCGAAAACCGCATCCAGGCCGCGGTTCAAGCGGTACGCAGCGGCATCGCGTAGCCCGCGGCGAAGGGGGTCATGCGGCTTGCCTTGGCTCGACCGTCGGCAGCCGCCACAGCGCCTCGAGCTCGTCTGACTGGGCGCGGTCCAGGGCGAGCAGTTCGACGGCGCGCCTGGCCGGCGTCGCGGCCATGAAACACGCCGCGCACAGCGACCCATATCGCGCGGGCCGCTGGCAGCCGTCCTCGTCGCACGCCTGCTCGCGCCGTACGTGGATCTCGCCGTGTCCCGGATGGTCGAAGTCGTGCATCGCATGACGAAATATCGACGTGCTTACAGGGGAAGCTGAGTCAGAGCCGCCGCGTCTCAGCCAGTGTCTAATCTCCGGGACCGTGACCCTGCGCGGCGGCATCGATCTCGGCGGAACGAAGATCCAGACGGTCGTCGTCGATGATGGCCACACGGTGCTCGGGCAGGCCCGCCGCCCGACGCCGACGACGGGCGGTCCGCAGGACGTCGCCGAGGCGATCGCCGAGGCGATGCGCGAGGCCTGCGAGCAGGCCGGCGTCACCACGAAAAAGCTCGGCCTCGTGGGCGTGGGCTCCCCTGGGGAGGTCAACTCCGCAGCGGGCACCGTGACGAGCGCGCGCAACCTCCCCGACTGGGAGGGCTCCTACCCGCTGGGCAAGACGCTCGGCACAACGCTCGGCGCGCCGGTCGCACTCGGCAACGACGTGCAGGTCGCGACGGACGCCGAGGCGCAGCTCGGCGCCGGGCGCGAGTACGACTCGATGCTCGGCGTCTTCTGGGGCACCGGCGTGGGCGGCGGGATCATCCTGGACGGCAAGCCCTGGCTCGGGCTCGGCGGCGCGGGCGAGATCGGGCACGTCGTCGTCGACGTGCACGGCGAGCGCTGCCCGTGCGGGCGGCGCGGCTGCATGGAGGCCTACGCCGGGCGCAACGCGCTCGAACGCAAGGCGCGCGAGCTGCACGACGACGAGGGCGAGAAGACCGACCTCTTCAAGATCGCCCGCAAGCGCGGGCGCGAGCGGCTGACGAGCGGCATCTGGGCGGCCGCGCTCGAGCGCGAGGACCCCGTCGCATGCAAGCTCATCGACCGCGCCGTGAAGATGCTCGGTGCCGGCGTCGCATCGGTGAACAACGTGCTCGACGTCGAGGTCATCATCCTCGGCGGCGGGCTCGGCGTGCGCCTCGGCCAGCCCTACGCCGACAGGATCGCCAAGGCGATGCTGCCCCATCTGTTCAACGATCACCGGCCGCCGCCGGTCGTCGTCGCGTCGCTCGGCGACCTCGGTGGCGCCATCGGCGCGAGCCTGCTTCCCGCCCCCTGATCGCATATCCGCGGCCGTTGCGGGGAAGCAGAGTTCAAGTGCGCCTTAGCCAAATCGCAACAACGCTCAACGCGCTGATTCCCTAGCTTCTTGTCTATGCGCAGGGGCCGCAGTGCGACCACCGCTGCTCGCAGGCCGCGTCCCCGACGCGGTCTTGTTTTGTCGATCGCCGCATTCGCCTGCGCATGCGCCTTCGTCGTCCAGTCCCCGGGCTGGGCGCAGACGTCCTACATGGCGCTCACGCGGGCGATCGGACAGGGCACGCCGCACATCGACCGCTGGCACTGGCAGACACACGACGTCGCCTACACCGACGGGCACTTCTACTCGGTCAAGCCGCCCGGCCTGTCCGTGCTGACGCTGCCGCTGTACGAGGGCCTGCGGGCGGTGGGCGCCGAGGGCGCCGCGCGCCACGCGCGCACCAGGGGCGAGGACGGCGGGCGCTATCCGTGGGGGGCGCGCAAGCTACAGCCGCAGAGCTACGGCTTCAGCGCGAAGCGGGCGCGGATCTCGCAGGCGGCGATCGCCAACGACGCTCCGATGACCTGGGCGCTCGGGCTGCTCGGCGTCGTGCTGCCGGCGGCGTTGCTGCTGTGGCTCGTCGCGCGCGTCGTCGAGCGCGTGGCACCGGGAACCGGGACCGCGGCGGCGCTGACGCTCGGCGCCGCGACGATGATCCTCCCCTTCTCGACGCTCTACTTCTCCCACGTGCTCAGCGCGGTGCTCGGCTTCGCCGCGTTCGCGCTGGTGTGGCGGGAACGCGACGGGCCACCGCGCGTGCGCCTGCTCGCGCTGGCCGGCCTGCTCGGGGGCCTCGCGGTCGTCTTCGAGTACCCGCTCGCGATCGCGGCTTTGATTGTCGGGCTGTACGCGCTGTCGCGGCCGGGCTCGCGCGCGGCGCTGCTCCCGCGGGCCGTCGCCTACGGGACCGGCGCCGTCGCGGGCGTGCTCCCGCTGCTGGCTTACAACTGGTGGGCGTTCGGCTCGCCGCTGCACATGTCCTACGCGAACGCGGTCTCGAAGACCGGCTTCACCGGCCATCAGTACCTCGGCCTCAACGACGGAGGCGTGTTCGGCATCACGGCGCCGCGCCTCGGCGACGGCCTCATGCTGCTGTTCTCCGGCCGCGGACTGCTCACGTTGTCGCCGGTCCTGGTCGTCGCGATCGCGGGCGTCGTGCTCATGCACCGCGAGGGCTGGCGCGCGGAGGCGCGGACGATCGGTGCGATCGCGCTCGCCTACCTCGTGTACAACGCGGGCTACTGGCTGCCGATGGGCGGCGGCTCCCCCGGTCCGCGCTTCCTGATTCCGATCCTGCCGTTCCTCGCCGTCGGCCTCGGGCTGGCGTGGAAGCGCTGGTCGGCCGTGACGCTCGCGCTCGCCGCGATCTCGGCGACGTCGATGACCGTCGCGACGATGACCTATCCGATGATCGGCGACAACGACACGGGCGTCTGGCTGCACCGCCTGTTCGACCTCGGCGTCGTGCAGCACAGCGTGCTCGATCTGGCGGGCGTCGCGCACGGCGTCGTGTCGATCCTGCCGTTCGCTGTGGGCGTGGCGGTCGCGCTCGGACTCGGGGTCGCGACGCTCGGGCGGACCGAGCTCGTGCGCGGCGTCGGGATGGCGCCGGTGGCGATCGGCGCGTGGGCCGCGTGTGCGCTCGTCCTGCCCAATCCGGGTGGCCTGCCGTCCAAAGAGGCGATCTGGCTCGTCGCGGGGTCGGCGGTCGTGGCGCTGCTGGCGATCGGCTTGGCGCTTGTGTCGGGACGACGCGCGCCGCGCTCAGCGCAGGAGGAAGATCACCACGCCGCTGCGCCGCTCTCGCTCGAGGTGCAGCCCGCGCAGCGTGGCGGCTGAGACGTCGGCCTGCTGCGCGGCGCGCTTCGTGGCCGTGTGGACGACGACGCTGCGGATCCCGATGCGGCGGAACATCGCAACCGACGGTTTGTCGGGGAAGTGCTCGCCCGCACGCATGACCGCTTCGAACTGACGCGGGATGAAGCTCGCACGGCCGTTGACGAGCTTCGGGAAGCCGTCGGTGGACCACAGGACGTAGTGGCGGTTGTCAAACGCGCCGGTGGGGAGATGCAGGGCCGGTGCCGGGGCGGCTGTTTGGCCTTTCGGCGCGAGCGGCACCCGCGGGTTCTGGTCGGTGCCCCACCCCTCGGCGAGGATTGCGAGCGTGAGCACGGCGGCGGCCGCCGTCGCCGCGCGCGTTCCCCAGCGATCCTTTGCCCTGAGCGCAACCGCCTGGGCGCCCGCCGCGGCGAGCAGCGCGAGGCACAGCGTCGTGAACGTGTGCAGCCGGCCGGGGACGCGGATGCCCTGCCAGCCGGGCAGCGTCTCGTACAGCCAGCGGTAGGGGTACAGGAATGAGCCCGAGCCGAGCTTGAAGCCAAGCGAGAGGATCGCGAAGCCGAGCGCGCCGGTGCCGAGGGCTCTGCGGACGCGCCTGGGCAGCGTCGCGGCGCCGAGCCCGACCAGGGCGAGCACGAGGATCGCGAGGCCCGGGAAGAGGGTCTGCTCGGGGACGACGTTCAGCGTGTCGCGCACCGGCTTCGCGGCCGCGCCCCAGACGCGGCTCGATTCGGGCGCGGCGGCGAACTCCTTGACCGGACCCGAGAACGCGGCGACCTGGGCCTTCGTGCGCTTGGCCTCCGGGTGGTCGTCGAGCACCCGCAGGTAGGGCCGCACGAGCAGTGTCGCGACGATCGCGAAGCTGAGCATGCCGATGACCGTCGCGGTGATGACGCGGCGCGGCGGGCGCGGCTTGCCTTTGCGCCACCAGGCGATCGCCGTCGCGAGGGCCGCGACCCCGATGAGGTACACGAGCGGCAGCCCGAGCGAGAATCCGAGCGACAGCTGCCACGCGGCGACGAGCCAGCCAGCGACGATCAGCGGCGCCGAGCTGCTTCGGTATCCGCGGAGGAGCAGGAACGCCATGAGCGGGATGCCGCCGCTCGAGATGATGTGCATGTGGCCTTCCTGCTCCAGGCGCCACGGCGTGTAGGCGAACGCGGCGCCGGCGACGGCCGCGCCGTAGCGGCCGATGCCTAGTTCGCGCGCGAGCAGCCAGGCCCCGGCGAACGCGAGCGCGAAGGCGAAGAGGAAGAGGACGTCGTAGCGCGCGACCGCGGCGTGGACGCCGTCGCCGCCGATCAGGCCGGCGGGCGCGTAGCCGACGAGCGCGTCGGAGAACGCGAGGCTGTCGTGCAGCGGCCAGAACGTGTTGGATTGGAAGAGGCTCGTCGGCTGGTGGACGAGCGCGTGGCCGTCCCAGGCGACCTGCCAGGCCTGGACGAGCGGGTCGCCGAGGTCCTGGGCGATGCGGGTGCCGAGGTGCAGCGGCAGCGGCCAGTGCAGCGCGAGCGAGATGATCACCGCGAGCGCGGCGACGCCTGCGATCTCGCGGCGCGTCAGCGTGACGGGCGGATGCATCGGCGCATCATTCCTGGCGGGCGGGAAGCGGGCGCTACGGCGGGCTGACGCCGCCGGTCTCGGAGACCTCGGGGGCGTGTGTGGCGGCTGCGGCGGCGGGTGGTGGAGCGGCCGGGGTCGCGTCCGGTGCATTGGCTGCGGGCGCGGGTTCGGGTGCGGCCCGGGCGGGCGGGGTGGGTGCGGGCGCGGGTGCCGCCGGCGCTGTAGGTGCCCGCGGCACGTACGCCGTGGCGACGCGGGCGCTCGCCGCCGGGCGCGCGGCGCGCGAGCGCTGTAGCAGGCCGGCCACGTCGTCCTGCGGGACCTTCCCATCGAGCAGCTGCATCGGATCCACCGCGCACGCCTGGCAATCCGCCGGCCCGCGCCGCACCTCGAAGTGCAGGTGCGGACCCGTGCTCGATCCCGTCGACCCGACGAGCCCGATGACCTGCCCGCGCTTCACGCGATGGCCGACCTTCAGGTTCGGGGCGAACGCGCTGAGGTGCGCGTAGCAGCTGGCGAGGTGCGGGCGGTGCTGGATGCAGACGAAGTTCCCGTAGCCGCCGGAGACCCCCGGCAGCTCGATGATCTTGATGCGCCCCGCGTCGGCCGCGTGCACCGGCGTGCCGGCGGGCGCGAGGAAGTCGACGCCGTTGTGCAGATGGCCCGGGCGCGGGCAGCCGAAGTAGCCGCAGCTTCCGATTGGTCCCTTCACCGGAGTCGAGAGCTCGCCGCTGCCGGGCAGCGGGATGCTGCCGAGCAGCTTCCACGCGCGGGCGCGCTCGATGACCATCGCGGCGGAGAGGCGACCGCGCGGGCTGTGTCCGTAGCGCGCGGCGACCGCGCGAACCGCGCTCGGCCCGAGGTCGGTCGCATGGTGCGCGTCGAGCTGCTTGGAGATCGCCATGACCTTGTCGAAGTCGCGCCTGCGAACGTGCGCGCTGGTCTTCCTCGATGCCTTGCGGAAGCCGGTCTCCTGGTAATGGACCGAGGCGACCAGGAACCAGGAGACGCCATAGCGGTGCTTGGCGGCCTTGTAGAGGGCGTAGTAAGGATGCACGCGCAGCCGGCGTTTGCGCTGGGTGACGGGCACCCGCGCGCGCTTGATGTCGGTGGCCGTCGGCGTTCCCTCGACGTCGCGCCGGAGCTTGAAGACCAGCTCGCGCGACGCGGCCGCGTCGGTGTGTGGCGCGAGCGGGTTGAGGTCCTTCGCGCTCGGCGACCCGGTGACCGCGAGCACGAGAAACAGGCCCAGGGCCGCCCCACCCGCCATCGCGGGCGCGAGCAACACACGGCGCACGAGCGCGGCCGGCCGCAGGTGATCTCCCATCAAGACGCCTCCACCAGCGGGCCTGCTTCGACGGGGGAGCGCGCACGCCTGCGCGCTGCAGGACGGCTACCGGCGAGCGAGCATGCGCGGCGTCGCGCGGTTCGGCAGGAGCCGTCCGAGCTCGTAGGCCCAGATCGACGGGCCGTCGAGGAACCCGAGTACCGCGGCGTCGCGGTCGCCGCGCGCGGCCGCTAGGCCGCCGTGGATGGCGCGCCTTGTGCCCCAAAAGGCCAACCGCAGCGCCTGCCGGCGCGGCATCGCGCCCGGCCATTGTCGCGCCAGCCACGCGGCGCCCGCCCCGTGCCGTGCACGCTGGGCGAGCATCCGGGCGACCGTGGTGCGGTTGCGATGCACGACCGTGGCCCCGTCGCGCCGCTCGAGCGCCCAGCCGGCGGCTTGCAGCCGGAAGCACAGGTCGGCGTCACCGCCGGAGCGGATCTTCGGCTCGAAGCCACCGACCTGCGCGAACGCCTCGCGCCTGATCGCGGCGTTGGCGGTCTGCGCGAAGGCCCACTCCTCGTTGGCGAGCAGGGTGTCCTGGCTCATCGAATGCTTCAGGTAGGCGTAGCGCACCGCCGCACCGGTCTCGGTCGACGGCACCTCGTCGACGATCGCGCCCGCGAGCACGCCGGTGCGCTCGTCGGGGGGCATTTCGAAGTAGCGATCGAGCAGGTCCGGCGACGCGACCACGTCTGCGTCGATGAAGACCAGCCAGGGCGCCTCACCGGCTTGCACCCCGCGGTTGCGGGCGTGATACGAGGTCTGCCGCTCCCCCGCGCCGAGGATCCTTACGGCGCCGCGCCGGTCGTCTTTCGCGCCCGGGCGATTGTCAGCGAGCGTGATCGTGTCGCCGGGCTCTGTGTGGAGCGTTCCGAGCCGCTCGGCCAGCAGATCAAGGTCCACGCTGGACCCGCGGAAGGGCACGACGACATCGACAGCAGGACGCTCGCTCACCGCCGCGCAATCTACGGTGCCCGCGCGCCAACTACCCCATCCAACGGGTCAGGCCCACGTGTTGCCATACTTCCCGTCCCCACCCACGGGGGCGTAGCTCAGTTGGTTAGAGCGCCGGCCTGTCACGCCGGAGGTCGCGGGTTCGAGTCCCGTCGCTCCCGCTTCGCGAAGGCCCTGCACAGCGGGGCCTTTCGTCGTTTTCCGGTCTGTTTGCAGGAGCTTCGCGGCGGCGAGTGCGCTGGTCGTGGCGGTGGTGATCGTCGGGCTTATCGCGCGTTGCTCTCCTCACCCTGCTCTCCCTGAGGCCTGATCAGGAGCGGCGCTGGGTCTGGCTCGCGCTGCCGGTACGTCGTCAGCCGAGCACGCGCCACCGGCGCGGGTAGTACGGTGGCGCACGATCGAGGCGACCACGACGATGGAGGCACATGTCCGAGCCTGAGCTCAATCCAGCTCACATCATGCAGGTGGGGATGGGGTTCTGGCCCTCGAAGGTGGTTCTGTCGGCGGTCGAGCTGGAGCTGTTCACGCAGATCGGCGGGGAGTCGCTGACCGGGGAGCAGATCGCTGAGCGCATCGGCCTGCACGAGCGAGCGATCTATGACTTTCTCGACACGCTGGTCGCGCTGAAGTTCCTGGAGCGCGACGGGGACGGGAGCGCGGGCCAGTACCGCAATACGGCTGAGACCGCGCTGTTCCTGAACAAGCAGAGCCCCGCGTACATCGGCGGGATCCTCGAGATGAGCAACGCGCGGCTGTATCGCTTCTGGGGCGATCTCACCGAGGCGCTGCAGACGGGCAGCCCCCAGAACGAGATCAAGACCACGGGCAAAGCGATGTTCGACGAGCTCTACAGCGACCCAGCGCGTCTCGAGCAGTTCGTGCAGGCGATGACCGGGATATCGATGGGCAACTTCCACGCGCTGGCGGAGACGTTCGACTTCTCCAACTACGAGACGGTCTGCGATGTCGGCGGCGCCACGGGCCAGCTGTGCGCAACGCTTGCCGCCCGCCATCCGCACCTGCGGTGCACGAGCTTCGACCTCCCCGTCGTCGCGCCGATCGCCGAGCGGTCGATCGCGGCGGCCGGACTGTCTGACCGCGTGGACGTCGCCTCCGGTGACTTCCTCACCGATCCGCTGCCCCCCGCGGACGTGGTCACGATGGGTCTGATCCTGCACGACTGGAACCTCGATCGGAAGATGCAGCTGATCAAAGCGGCGTACGACGCACTCCCCGAAGGAGGCGCGTTCATCGTTATCGAGAACCTCATCGACGACGCCCGGCGCGAGAACGCGTTCGGGCTCATGATGTCGCTCAACATGCTGATCGAGTTCGGCGACGCGTTTGACTACACGGGCGCAGACTTCGCGCGATGGTGCCGCGAGGTGGGCTTCAGTGACGTCAAGATCCTGCCGCTCACCGGCCCCGCGAGTGCGGGCATCGCTTACAAATAGCGCGACCCCGGATCGGTTCGGCGCGTCGGTCAGCCGTGGTGCAGCCGCGCCCGACGCGGTCCTCACCTGAGAAGCATGCCCCC
>JAWVGM010000191.1:0-15037 GCA_033855075.1 Solirubrobacteraceae bacterium | reverse complement strand
GCATCGCGACGCCCGGACCGGGCGGGCAGTACTGCGGCGCGTACTACGACAGGGCGAAGGACAAGATCCTCACGGGATCGCTGCCGACCTCGTAGGGCGCTTGCCGCCGCCAACTAAGCTCAGCGGGCCGTGGCCCGCTACGTCATCAAGCTTGGATCGAGCATCGTCGCCGAGGACTCGGGCGAGCTGCGCGCCGACATCATCGCGGGCATCTGCGCCGAGGCCGCCGCCCGCCATGCCGACGGCCACGACGTCGTGCTCGTCACGAGCGGCGCGATCGCGCGCGGCATGCGCGTGATGGCGCTGGCGGTCCGTCCGCGGGCGATCGAGGAGCTGCAGGCCGCCAGCGCCGTCGGGCAGGGCAAGCTCTATCGCGTCTACGACGAGCTGCTGCGCGACCGCGGCATCACGAGCGCGCAGGTGCTGCTGACGTTCTTCGACATGAGTGCGCGGACGCACTACCTCAACGCGCGCCAGACGCTCGGCAAGCTGCTGGAGTGGCGCGTGCTGCCGGTCATCAACGAGAACGACACGACGACGACCGACGAGATCTCCTTCGGCGACAACGACTTCCTCGCCGCGCAGGTGGCGATGCTCATCGGGGCCGACCTGCTCGTCCTGCTCACCGACGTCGACGGGCTGTACACCGCGAGCCCGCGCCTGGATCCCGACGCGGCGCTCGTGCCGGAGGTCAGGGACTTCGAGGCGCTCGGCGAGCTCAACATCGGCCACGCGACGTCGCCCCTGGGGTCGGGCGGCATGCGCTCGAAGGTCGTCGCGGCGGAGATGGCGACCGCGGGCGGGATCCGCACCGTCATCTCCAGCGGGCTGCGGGCGGACGCGCTGCCCGCGGTGCTCGACGGCCGGGCGGAGGGCACGCTGTTCGAGGCGCGCGAGGAGCGCTACTCCTCCTTCAAGCTGTGGCTGAAGTACGCCAAGCCGTCGCATGGCACCATCGTCGTGGACGCGGGCGCCGCCCGGGCCCTGCGCGACGGCGGGACCTCGCTCTTGCCCGTTGGTATCACCGACGTGCGCGGGACCTTCGACGCCGGTGACGCCGTGCAGGTCGCGCACGGCGCGATCGTCATCGGCAAGGGCATCTGCAACTACGCCGCCGGCGAGCTGCTCCAGGTCCGGGGGATGAAGTCAGCGGCGGTACGCGAGATCCTGCCGCGCGCGACCGACGAGGCGATCCATCGCGACTACTTCGTGCTGGCCTGAGCCACGCGCAGCGTCCGCGCCACGACGGCGCGCGTGCCGCCCGGCCCGATCGCGAGGATGCGCAGGCGTACCGGACCGCGGTGCAGCGGCGTCCAGCCCACGGCGTGAGGGCCGTGGGGGACGTTCATGACGCGACGCAGCAGCAACCCGTTCGTGCCCCGGATGACGATGCGCACGCGCGAGACCTTCGACACCGTGAAGCGCAGCGTGACCGGCTGGCCGCGCCGGATGTGTTTGGGCAGCTGCAGCCGGACGCGTGGCGGCTCGCGCTCGTAGCGTGCGAAGCGTCGCTGGGTCACGCAGTACTCCGGGCGGCCCGTGCGGCGGCACAGCACGCCCAGGAAGCCCGTGAGGAGCTTGTGGTAGCCGAGCGTGGACTCGTCCCCCGCGCTGCTGTAGAGCGACCAGGCGCCGGTGTCGAACGCGCGCACCGCGTGGCGTGCCTCGGGCTCGGCCTGGCGGTACAGGCGTTCGGCGCGCGAGCTGTGGATGAGCAACGACGCCTCGCGGACGCCGATGAGCGCCTGCAGCTCGCCGTTGAGGATGCGCTGGCCCGGGTCGAACGAGTACATGACGAACTGGCGCCCGGCCCGCGTCGCGATGCCCACGCCGACCGGCGGGCGCACGTCGAGCGCGCCCAGCGCGCGCCGCGCGGCGCGGACGTAACCCACCTCGTCGAGCGCGCGGCCGGCGCGCGCGAACGCCTGGGCGGCGGTGGACTGCGTCATCGCGCTGATCCACGGCGGCGTGCCGCCCGCGAAGCGGAAGTAGTACTCCCAGGCGAGAAAGCCACCGCGCTCCACGCCGAGGGAGAGCATCTGGTCGAGCAGCCGGCGCAGCGCGTGCGGGCGGCAGCGGTAGTGCGTGTCCTGGGCCAGGCAGAGGCTCGCCATCGCGCTCGCGCGCCCGAGGCTCGCCAGCGGCTGGAGGGCGAGCCCGGAGCCCGGGTAGTACTGAAAGATCACGGGGTCGCTGCCGAAGGTGAACCGCTGGCCGGCGCGGGGCAGCGCGCGCTGTGTCCAGAACTCGCGGTTCCGGCGCAGCGTGAGGAAGACGGCCGGCACGCGGGTCTCGGTCAGGCTGTGGCTGCGCGCGAGCGCCCGGGCGGCGGCGATGACGGCGCCGAGCTCCGCCCGGCGGGTCCCGCTCAGCCGTCCCTGTGCACGCTGCGCCGCCGAGAGCGTGCGGCGCAGGCGCTGCTGCTCATGCGCGCTGAGGTGACCCAGGAGCACGAGGCGCTTCAGCGCGGCACGGATCGTGGGCGACCGTCTGAGGCGTTGCAGCTGCGCGCGGCGGGCGGCGGCCTGCCTGCGCTGGCGCGCGGCCGCGCGTGCGCGGTCAGGGTGGCCTGCGGCGACCGGCGGCGGCTGCGGCGCGGCGCGCGCGGGCGCATCCGCGGTGCTGAGGCGCGCCACCGCCGACACCGAGGCGACGAGCAGCAGGAGGGCGAGCAAGGCGACGAGCCGGCGGGACGGACGCACAGCTCACAGATCGGAGCGTTTCGGCCCTAGCTTGATGTCGAGGCGGGTTTGCTGTGACGTACGCTGTCTTCATGGCTACGCAAGAGGGCTTCGCCCCCTTACGACCGGCGCCTGCGGTGCCGGCCTATCCCCCGCGTACGGTCAGCGATATCTGCCTGCGGGCTCGCGACGGCGCGCGCGCGCTCGCGACGCTCGACACCGACACGAAGAACGGGGCGCTGCTCGCGATCGCCGACGCGCTCATCGCGCGGACAGAGGAGATCCTGGAGGCCAACGAGCGCGACATGGAGGCCGGCCGCGCCGCCGGGCTCGACGCCGCATTGCTCGACCGGCTCGCGCTCGATCCCGAGCGGATCGCTGACGTCGCCGCGGGCACGCGCGCGATCGCCGCACTCCCCGATCCCGTCGGCGAGGTCGTCGAGGGCAAGCGCCTGCCCAACGGCCTCGATGTGCGCAAGCTGCGCGTGCCCTTCGGCGTCGTGGCGGTCGTCTACGAGGCACGGCCGAACGTCACGATCGACGCGGCCTCGCTGTGCTTGAAGTCCGGCAACGCCGTCGTGCTGCGAGGCTCGTCCTCTGCGGCGCACTCCAACGCCGTGCTCGCGTCGATCGCCGCGGAGGCGGCGGTGGCCGCGGGGGTGCCCGACGGCGCGATCGGCCTCGTCGCCGGCGGCGGGCGCGAGGAGCTCGCGGAGCTCGCGACCCAGGACGGCGTCGTCGATCTCATCTTCCCGCGCGGCGGCGAGGGCCTGAAGGCGGTGCTCAAGGCCGTCGCGACGGTGCCGGTGATCTACGCGGCTTCGGGCAACTGCCACGTGTACGTCGACGCGTCCGCCGACCTCGACGCCGCGGTGGCGATCATCGTCAACGCGAAGGTCCAGCGGCCGGGCGTCTGTAACGCCGCCGAGACGCTGCTCGTGCACGCGGACGCCGCACCCGCGTTGCTTCCGCGTGCGCTGGGCGCGCTGCACGACGCCGGCGTCGAGCTGCGCGTCGACGGCCGGACGCGCGCGCTGGCGGGCGAGCTCGCGCCGGAGCTGCGCGACGCGACCGACGAGGACTGGGACACGGAGTTCCTCGCGATGGTGCTCGCCGTGCGGGTCGTCGACTCGATCGACGAGGCGATCGAGCACGTCAACGCGCACGGATCCGGGCACTCGGAGGCGATCGTCACGGCCGACGCGGGCTCCGCGCGGGCATTCGAGCGCGGCGTGGACGCCGCCTGCGTCTACGTCAACGCCTCGACGCGCTTCACCGACGGCGGCGAGTTCGGCATGGGCGCCGAGATCGGCAACTCGACCCAGAAGCTCCACGCGCGCGGCCCGATCGGCGTCCGCGAGCTGTGCACGTTCAAGTACGTGGTCGTCGGCGACGGCCACGTGCGCGCCTAGATGCCCGACTGCACCTAGTCACCGGGTGGCGCGCGTCGGCATCCTGGGCGGGACGTTCAACCCGCCGCATCTGGCCCACCTGGTCTGCGCGTCGGAGGCCGCGTCGCAGCTCGAGCTCGATCGCGTGCTGCTCACGCCGACCGCGACGCCGCCGCACAAGGAGACCAACCTCGATCCCGGCGCACAGGAGCGCCTGACCCTGTGCGAGCTTGCGGTGGCAGGCGACGAGCGCCTGGCCGTATGCGATCTCGAGGTGCGCCGCGGCGGGGTGTCGTACACGGTCGATACCCTGCGTGAGCTGCATGAGCATGCGCCGGAGGACGACCTGACGTTCATCGTGGGGGGCGACATCGCCCTCGGCCTCCCGTCGTGGCATGACCCCGAGGCGGTGCTGGGGCTGGCGACGCTGGCGGTGGCCGAGCGCTCCGGCGCCCGGCGCCACGACGTCACCGAGCGGTTGGAGCAGGCGTTCCCGGGGCAGGTGGCCCTGCGGTTCTTCGAGATGCCGCGCCTTGATGTCTCGTCGTCGCAGATCCGCCGCCGCGTCGCCGAAGGCCGCCCGATCCGCTATCTCGTCCCTGATCCCGTTGCCGAGCACATCGCTCGGGGAAAGCTCTACCGATGACGCCAGAGGAACTCGCCGAGCTGATCGCCGCGCAGGCCACCGACAAGAAGGCGGCCGACGTCGTCGAGCTCGACGTGCGCGAGGTCGTCGGCTACACGGACTTCTTCCTCATCTGCTCGGGGAACACCGCGCGCCAGACGAAGGCGATCCACGACGGCATCCACCAGACGCTCAAGGACGAGTACCACCTGCTGCCACGCCGCGTCGAGGGCCTGACCGAAGCGCGCTGGATCCTCATGGACTACCTCGACGTCATCGTCCACATCTTCACGCCGGAGGCGCGCGACTTCTACCGGCTCGAGCAGCTCTGGGGCGAGGTTCCGGCGCGGGCGGTCGAGACGGCGTAGGGCCAGGCCCCGGGAACCTCACGCGTCCTGCCGCGGTAGGTATGGAGCTGAGGGGGCTCGAACCCCTGACCTCGTGACTGCCAGTCACGCGCTCTCCCAGCTGAGCTACAGCCCCAAGCGGGTAATCGGCGGCCATCTTAACACCGAGCAGCTGGCTGTTTCGGGCCGGCCCGAGCCGAAGATGCAGGAACCCCTGTCCGGCGACATCCCGGATCGGAATGTAGAAACAACGCTTGAGATCTCGGCAGTAGGCGGCGATGCCGTCGATCTCATCGGCGCTGTAGGTGCCGCGGACGTATCCCCCTGGCGTATGGCGGCTCGTACGAATTCGCACCACGACGACGTCGCCTTTGCGTGGCGCCCACTTGCACTGCACGCGCAGCAGCCGCCCGCCGACGTCGAAGATCAGGTCGTAGCGCCTCCCTTCGAGCATCGGGCGCGACACGATGATTCCCAATTCCGCGGCGGCGGAGGCGATCTCGAGCTCCGCGAGCCCGCCCTTCTGCGTCGGCGTGAGGTCCATGACGATACGAACATTAGTTCGCATGGCGGACGGAAAGGTCAGCCGCGGGGCAGAAATTCCGGGACGTCGAGGCTGTCCGAAGGAGCCGCGGAGCGGCTCGCGCGGGGGGCCGGTCCGGGGCCGGGGTCGACGCGGTCCAGGCGGGCCGTCAGCTCGGCGTGCGCGGCGCGGACGTCGCGCAGCAGCCGCTCGGCGTTCGTGCGCAGGGCGTCGCCGAGGTCGCGCAGGTTCGTGCTGAGGTCCTCGCCCTCGCGCAGCACGTCGCGGGCGACGAGGCGGGCCTCGGCGATCAGCTCGCGGGCGCTGACCTGAGCCTTGTGGTGCGCCTGCTGCGCGGTCTCCACGGCCGCCGCGCGCAGCTGCTCGGCCTCGGCGGCCACCTCCGCGCGCACGGATGCGGCCTCGTCGTCCGCCGCGCGGACGCGCAGGTCGGCTGCGCGGTCGGCCTCGGCGATGCGCTCGAGCGCGCGCTGCTCGGCGGTCATTCGCAGGCTCTCGGCCGCCTCCTCGGCGGCGGCGACGATCTGCGCGACCTTGCCCGCCGCGAGCTCGATCTCGCTGGGCTCGCGGTAGGACGGGCGGGGCTGAGGCTGATCGGGCTCGAGCGGATCCTCCATGACACCCGATGGTAGGCACGTGCCGGGCACGGCCGTGCAATGGCGCCACCACCGGACCGCGCCGCGACGTGAGGCATGCTTGACGCGTGCCGCCGGTCGCGAAGGTCGAGCCGATCACGACGGCCCGCGCGCTGCGCGGGCCGTTTGACTACCTGCGCCCCGACGGGGTCGGTGTGGGGTCGGTGCTCGTCGTGCCGTTCGGCCATCGCGACGTCGTCGGCGTCGTCGTCGGCCTGGCGGAGCAATCCGAGCTCCCGGACGACCGCCTCGCCGCCCCCCGGCGGGTGCTCGACCACGACCTGCCGCCCGACCTCGTCGAGCTCGCCGGCTGGATGGCGCAGGAATACTGCTCGACGCCGGCGCGCGCTCTCGCGCTCGTCTCGCCGCCGCCCGGCGCCAAGGCGAAGCTCGCCTGGTGGGCTCGCGCGACAGGTGAGCAAGCGGCCGGCCGCCCGCTCTCGCCTCGCCAGCAGGCGCTGCTCGACGCGCTCACCGCCACCGGCCCCCGCTCCGCCGGCCACGACCTGGCGGCCCTGCGGCGCCTGGAGGCTCGCGGCCTCGTCACGCTCGAGCGCCGCCCGGTACGCCGGCACGTGCTCCACGAGGCGGTCGGCGCGCGCCGGGCCTCGCCGCCGCCGCTCACCGCCGACCAGGAGTCGGTCCTCGCCGACGTGAGCGCACAGCTGCACGCCGCGACGCCGCAGCCACTGCTGCTGCACGGCGTCACGGGCTCGGGCAAGACCGAGATCTACCTGCGGGCGGCCGAGATCGCACTGGAGCGCGGGCAGGGCGTGATCGTGCTCGTGCCGGAGATCGGCCTGACGCCGCAGATCGTCTCGCGCTTCCTGGATCGCTTCGGCGACACCGTCGCCGTCCTGCACTCGCGCCTGTCCGCCGGCGAGCGCCACGACGAGTGGTCGCGCCTGCGCAGCGGCGCGGCGCGCGTATGCATCGGCCCGCGGTCGGCCGTCTTCGCGCCGATCGAGGGCCTCGGCCTCATCGTGCTCGACGAGGAGCACGACTCCTCCTACAAGCACGAGGGCGACCCTCGCTACGACGCCCGCCACGTGGCCGCCCGTCGCGCCGAGCAGGCAGGCGCGCTGCTGCTCGCCGGCAGCGCCACCCCGCGGCCCGAGAGCGTGCACGCGATGCGCCGCGTCCGGCTTCCCGCGCGTGTGGACGGCCGCCCGCTTCCGCCCGTCGAGATCGTCGACATGCGCGGGCACGCCGGCGCCCTGCATCCGGACACGAGCCACGCGCTCGTCGACGCGCCGAAGGCGATCGTCCTGCTCAACCGCCGCGGCTGGTCGAACTTCGTCGACTGCCGCGCCTGCGGGCACGCCTGGATGTGCCCGCAGTGCGACGTCGCCCTTGTCCTGCACCGCGGCGGCGGGCACCTCGCGTGTCACCACTGCGGCCACCGCGAGCGTCTGCCCGAGCGCTGCGGCGCGTGCGGCTCGACGTCGGTGGCCCGGCACGGGTCGGGCACCGAGCGCCTCGAGCACGACCTCGCGCAGATCGGCCACGACGTGTTCCGCCTCGACGCCGACGTTCCCGACCACGGCGCTGTGCTGCGCGCCTTCGAGACCGCGCCGCACGGGATCCTCGTCGGCACGCAGATGGTCGCCAAGGGCCACGACTTCCCCGACGTCACGCTCGGCGTCGTCGTCGATGCCGACGGCACCCTGCGCTTTCCCGACTTCCGTGCGGAGGAGCGCACGTTTGCCCTCGTGGCCCAGCTCGCCGGGCGGGCGGGACGCGGCCCCGCGGGCGGGCGCGTCCTCGTGCAGACGCTGTCGCCCGACGCGCCCTCGATCGCGGCCGCGGCCCACCACGACGCCGACGGCTTTCTGGAGGGTGAGCTCGCCCGCCGCGAGGCCCTGCGCTACCCGCCGTTCTCCCACCTCGTCCGGCTTGTCTGCTCGGCGCCCGGCGCGGCCGCGGTCAGTACCGCCGCCGACGCCCTGCGCGCGGCGCTCGGGACGATCCCGGACGCCCAGGTTCTCGGCCCCGCTCCGCTCTTTCGGCTGCGCAGCCGCGAGCGCGCGCAGCTCGTCATCAAGGCCGAGGACCGGGCCGCCGCGATCCGGGCTGCCGGGGCAGCCGTCGCAGCGGTCGCCGGGTCGCGCGCGCACCGCGGCGTGGCCTTCAGCGTCGACGTGGATCCGCAGTAGGCCCGGTCTACACTGGCCTTTCCATGGCCGAGACGGAGACGGAACCCACCGAGATCGTCGAGCCCGAGGGACCGGAGGCGCCGCCGCCGCTCGATCCCGAGGTCCTGCGGCGGCGCGACGAGGCGCTCACGCACGTGCGCCGTTTCGGTGATCCGATCCTGCGCACGAAGGCCCGCGCGGTGGAGCACTTCGACGACAAGCTGCGCGACGAGGTGCAGCGCATGGCGCTGCTCATGAACGACGCCCTGGGGATCGGCCTGGCCGCTCCTCAGGTCGGGATCTCGCACCGCCTGCTCGTATATCGCGTCGAGCGAGACAGTCCCGCGGTCGCCCTCGTGAACCCCGAGATCACGTGGTCGAGCCGCGACGAGGAGAGCCTCGAGGAGGGCTGCCTCAGCATCCCGCTCGTGCACGTCGAGATCGACCGGCCCCTCGGGATCCTCGTCCGCGCGCAGGACGAGCACGGGCGCGACCTCATCATCGAGGCGACCGGCCTCGAAGCGCGCGTCATCCAGCACGAGATCGATCACCTCGACGGCGTGCTCATCCTCGACCGGACCTCGCGCGAGCAGCGCAAGGCCGCGATGCGGACGCTGCGCGAGGCCGAGCGGGCCGCGAGCGCGGCCTAGCTCGTCCGCATCGCCGCTGCATGCGGACCGTCTACCTCGGCACCTCGGGCTTCGCCGCCGCGGTCCTCGATCGCCTGGCGGCCACCCCGCACCGGCCGCAGCTCGTCGTCACGCGGCCCGACCGCCCGCGCGGCCGCGGGCGCAAGCTCGCCGCTCCGCCGGTCGCCGACGCGGCCAGGGCGCTCGGGCTCGAGCTCTACCAGCCCGAGAGCGTCAACTCCGACGAGGCCCGTGCGCGCATCGCTGCGGTCGAGCCCGACGTGGTGTGCGTGTGCGCGTTCGGCGCACTCATCCGCGAGCCGCTGCTCTCAGAGCACGAGATGCTCAACGTGCATCCGTCGCTGCTGCCGCGCTGGCGTGGCGCCGCCCCGGTCGAGCGGGCGATGATGGCGGGCGACGAGCGCACCGGCGTCACGATCCTCAAGCTCGCCGCCGGCCTGGACAGCGGCCCGATCGCGCTCATCGGCGAGGAACCGATCGCGGCTGACGACACGTACGGCACGCTCGCGCCGCGCCTGCAGGAGCTCGGCGGCGGGCTGCTCATCCGGACGCTCGACGAGCAGCCGGACTTCATCGAACAGAGCGAGGACGGCGTGACGTACGCCGAGAAGATCGGTCCCGGGGACCGCACCCTCGATCCCGATGCGCCGGCCGAGGTCAACGACCGCGTCGTGCGCGCACTCAGCCCGCACATCGGCGCGCGCGCGACCCTCCCGGACAGCGCGATGCTCGGCGTCCTGCGAGCGCGTCCGGTCGAGCCGTCGGCCAGCGGGCCGCTGCGCGCCGACGGCGACCGGCTCTTCCTGGGAGGGCTCGAGCTGCTCGAGGTCCAGCCGCCGGGCGGGCGCCCGATGGGCACGGCGGCCTTCCTGCGCGGCCACGCGCTGTGAAGGCAGGCTGGTAGTGGCAACGGTCACGCCCGCCCGCCGCGCGGCGTACGCGGTCATCCGGCGGGTGTTCGAGCACGACGCGTACGCCGACCGGGCGCTGCACGCGGAGGCGAAAGGGCTCGATCCGCGCGAGCGCGCGTTCGCGATGCAGCTCGCGTACGGCACCGTGCAGCGAAAGCTCAGCCTCGATCACCTCATCGAGCAGCTCGCGCGGCCGGTCTCCCAGCTCGATGCGCCCACCCTCGCGGCGCTGCGGCTCGGGCTCTACCAGCTCGTGTTCCTCGACGGCGGCGGGGCGCACGCGGTAGTGGGGGAGAGCGTCGAGCTCGCCAAGGGCGAAGGACATGGAGGGGGCCACAAGCTCGTCAACGCCGTGCTGCGGCGCGCCGCGCGCGAGCTGCCCGGGCTGCCGGCCGACGACACGCCGGCCGGCGCGGCGGTCGCCCATTCCTATCCGCTGTGGCTCGTCGAGCAGTGGTGGGGGGACTACGGCGCGCAGGATGCGCGCGCGCTGCTGCGGGCCGGCAACGAGCCGGGCGAGCTCGCGCTGCGCGCGAACACGCTGGTCACGACCCGCGCCGAGCTCGCCGACGCGCTGCCCGTGCGTACGCACCCCGCGGAGGACGACCTGCCCGAGGGGCTGATCGTCGACGGCCAGTTCGACGCGCACGGCCACGAGCTGTGGCGCGCGGGCGCGTTCGCCGCGCAGTCGCGCGGGTCGATGCTCGTCGCGCGCGCGCTGCGACCACAACCGGGCGAGCGGGTGCTCGACCTGTGCGCCGCCCCGGGCGGCAAGACGACCCACCTCGCCGCGCTCATGCACGACGAGGGCGAGATTGTCGCGGTGGAGCGCCACGCCGGCCGCGCCGCCGCGCTGCGCCGGACATGCGAGCGCATGCGGGCGACCAGCGTCGACGTCGTCGTCGCCGGCGCGGCGGGCTACGCGCGCGACGCGGGGGCGACGGGGGGGTTTGACCGGATCCTCGTCGATCCCCCGTGCAGCGGATTGGGCACGCTTCAGGGACACCCGGATCTGCGCTGGCGCGTGACGCCGGACGCGATCGATGCGATGACCGCGACGCAGCGCGACATCCTTGAGGCCGCTACGACGGCGCTGAGCCCCGGCGGGACGCTCGTGTACTCGACGTGCACGCTGTCGTCGCGCGAGAACGAGGAGCAGGTGGCCGCGACCGGTCTGCGCGTGGAGTCCGAGCGCACGCTCCTGCCCCACCGCGACCACACGGACGGGTTCTACATTGCGCGGCTGAGCTCGTAATGGAGGAGGATACGAACGTGAGCGTCGATCTGGGCCCGACCTGTCCGAGCTGCTCCGAGCCGTGGCTGCGGCCCACCAACCTGCCCGGCCGGTACCGCTGCGTGTACTGCCTGCATCGCTTCGAGCTGTGCTCCCTGTGCCCCGCCTGCGGCGAGCACTCTACGATCGTGCGAATGTCCAACACCGCCGTCCTTTCCTGTAACGCCTGCGCGGCTTCGATGCTGCGACAGATTTGAGCCGGGCGCGCCCCGAGCGCTGCGTCACGCCGTCGATCCTGTCGGCCAACTTCGCAACGCTCGAGGCCCAGGTGCGCGAGATCATGGCCGCCGGCGCCACGGTGATCCACTGTGACGTCATGGACGGTCATTTCGTTCCGCCCATCACGTTCGGGCCGATGATCGTGTCCACGCTGCGCGAGGCGCTCGGCGACGAGGTGTACCTCGACGTCCACCTCATGATCGAGCACCCCGAGCGTCAGGTCGCCGAGTTCGCCAAGGCCGGCGCCGACGGGATCACGATCCACGTCGAGGCCACGCCGCACCTTGACTACACGCTGTCGTCGATCCGCGAGGCCGGGTGTCACGCGGGGCTGACCGTCTGTCCGGGCACGCCACCCGACGCATTCGGATGGACCGATGTCGATCTCGCGCTGATCATGACCGTCAACCCCGGCTGGGGCGGTCAGCCGTTCCTGCGCAACCAGCTCGACAAGATCCGGGCGGTGCGGGAGATCCTCGGCCCGGACACGCCGATCGAGGTCGATGGCGGCGTCAATCCGGAGACGGCGAAGGACTGCCGCGAGGCGGGGGCGACGTGGTTCGTCGCCGGCTCGGCGATCTACGGCAGCGACGACCCCGCGCAGGCCTACCGCGACATCGCGGCGGTCGCCGGCTGCGCGTGAGGCGACTCGCTCCCGCACTTCTCGTCGTGCTGGTCGCGGGCTGCGGGAGCGACTCGGGCGCGAAGACCACGACCGTCGTGCAGACGCAGACCGTCCCGCACGCGACCAAGTCGCCGGTCGACCGGACGCCGAAGGCACCCCCGAAACCCACGGTGGTCAAGAAGCTGACGAGCTTCACCTCGCCGACGCGCAACATCGGCTGCTACATCGATCGCACGAGCGTGCGCTGCGACATCCAGAAGCGCGACTGGAAGCCGCCGCCCAAGCCGCGCAAGTGCGACCTGGATTGGGGCCAGGGCATCGGGCTCTCGGCGGGACGCAAGCCGTCGATCATCTGCGCCGGCGACACCGCGCTGAACCGCAGCCGCAAGCTCGCCTACGGCACGGCGATCGCGGCCGGCGTCCTGCGCTGCGACAGCAGGTCGACCGCCATGACCTGCCGCGACACCGAGACCGGCCGCGGCTTCACGCTCTCGCGCCAGATCTACAAGCTCTTCTAGCGCCCGCGCCGGTACAGGCCGAACAGCAGCGCGGCGAGCAGTGCGGTCGCGCCGCAGTAGCCCACCTCCGTGCGCAGCAGCTGGTCGTCGATGACCGGCGTGAGCATCCACGCGATGAAGATCCCGGCGCACACGAGCCATGCGACCGCCGCGGACTGCGCCTTGCCGCGCGCGAGCAGCGCCTGGTTGAACGTGCCCGCGACGAGGTGGAAGCCCATCCCCAGGCCGACGAGCGCGAGGCCGCCGCCCACGAGGTCGTGGTGGACGTCGAAGAGCGCCTTGATCACCGGCGGGCCGACGACGAGCAGGCCGAGCGCGACCGCCGCCGCGAAGGCCCCGATGGCGAGCACGGTCGTGCGGATCGCGCGCCCGAACTCGTCGCGGCTCGCGGTCGCCTCGAGGCTGGCGAGGTGGGGCAGCAGCGAGCCCTGGATCGCCTGGAAGAGCTGTAGCGGCGCGCGTGAGATCAGCAGCACGCTGAAGACGTAGCCGGCCAGCGCCGGATCGGGTGAGGTGCCCTCGACGGTGAGCACCGCGCCGTTGATGAGCGTCTGCTCGGCGACCATGACCGCGAACACGGCTGCGGCGAACCCCGCGCCGCGGCGCAACGTCAGGCCGCCCTCGGTGTCCTTGACGGCCTGCGGGCTGGGCGGCGGGTCGCGCCGCGCGAAGAACCACGGCACGACCATGAGCGAGAAGAACGGCGCGGCGGCGATGCCGAGCGCGACCGCCGTCTGGCCCGATGCGAGGCCCACGACGACCGCGAGCGCGAAGCACACGCGCGAGCAGGCCTCGAGGAAGACGAGCATGCCGTAGAGCGCGAAGCGCTGATGGCCCGCGAGAAAGCCGCGCGCGAAATAGCTCGCCGCGTACGCGAGGACCGCCACGACGAGCACCCAGTAGATGGCGTGCGAGCCGTCGAAGAGGTCGTCCTGCAGCGGGCCGCGGAAGGCCAGCGCGACGGCGAGGAAGATCAGGGCGAACGCCCCCTGGATGAGCAGCGGCACGGCGAGCGGATGGCCGTCGTGCAGCCCCCGCGCGCGACGGTCGGCGATCGTGCGCGACAGCAGCTGCTCGATCGGCCGGTAGATCACCGAGACGATCACGAAGACGACCGACCACAGCAGCGAGATCCGCTTGTACTCGACGGCGTTGAGCGCGTGCGCGGCGAGCGCGAAGTACGCGAGGGTCACGACCCCCGTCGTCGCGATGCCGATCGACAGGATGCGCGCCCCGCGCGCGTACGCCGAGCGGACGCGGGGTGTGCCCGCCGCGACGCTAGAGGCGGACAAGCAGCATGGTCCAGGGGAACGGCGAGCGGGCCTGGACGACGTCGCCGTGGCGCGACAGCAGCTCGACGAAGCTGCGCTTGGACCAGTGGTTGAGATGCCCGGGGGTGTTGCCGAGCTGCTTGAGATAGGCGCCGCGGGCCATGTTGAGCCCGCGCCACAGCGGCTCGCGCGGGACCGAGACGAGCAGGTGGCCATTGGCGATCCGCGCCATCTCGGCGACCGTATGCGCGGGATCGGGCACGTGCTCGAGCACCTCGATCGCCGTCGCGACGTCGAACTCGTCGTCGGCGAACGGCAGGTGCTCCGCCTTCATCACGCGGTAGTCGAGGTTCGGCGCCTGCCGGTCCTGCCAGAGCTCGTGCAGCTGCGGGTCGTCGAGGTCGATCCCCACCACGCGCTTGTCGGAGAGCGCCTGCGCCCACTTGTGCGTGAGGACGCCTTCGCCGCAGCCGACGTCGAGCAGTGACTGCGGGTCGGCCTGCGCGAAGAGCTCGGCGAGCGTGCGCTCGAAGGCGCCCATCAGCCGCCGGACGACGGGGTTCGATGAGCCGTACTTGTCGTACGTGTTGCCGGTGACCGTCCCCTCGGCGTCCACGGTTATCCCCGAGCCGGCATCCCGCCGGCTCGTTCCAGACGGGAGGTCGCCTTCCAGGCGACCTTCAGACGGCGTCGCAGGACTCACAGCCGGACCGCCTCCCGATCCTCGGTCTTGCCGGTGGCGCCGCCCGCGGCCGCACCGGTCGTGGCGGCCTGGCCGGTCGACTCCGCGCCCGGCTCGTAGTGCGACGGCGAGACGCCGAGTTGCAGCTCGATGCGCCGCACCCGCTCGAACGTGCGCTGGGCCATCGTGCGCTGGGCGGCGAGCAGGTCGCCCATGACGCCGAGCGCCGCGAGCACCATCGCGGCGTTGAAGAGCACGGCCCCGAGGATGAGCGACTGGACGTGCCCCTTGCCCTGACCCTCGACGACGTAGTAGTAGGCGAAGCGCCCCCAGACGACGAACGCGACGATGCCGATCAGCGCGGCCGCGCTCATGAAGACCTTCAGCGGCTCGTACTGCGCATAGATGCGGAAGATCGAGACGGTGTTGCGGCGCACGTAAGCCCACATCGACGGAAACAGGCGCGACTCGCGCGTCTTGGGGTTCGTCCGGATCGCGACGTGGTCGAC
>JAWVGM010000190.1:0-3009 GCA_033855075.1 Solirubrobacteraceae bacterium | reverse complement strand
CCCACGATCCGAACGACCTGGGCGCGTACGCGCTCGACGGTGATGTCGAGGCTCTCGAGGACCCGCGCAGCGAGACCTTCTTCCTCACGGAGAAGGCCGAGCAAGATGTGCTCGGTCCCGATGTAGTTGTGCTTGAGCGTGCGCGCTTCTTCCTGCGCGAGAACGACCACCTGACGGGCTCGTTCTGTGAATCGCTCGAACATGCTGCTGATCCTTCCTGCTTGGGGCGGGGCCTCTAGCCTCGGTTCATGCGTGGTCCGGATGACGGTCGTTGGACAGCAAATCGCCCGACATACCCACCTTTTCGGCACCGCGGACGAAATGGATGAGTGATCGGGATCGAAAGGCGGGCATGCATAAGACTAGCAACGCGTTCCTTCCCCAAATGTTGCATCGCTCACGCTCTAATCGCGCATCGCGGGAAAGAGCACGACTTCGCGGATCGTCGGGCGGTCCGTGAGCGCCATCACGAGGCGGTCGATGCCCACCCCGACGCCGCCGGTCGGCGGCATCCCCTGCTCGAGCGCCGCGACGAACGCCTCGTCGTAGGGCGCCGCCTCGTCGTCGCCCTCCGCGGCCAGCCGCGCCTGGGCCTCGAAGCGCGCCCGCTGGTCGTCGGGATCGTTGAGCTCGGTGAACGCGTTGGCGATCTCGACGCCGCCGCAGAAGGCCTCCCAGCGCTCGACGAGTCCCTCCTCGCTGCGGTGGCGCTTGGCGAGCGGCGACAGCTCGACGGGGTAGTCGAAGAGGAACGTCGGCTGTTGGAGGGTCGGCTCCACGAACGTGCTGAGGAGGTCGTCGACGAGCTGCGGCCACGTCCGGCCGTCCGTCGGCAGCTTGTCGCCGATCGCGGCGACGAGGCTGTCGCGGTCGGGGTGCGCGCGGAAGTCGACGCCGGAGTGTTCGAGGATCGCGTCGCGCAGCTTGGCCCGGCGCCACGGCGGGGTGAAGTCGACCGGTCCCTGTGAGCCCGTCTGCGCGACGACCGCGGCCACGAGCGCCTCGAGGCGGTCGGCCATGTCCTCGTAGTCGGCGTAGGCCTCGTAGAACTCGAGCACTGTGAACTCGGGGTTGTGCTTCGGCGACAGCCCCTCGTTGCGGAAGTTCTTGCCGATCTCATAGACGCGCTCGAGGCCGCCGACGATGGCGCGCTTGAGGTAGAGCTCGGTCGCGATCCGCAGGTAGAGGTCGCGGTCCAGCGCGTTGTGGTGCGTCGTGAAGGGGCGCGCCAGCGCGCCCCCGTACAGCGGCTGCAGGATCGGCGTCTCGACCTCGATGTAGCCCGCGGCGTCGAGGTAGCCGCGCATCGCGGTGATCGCCCTGGCGCGCGTGATGAAGACCTCGCGCGCCTCCTCGTTGGCCATTAGGTCCAGCTCGCGCCGGCGGTATCGCGTCTCGACGTCCTGCAGCCCGTGGTGCTTCTCGGGCGGCGGGCGCAGCGACTTCGCGAGGATCGTGTAGTCGTCGATCCGCAGCGACAGCTCACCGCTGCGCGAGCGGAAGGCCGTGCCGTCGACGCCGAGGATGTCGCCGAGGTCGACCTGCCGCCTCAGGCGCTCGTGCGCCACTTCGCCGACGACGTCGATACGGGCCTGCAGCTGCAGGCGCCCCGAGCGGTCCACGAGGTCCAGCCACATCATCCTGCCGCCGCGGCGCAACGCGAGGCGGCCGGCCACGCGGTGGCGGACGTCCGTCTCCTCGCCGTCGGCAAGGTCGGCGTGCGCCGCGATGACGTCGGCGATCGGCTCCACGCCGTCGAACTCGTGCGGGAAGGGATCGATCCCGTCGGCGCGCAGACGATCGAGCTTTGCGCGCCTGACGGCGAGCAGCTCCGACATGGTCAGCGCGGCGCCGGCATCCGGCCGGCGCCCTTGTTGGGGTGGGTCTTCATCCGGACGACCTTAACGGCGGCTTCGCCGCTCTGGCCCTAGAGCCCGACGTCGATCTTCGTGATCTTGTACTGGATGCTCTTGCCGTTGGGCAGCGGGACGTCGACGATGTCGTTGCGCTTGTGGCCCAGCAGCGCCTTGCCCACCGGCGACTCGTAGGACAGCCGCTCGGGTGGCTTGGCCTCGGGCGAGCCGACGATCGTGAACTTCTGGGTCTTGCCGGTCTTCTCGTCCTTGACGTTCACGATCGAGCCGACCTGGACGATCTCGGTCGAGACGTCCTTGGCGTCGACGACCGTCGCCGAGCGCAGCCGCTCCTCGACCTGCGCGATGCGCGCCTCGACCATCGCCTGCTCGTTCTTGGCGTCGTCGTATTCCGAGTTCTCCGAGATGTCCCCGAACTCGCGCGCCTCCTTGATGCGAAGCGCGACCTCGCGGCGCTTGTCGCCCTGGAGATGAGCAAGCTCCACTTTGAGCTTCTCGAGTCCATCGGCGGTGAGGATGACGTCCTTGGGCATGGCTCCCGGGGGGTTGGAGAACGACACGAAGCACCCGATGCTGAAGCCATCCAGGACGGAGCGGTGCGAGAGGATATCAGCGTGTCAAGCTGCTGCCGAGAGCTCGCCGAAACCCGCGAGCACGGTACGCGCCTCATCGACGCTGTCGGTGGCCTGCAGCGCCGCCTGCAGCGCCTTGGAGCCGCCGAGTTGCTCGACGTACCAGGGGTAGAACTTGCGCAGGTAGCGCCCGCCCCGCCGCTCGCCGAGATGCTCGACGGCGCGCTCCATGACCCAGTCGAGCTCCTCGAGGACCTCGGCCGGCGTCGGCTGCGCGGCGCGCGTTCCCAGCAGCCGCGCGAAGAGCCAGGGGTTGCCGAGCGCACCGCGCGCGACCATGACCGCCTCGCAGCCCGTGTACTCGAACGCGTGGAGGATCGTGTCCGGATCGTTCATGCCGCCGCTGAGGATCACCGGCGCCGGCAGCGACGCGACGAGCTCGCGGGCGAGCTCGAGGTCGGGCGAGCCCTTGTGATGGACCTGCGCCGAGCGCGGGTGAAAGCCGATCGCCGCGACCCCGGCCTCGGCGACGAGCCGGTGGGCGAGCTCGAAGCCGTCGATCG
>JAWVGM010000189.1:0-54477 GCA_033855075.1 Solirubrobacteraceae bacterium | reverse complement strand
GCGCCGAAGCGGTCGCGCATGATGTGCGCCCACATCCGCCGCGCGGCGCGGAACTTCGCGACCTCCTGGAAGACGTTGTTGTGGCCGTTGAAGAAGAACGCCAGCCGCGGCGCGAACTCGTCGACCTCGAGGCCCGCTTCGATCGCCGCCTCCACGTAGGCGATCGCGCTGCACATCGTGAACGCGACCTCCTGGACGGCGGAGCAGCCCTTCTCGCGGAAGTGGTAGCCCGAGATCGAGATCGTGTTCCACTTCGGGATGTTCTCCTTGCAGTACGCGAAGAGGTCCGTCGTCAGGCGCATCGTGCCCTCGGGCGGGTAGATGAAGTTGCCGCGCGCGATGTATTCCTTGAGCACGTCGTTCTGGGTCGTGCCGCGCAGCTCGTTCTGCGGAACGCCCTGTTCCTCGCCGATGAGCGAGTACAGCGACAGCAGCACCGTCGCGGGCGCGTTGATCGTCATCGACGTCGAGATCGCGTTCAGCGGGATGCCGTCGAACACCCGGCGCATGTCGTCGATCGTGTCGATGGAGACGCCGGTGCGGCCGACCTCGCCGAGGCAGCGCCCGTCGTCGGAGTCAAGGCCGAGCTGGGTGGGCAGGTCGAAGGCCATCGACAGGCCGGTGGAGCCGTGCGCGAGCAGGTACTTGTAGCGCTCGTTTGACTCCTTGGCCGACGCGTACCCGGCGTACTGGCGCATCGTCCACGGGCGCTTGCGGTACATCTCCTCGTGGACGCCGCGGGTGTACGGGAAGGACCCCGGCTCGCCGAGATCCAGGTCGGGCGGAAGATCGTCCTCCGTGTAGAGCGGCGCGATCTCGATGCCCGAGTCGGTGAAGCGGCGCGGATCGTCCGGGCCGACGATCGGCGCGACGGTGAGACGTTCTTCCGTAGCCATCGGCGAAGAGTACCCGTGCCCCGGTGCCAATTCAGGGTGGCTTGGGGCGCGAGAACCGGCGCGGCCCGCAGGGGTGGCTCTGCATGAACTCTTCGACATCCATAATGCCCGCTTCATGACTGCCCCTTTGAATCCTCGTCCATGACCTCAGGCTCTCGCGGCTCCCACTTCCTGGCGGGGTTCGCCGGCGCGTTCCTCGTCGCCGTCGTCTTCGCCGCGCTGGCGATCGGCGGCGTGTTCGACTCCGACAAGAACGACTCGTCCACGAGCCCGCCCGTCGCGGCGTCGGACTCCGGCAGTGAGGTGCCCGCCGCGGCCCCGGCGCGGAGCGCGACCGACGTCTCGGCGCTCTATGAGCGCGTGCGACCGGGCGTGGTATCGGTCGAGGCCCGCGACGGCTCGGGCGGCGGGGCGACCGGCTCGGGGTTCGTGCTCGACCGCGAGGGCTACATCCTCACGAACGACCACGTGGTCACGGGCGCCACCAACGTCAAGGTGCGCTTCGTCGAGGGCGGCCCCGCCGACGTGAAGGTGGTCGGCGTCGACCAGTCGACGGACCTCGCGCTGCTGAAGGTCAGCACGGACTCGAGCCGGCTGCATCCGCTGCCGCTCGGCTCCTCCCACACGCTCAAGGTCGGCAAGCCGGTGATCGCGATCGGCAGCCCGTTCGGCCTCGAGGGGACGCTCACGACGGGCATCGTCTCGGCGGTCGACCGCTCCATCAAGGCACCGAACAACTTCCCGATCGACAACGTGCTGCAGACCGACGCGGCGATCAACCCCGGCAACTCCGGCGGCCCGTTGCTCGACGGCAACGGGCGCGTCGTCGGCATCAACGCGCAGATCGCCACGACGACGCAGGCCAACAGCGGCGTCGGCTTCGCGATCCCGATCGACGTCGCCAAGCAGGTCATCCCCGACCTCAAGGCCGGAAAGAAGATCGCGCGGCCCTATCTCGGCGTGCGCACCGGCGACGCGGCCACCGGTGTAGGCGCGATCATCGCGGGCGTCGTCCCGGGCGGCCCGGCCGACGACGCGGGCCTCAAGACCGGCGACCGCATCACCGCGATCGACGACACGAAGGTCGAGCGGTCCACCGACGTCTCGCAGGCGATCACGAAGAACCAGCCCGGCGACTCCGTCCAGGTTCACATCCGGCGCAACGGCAACGACCAGACCGTGACCGTTCGGCTCGGGACCCGGCCGAAGTCGGCTTAGCCGCGCGGTCGTACGAACAGCATCGATACGGGCAGAGGGAACGGGCCGTCGCTGCAGTTCGTGAACACGCGAAGCAGCACCGAGTCCACGCGTCCGCAAGGCCACGTGTACTAGCGAGCCACCACCGTGGTATGGAACGGCAACCGGTGCTCCTCCACGATCTCGAACCCCGACAAAGCGAGCATCGTGCGCAGCGCTGACGGCGTGATGCCCCAGTACCACGGGCCATAGCCCTCGCCGGGACCGGTCGGGGCGCGGGCGCCGGGGTGATCGCCCGGTCCGGGGGCGATCACGCATGTGCCGGGCCGTCCAGGCGTCTCCGGGATCGTCTCGGACGCGAGGAGCAGCGTGCCGGTCGTGAGCTCGCGCAGGCGCTCGAGCGTGAGCAGCGGGTGCGGCGCGTGGTAGACGACGCCCGAGCACCAGACGACCTCGTGCGGGCCGACGGCCGCCACGGTCGCCGGGTCGTGGATGTCGCCCTCGACGAACCGCACGTTCGAGCGGCGCCGCGCGATCTCGGCCTCAAAGCGCTCGCTGGGCGCCATGACGTCGACGCCCGTCACCGAGGCGGCGCCGGCGTCCTCGGCCGCGAAGCACAGCGCGCCGTGCACCTTCCACATGCAGCCGACGTCGGCGAACGATCGCCCGGCCGCGTGTCGCGCGATGAGCTCCTCCCGCGGCGGCACGGCCGTGCCGAGGCGCCGGCGCACGAGGCCGAGGGTGGTCAACGCCCGGTTTAGCAGGGGTTTCGCCGTCCGGTCATCGCAAGCGAGGACCTCCCGGCGACGTCACACGCGGTCATCGCAAGCGAGGACCTCCCGGCGACGTTCACTACAGGGCGCCGCCGGCGACCGGGGGAGCCGTCGGGTCAGGTGCTCCCTCGGCGGGCGTCTCGCGGACGAGGTACTCCTCGACGAGCAGCGGGTTGTCCTTCGCCCGCTGGACAACCGTCAGCAGATCGGACATCGAGGCGACCTCCTCGATCTGCTCCTTGATGAACCACTGCATGAACTGCTCGCTCGTGTAGTCGCTCTCCTCGCGGGCGAGGCCGGCGAGGCCATTGATCTGCTCGGTGACGCGCTTCTCCTGCGCGAGCGCGAGGTCGACCGGCGCGACGACGTCGTCGAAGCTGTTGACCGGCTCGGCCACGCCGGGGATCGGCGGGCGCTCGTCGGAGTCGAGGAGGTACTGGACCATCATCAGCGCGTGGTTTCGCTCCTCGAGCGACTGCTGGAAGAAGAAGGAAGCGAGCCGCGGAAGCGTCTCGTCGTCGTAGTAGACGGCGATTGCGAGGTACTGCTGCGAGGCAGCGAACTCGTGGCCGATCTGCTCCTGGAGACGCTTGACGAACGCGGCGGCTGGCATCGCGCTACTGTAGCGCCTCGCGGTCGAACGTTAGGTCTCCCTAATGAAGCTTCTCGTCAAACCGAAGCGGGCATGCTGCAAGAGCAATCCACGCTGCAAGCGCTGTCCCGTCGTGGCCAAGAAGCTCATCAAACGCGGTCTGGCGACGCGGCGCGGCGACGGACTCGTGGTCATTTCGCCCGACACGACGAAGAAGCAACTGCGCGCAGCTCGCAAGCGATAGCCGGTTTGTGCCGATAAGGTGAGTCACATGGCCACCTGTCTTGTCACCGGTGGCGCGGGCTTTCTCGGGTCGCACTTGTGCGACGAGCTGCTGCGCCGCGGCCACCACGTCTTCTGCGTCGACAACCTGGAGACCGGATCGCTCACGAACATCGAGCACATCCGCGCGCCCGAGTTCGAGTTCCTCCAGTACGACATCGTCGAGCCCTATCTCGTCGACACGCCGATCGACTTCGTCTACCACCTCGCCTCGCCGGCGTCGCCGATCGACTACCTGCGTCTGCCGCTGCACACGCTGAAGGTCGGCTCCTACGGCACGCACCACACGCTCGGCCTGGCCAAGAAGCACCGCGCACGCTTCCTCATCGCGTCGACGAGCGAGGTCTACGGCGATCCGCAGGTCCACCCGCAGAAGGAGGACTACTGGGGGCACGTCAACCCGATCGGTCCCCGCGGCGTCTACGACGAGGCCAAGCGGTACGCCGAGGCCCTCACGATGGCCTATCACCGCCAGCAGGGCGTCGACACGGCGATCATGCGGATCTTCAACACCTACGGCTCGCGGATGCGCCCGCACGACGGGCGTGCCATCCCGACGTTCCTGCGCCAGGCCCTCCAGGACCGGCCCATCACGGTCTTCGGGGACGGGACCCAGACGCGCTCGTTCTGTTACGTCGACGATCTCATCCGGGGCATGATCGCGCTCGCGGAGTCCGGTCAGCACCTGCCGGTCAACATCGGCAACCCGAATGAGTTCACGCTGCTCGAGCTCGCGAACACCGTCATCGACGTGACCGGCTCGCGCTCGGAAGTCATCTTCGAGGCGCTGCCGACCGACGATCCGCAGGTCCGCCAGCCCGACATCACCCTCGCCCGCGAGCTGCTGCACTGGGAACCCAAGGTCGAGCTGCGCGAGGGACTGCAACGAACCATCGAGCAGTCGGGTACCGAGTTGCTGGTCGGATCCACGGGATAGACCCCGCTGCAGGTACTCAGGGGAGGAGGCGAAATCGCTCACGCGGATGCCGGAACATCTGGCATCTTGGTCCGTTAGAGCTAGCAAGAATGGCGAGCACCCAGCAGGAGGACAAACGGGGAACGAGTCAGGAGGTGCCGGAGCTTCCGGCGCCTGACTTCCCGCTGTCCGGCCGCGACGTTCGCCGCAAGCGCCCGCCTGCGCTCGCGTTCCTGCTGAAGCTCGACACGGTGCGCCGCGGCGCGCGGATCTTCAGCCTGCTCGCGCTGGACTTCCTCGCCATCTACATGGCGATCCTGACTGCGCTGTGGCTCAAGTCGGGCATGCTGAACAGCGACTGGGCGCTGAGCTCGCAGGCCCATCAGACCCACGAGCTGTTCAACTTCGCCTACCTGGTCACCGTGCTGCTGTTCGCGCGGTCGGGGCTGTACTCGGCCCGCGGGGAGCGCCCCGGCCTGACGCGCATCGTCTCCTCCCTGTTTCAGGTCATGCTCGTCGCGCTCATCTTCGCGCTCGCGAGCCGCAGCACGTTCAGCTCGTACTACATCTTCTACGGCTCGCTGTTCTTCGCGGTCATCTACGTCTCGCTTCTGCGCTACGGCTATGAGCTGTTGACCGGCAAGCTGCTGCGCATGGCCGGGTATCACCGCCGCGCGGTGCTCGTCGGCAGCGGCAAGCACATCGAGGCGGTCGGCCACGCGCTGCGCGACGCGGGCCACTCGTCGATCAACGTCGTCGGGTTCATCTCGCTGACCCCGCGGCCGAACAACGGCCTGCTCTCGCTCGGCGAGCTGGATGACCTCACCGAGGTCATCCACCGCCACAGCGTCGACGAGGTGATCATCGCCGACTCGGACTTCCCCCAGCAGCAGGCCGTCGAGGTCGTCGACGTGTGTCACAGCGCGGGCATCCGGGTGCGGATCGCGCCCTCGACGATGGAGATCCTCGTGCACCGCGCGGAGTTCGTCCCTGGCGAGGCGGTCCCGCTGTTCGAGCTCAAGCCGCCGGTCTTCGAGGGCATCGACTACGTCGTCAAGCGCACGTTCGACCTCATCGGCGCGAGCCTGCTCGTCATCGTGTTCAGCCCGATCCTCGCGGCGAGCGCGCTGGCCGTCCGCTTCAGCTCGCGCGGGCCGATCCTCTATCGCTCGATGCGCCCGGGCATCGGCGGCAAGCCGTTTGCGTGCCTGAAGTTCCGCACGATGTACCGCGACGCCGACTTGCAGCAGGACGACCTCGAATCGGTCAACGAGGCGTCGGGCGCCCTGTTCAAGATCCGCGACGATCCGCGCATGACGTCGGTCGGGCGCTTCCTGCGGCGTTATTCGATCGACGAGCTGCCCCAGCTGTTCAACGTGCTCGCCGGCGAGATGTCGCTCGTCGGCCCCCGCCCGCTGCCCCAGCGCGACTTTGACCGCCTCGAGGAATGGCACAAGAAGCGCTACCTCGTGACGCCGGGCATCACCGGCCTGTGGCAGGTCTCGGGGCGGTCCGAGCTCGACTTCGACGACCTCGTGCGGCTCGACTTCCTCTACCTCGAACGCTGGTCGGTCTTTCTGGACCTGAGCATCCTCGTCAAGACCGTCCCGGCCGTCTTCACCCGCCGAGGGGCTTTCTGAAGGCGCTGAAGTGGGTGGCGATCGGCGCGGTCGCGCTGGTCGTCCTTGCCGTCGTCGCAGAGGCGCTGCGCCAGGGCGCCGATGCCAAGCGGCTGTCCGGTCCGACGCTCCGGCAGCTGGGGGTGAAGCGCGGCGTCGTCATCGGCACGGCGGTCCGCGGCGACGTGTGGCAACACAACAAGGCCTACCGCCAGCTCATCGGGGAGCAGTTCGGCAGCGTGACCCCGGAGAACGAGATGAAATGGGCGGTCATCGAGCCCGAGCGCGGGACGTTTGAGTTCAAGGCCGCGGACGAGATCGTCGCCGCCGCGGAGCAGGCCAAGCAGGAGGTGCGCGGCCACACGCTCGTGTGGCACAACCAGCTGCCGGGCTGGGTGTCCGGCCTGGACGCGAAGGATCTGCGAGCCGCGACCGCCGCGCACATCCGCAGGGTCATGGGCCATTACCGCGGGCGCATCGCGATCTGGGACGTCGTCAACGAGGCGCTCACCGACCTGGGCGGCCTGCGGCGCTCGCCGTTCCTGAAGCTCGGGCGCGACTACATCGCGTGGGCGTTTGGCATCGCGCACGGTGCCGACCCGAAGGCGCGGCTGCACATCAACGAGGTCGGCGCCGATGGCATCAACGCGAAGTCCGATCGGCTGTATGAGATCGTCCGCTCGCTGAAGGCGCGAGGCGTCCCGATCGACGGCGTGGGCCTGCAGATGCACGTCAACCTCGCCGGTGTGCCGCCGACGTTCGTCGACAACATGCGCCGTTTCGCCGCGCTCGGCGTGGAGCTGTCGATCACCGAGGCCGACGTCGGGCTGCGGTTGCCGCCGAGCGCGGCGGACCTGCGCGCGCAGGCTCGCGTCTACGCGACGATCGTGCGCGGCTGCCTCGCCGTGTCCGCGTGCAAGACGCTGACGTTCTGGGGCTACACCGACGGGCGCTCGTGGATCTCGGAGACCCAGCCGGGCATGGGGGCCGCGACGCTGCTCGACAAGGAGCTGCGGCCGAAGCCCGCGTTCCGGGCGGTGCAGCGAGCGCTCGAGGCCGGGCAACCTGCCCGGACGCCATAATCGCCTCGTGGCCTATCGCTACCTGTTCGAGCAGATGGTCCGTCGCGAGATGCGCCAGAAGTACAAGGGGTCGGCGCTGGGGATCGTCTGGTACGTCGTGAACCCGCTCGTCCTGATGGGGGCGTACTACCTCATGTTCGGCGTCGTCTTCAGGGCGGCCGCGGAGCCCGACTACCCGCTGTTCCTGCTCGTGGGCCTCGTCGTATGGATCTTCTTCAGCCAGGCGGCGATCGGCGCGTCGACGTCGCTCATCGAGCAGAGCTCGCTCATCCGCAAGGCGCGCTTTCCGCGCGAGGTGATCCCGGCCGCCGTCGTTTCCGTGCAGAGCATCACGTTCCTCGTGCTGCTCGGCATCGTCACGCCGCTTACGCTCGCGGTGCGGGGGACGGTCGACGTCGCGCTCCTGCTGCTGCCGCTGATCCTCGCCTGCCTCTTCGCGTTCGTGCTCGGCTTCGCGTTCGCCGTCGCGGTCCTGCACGCCTACTTCCGCGACGTGGCGCCGATCCTGACGGCCGCGCTCCTGCCCTGGTTCTTCCTCTCGCCGATCTTCTTCGATCCCAACAACATCACCCAGAAGAAGGCGGCGGTGTTCGCGCTGGAATGGATCAACCCGGTGGCGCCGTTCATCGTGGCGGTGCGCGACGTCCTGTATGGGGGCGTGGTGCCCGATCTCAACGTGCTCGCATACGTCGCGATCGCGGGGGCGCTCGTGCTCGCCGGAGGCGTGTGGCTCTTCCGGCGCATGCAGGGCGAGCTGGCGGTCGTGCTGTGAGCACGTCACTCGGCGACGGCGTGCAGCCCGGCGAGATCGTGCTCGAGAACGCCTCCCGCGCGTTCAGCATCCGCGCCGACCGCGGCCGCACCCTCAAGGAGCTCTTCCTTCGCCGCGAACACGTGGCGGGCCCGCCGCCGGTGCAGGCCATGAGCGACGTCTCGCTGCGGATCCAGCCGGGGGAGACGGTCGGCATCGTCGGGCGCAACGGCGCCGGCAAGTCCTCGACGCTGCGGGTGCTCGCGGGCATCGTGCCGCTGGACTCGGGCCGGGTCGCGGTGGGCGGCCAGATCGTCACGCAGCTCGAGCTCGGAGCGGGCTTCAGCCGCGACTTCTCGGGCCGGGAGAACATCTTCCTCAACGGTGCGTTGCACGGGCTCTCGAGGGAGCAGATCGAGTCGCGTCTGGACGCGATCATCGAGTTCTCCGAGCTGGGCGACTTCGTCGAGGCGCCGGTCGCCACGTATTCCACGGGCATGTTCTTGCGGCTCGGCTTCGCCATCGCCGCGCATCTTGATGCCGACGTGCTGCTCATCGACGAGCTGCTCGCCGTCGGCGACGAGGCCTTCCAGCGCAAGTGCGAGGCTCGGATGGCCGAGCAGATCGGCGCCGGGGCGACGCTCGTGCTCGTCTCTCACGACCCGCTGCTGATCGAGCGCACATGCGAGCGGCTGATCGTGCTCGACGGAGGCCAGAAGATCTTCGACGGGTCCGTCGGCAACGGCATGCCGTTCTATCACCAGCTCATGGGGACCGAGGATGCGGTGGCCTCGCCATGAGGCCGGAGGACGCGCTGCCGGCCGCCCGCAAGGCCGCAGCCGGCCACGGCGACACGCTTCCGGCCGGCCTGAACGTCACGCCGACGGAGCGCGCGTCGATCGAGCAGTTCATGGAGTGGGCGGCGATCGAGCCTGACCCGTCCGCCATGCGCTCGACGCGCAGGCTGGGCGCGCCGATCACGTTTGCCAAGCGCCGGCTCCTGCACATCCTGCGTCAGTACCTCGGCGAGCTGGAGGCGCAGCAGACGCGGTTCAACCTCAACGTCGTCGCGCGCCTGGCCGAGCTCGAGGAGCGCGTCGCGAAGGCCGAGGCGCGCGCGGCCGATCGCGATGTGAGTTGAGGGTCCACCAGATCCTCAGCGGCGCGGGGCCATACGACGCCGTCACCGAGCAGGCGCAGGCGTTTCGCGGCTACTTTCGCGGGTGGGGCTGGACCGGCACCGACGCGGCGGCACGGATGGATCCGCGGCTCGGCAAGGAGTTCGTGCCGCTCGGGGAGCTGCGCCCAGGCGCCGGCGACATCCTGCTGATCCACTACTCCGGTTATGCCCCGCGGCTGCGCCGCTCGCTCGAGTTCGACAACCGCAAGCTCGTCATCTCGCACAACATCACGCCGGCCCGCTGGTTCTGGGACCACGATCCCATGGCGGCAGTGTCGTGCGCGCTCGGGCGAAAGCAGCTGCCGGAGTTCGCCGCGGCGGCTGACCTGACGGCGGGCGTATCGCTGTTCAACGCGCGCGAGCTCGGATCCGAGACGGTCATCCCGATCCTGTTCGATCCTTCGATCCTCGGCGCGCCCGCGTCGCCGCCCGACCCGGCCGGTCCGCCGACGGTGCTCTTCGTCGGGCGCCTGTCGCCGCACAAGCGCCAGGACGCGGTCATTCGCGCCTTCGCGCTATACCGCCGCCGCCACGCGCCCGACGCGCGCCTCGTCCTCGTCGGGCGGCCGGTCAACGACACGTTCGGGGCGGCGATCCGTGATCTCGCCGACGAGCTCGCCCCGGGTGCGGTGAGCATCGAGCAGGGCGTGACGAGGGCCGCGCTCGCCGAGCACTACCGCGCGGCTCACGCGTTCCTGTGCCTGTCCGAGCACGAGGGCTTCTGCATACCGCTGCTCGAGGCGTTTCACTTCCGCGTGCCCGTCATCGCCCGCGCGGTCGGCGGCATCCCGGAGGTCGCAGGCGACGCGGCGCTCCTACTCGGCGGCGACGACGACGAGCGCGTGGCGGCCGAATTGCTGGCGCTCGTCGTGGGTGATGCGCAGCTGCGGGCCACGATGCGCGAGCGCGGAGCGAAACGGGTGGCGGCCTACGCCCCCGAGCCCACCGCGCGCGCGCTGCGCGCGGCGCTCGAATCGCTGCGCTGAACCATTCGCCGTAAGCCAATCAACTGGCTAGTTCTCATAGCTCGAGGGTGCGTAACATGGCGTCCCCCATGACCGTCCACGAAGCACGGCTCGCGACGCTCGCGCGCATTCGCGAGCGGCGCCTCAGTCCCGGTCCCTCGCATGAGGCGATGCCGATCGACCCGTGGCGGCTCGTGTCTCGCTCGTTCTCCCCCGCTGCGGTACCCGAGGAGGAGACGCTGTTCGCCGTCGCCAACGGCTATATGGGCATGCGCGGCACGCACGACGAGGGGCAGCCGTCCAACGACCCGGCCCTGTTTCTCAACGGCTTCCATGAGACGTGGCCGATTCCGTACGGCGAGGCCGCGTTCGGCTTCGCGACGACCGGGCAGACGATCGTCAGCGCGCCCGACGGCTCGGTCATCCGGCTCTACGTCGACGAGGAGCCGCTCGTGCTGGCGGACTCGAAGATCCTCTCCTACGAGCGCGTGCTCGACATGCGCAGCGCTGTGCTCGAGCGCGACGTCTCCTTCCGCACGGCGCGCGGCGCGGTCGTGCGCCTGCGCTCGCAGCGCCTCGTGTCGCTGCAGTGGCGCCATCTCGGCGCGATCTCCTACGAGGTCACGCTCCTGTCGGGGCCGGCGGATCTGGCGATCGCGTCCGAGCTCGTCACGCACCTGCCCCAACCCAAGGGCACCGACGACCCGCGCGTCGGGGTGCGCATGGACGAGTCCGCGCTCGAGCCCGTCGACAAGTTCTGCGACGGCACGCGCGTGCTGCTCGGGATGCGTACGCGCTCGAGCGCCATCGGCCTGGCCTGCGGCATGGAGCACGCGATCGACACCGAGCTGCGCTACAGCGTCGAGTCGAGCGTCGAGAACGAGGAGGGGCGCGTCGTCTTCTACCTCGACGCCGAGCACGGCGTGCCGGCGCGCGTGACGAAGGTGCTCGGCTACCACCACGACGCGCGAGCCTCGGCGAACGACCTCGCGCGGCGCGTGCACCGCACGCTCGATCGCGCCGCGAGCGACGGCTTCGACCGCATCGCCGAGGTGCAGCGCAAGCGGCTGGACTTCTACTGGAAGCACTCCGACATCGACGTGGGCGGGCCGCCGGACATCCAGCAGGCCGTCCGCTACAACCTCTTCCAGGTGCGCCAGGCGTCCGCGCGCGTCGAGGGCCACGGCATCGGCGCGAAGGGCCTGACGGGCCGCGGCTACGAGGGCCAGTACTTCTGGGACACGGAGATCTACGTCCTGCCCGTGCTGACGTACACGCAGCCGCACGTCGCGCGCCGCCTGCTGCACTTCCGCTACGAGATGCTCGACGCGGCCCGCCGCCGCGCGCAGCAGCTCGGCCACCGCGGCGCGCTCTTTCCGTGGCGCACGATCTCCGGGGAGGAGGCGTCGGCGTACTACGCCGCCGGGACCGCCCAGTACCACATCAACGCCGCGATCTCCTTCGCCGTGCGGCAGTTCGTGCGCGTCACCGGCGACGAGGAGTTCCTCGCCCGCGAAGGCGTCGAGATCCTCGTCGAGACCGCGCGCTTCTGGGCCGACCTGGGCTTCTTCTCCGTGCGCCGCGACGGGCAGTTCTGCATCCAGGGGGTGACCGGGCCCGACGAGTACTCCGCGGTCGTCGACAACAACGCGTACACGAACCTCATGGCGCGCGAGAACCTCGCCGCCGCGGCCGAGGGCCTGCAGCTGCTCGAGGGCTCAGATCCCGAGGCGTACGCCCGGCTCGTCGCGCGCCTGAAGATCGAGCCGCAGGAACCCACGGAATGGTGTCGCGCCGCCGAGAAGATGTTCATCCCCTACGACGAGCGCGCCGGCGTGCTGCTCCAGGACGAGCACTTCCTCAACCGCAAGCCGTGGGACTTCGACGGCACGCCGGTCGATCACTACCCGCTGCTGCTGCACTACCACCCGCTCAACATCTACCGTCATCAGGTCATCAAGCAGACCGACGTGGTGCTCGCCACGTTCCTGACGGGCGACCGTTTCTCTGACGAGGAGAAGCGCCGCGTCTTCGAGTACTACGACCCGCTCACGACCGCTGACTCCTCGCTGTCGTCGTGCGTGCAGTCGGTCATGGCTTCGGAGGTCGGCGACACGCAGGCCGCCTACGAGTACTTCCTGCTCAGCGCCGCGGTCGACCTCGCCAACCTCGCCGGGAACGTGGGCGACGGCATCCACGTCGCCTCGTGTGGCGGCGTGTGGATGGCGCTCGTCAACGGCTTCGCCGGTATGCGCGACCTCGACGGCGACGACCTGCGCTTCGCGCCCCGGCTACCCGCCGAGTGGGACTCCCTGCGCTTCCGACTGCTCGTGCGCACGAGCCGCATCGAGGTCGAGATGACGCGCGAGGCGACGACCTACCGGCTGCTCGACGGTGATCCGCTCGGGCTCATCAGCGACGGTCAGCGCGTCACCGTGCGCCCCGGCGAGCCGGTCACGGTGCCCGCAGCGATCCCCACCCTCGGGGACCTGCCGGCGCCGAGCGCCGCGGCCTAGGTGGTTCGGCGGTTCGGTCCTTCGGGTCCGCGCGGTGGCGCGCTACGAACAGCAGCGATGAAGGAGATGAGGTGCGGGGCCGCCCGGAGCTCAGTGCGGGGCGCCGCGGTCCGGTCGCCCGCGGGAGCGTGCATAAGTGACCGATCGTGCAGCGCGGTGTCACGAGTGGTCAGAAGCTCACGCTATACGCGCATAAGTGACCGCCCGTGAACTGCGCCGGATCGATCGGTCACTTACGCACCCCATATGGGCACGCGCGACCCGCCGGCGCCGCCACGCACCCACTTCCTTCATCGCTGCTGTTCGGACACCGACCGGCCCGAAACCACGCGCCGAGCTGAGCTCCCGGCCTACCGCGGTCGCGCCAGCACATGCGACGGCCCGGCCTCGCGGACCGGGATCGGTCCGTCGATCGGCTCGAGCGTGTAGTCCGCAGCCTCGAGCAGGTCGGCGACCTCCGCGTTGGTTCCGTGCATCTCGCACACGATGACCGGGCGGTGCTCGGCCAGCAGGCGCTTGGCGCCGCGCAGGACGTCGCCCTCGGCGCCCTCGACGTCGAGCTTGATGACGTCCGGCGGCGGTGCGCCGTCGGCGATCACGTCGTCGAGGCTCACGAGCGTGACCTCGACCTCCTCGACCGTCATCGGGTGCGGGTCGCGCACGGTCGTCAGGTGCGACCAGATCCCGCCGGCCGCCACGCTGCACATGCGCGCGGTGCCGGAGTTCGCGCCCACCGCGGCCGTGCGGACCTCGACGCGGTCCGCGAGGCCGCTGCGCACGGCGGCCTCGCGTGCCAGCGCCGCCGTCGCCTCGATGGGCTCGAACGCGAGCACGCGGCCGCCCTCGCCGACCATGCGGGCGGCGAGCACGGTGAAGAAGCCGACGTTCGCGCCGATGTCGTAGACCACGCCGCCGGCCGGGACCGTCCGGCGCATCGCCTCTTGGACGGGCACGTCGAGGTGGCCGACGAGGATGAGCCGGGCGTGGGCGTGGGAGGGCGGCGTCGCGCGCGCCGGGAAGCGCAGGCCGGACGCCATCCCGTAGAGCACACCGTTGCCGCCGCGCTGAAAGGCGACGTCCGCACGCCGGCGCCAGCGCGGGGGCAGCAGCGTCGCGGCGAGCGCGAAGCGCGTGCGATCGCTGCGCCCGTGCTCTGCAAGGGGATCGGCCATCTCGAGCTCGATCATCGCAGGGCGTATCAGGCGAGCGCCTCGATGCTCTCTAGGGCACCGACCCTCTCGTCACGCCTGGAGACCTGCCATGAACATGACCGCCACGATCATCCCCTGGCCGCTGCTCACGCGCGGCAGCCACGACCATCCCGTCGCCACGATGCAGTACCTGCTGCGCGCCAACGGCCACAGCGTCGCGATCGACGGCAGCTTCGGCATCGCCGTCGAAAAGGCCGTGCGCGCATTTCAGAAGCGCAAGCATCTCGCGGTCCACGGCGGCGTCGGGCCGAAGACGTGGGAGGCGCTCGTCGTCGTCGTGCAGCGCGGCAGTCGCGGTGACGCGGTGCGCGGTGTGCAGGAGGAGTTCAACGTGCGCCAGCTCGCGGGGACCACGATCGGCCTCACGGTGGACGGAGCGTTCGGAGCCGAGACCGACATGGCCGTGCGCGGATTCCAGGGCGACGCCGGGCTGGTTGTCGACGGCGTTGTGGGCCCGCAGACCTGGGCGGCGCTCGTCAGCGGCGTGCTTCTCCCGTGACCGCGGTGAAGCAGGCGCGGCGCAACGGCGTGCGTCCGTCATCATGTGATCCACAACAGATGCAGCGAGACTCACCGGGGGGAGGGCGGGCCAGCGTGAACAAGCGCCTTCACGAGCAGCGCCCAGCGTTGCCAGAGCACATCGGCGCCCTACGGGCGTCGGTCGTGGGCTTCGCGCTTGACCGCGGCGCCTCCCGCGAGGAGTGCGAGCACATCGCGCTGGCCGTCTCCGAGGCACTCAGCAACTCCGTCCTGCATGCGTACCTCGGGCGCTCGGAGCCGGGTCCGGTCACGGTCGAGGCGTGGCCGACCGAGGACGCGCTCGTCGTCGTCGTCACCGACGAGGGAAGCGGCATGCGGCCGCGCCTTGACAGCCCAGGGCTCGGCATCGGCCTGCCGCTCATCGCCCAGATGGCCGACCACCTCGACATCGAGGATCGCGACGACCGGGCAGGGGTCCGACTCCGTATGACCTTCGCGCTCGCGGGCTGAGCCCCCTCTGCGACGCACCTCGCGAACGTATTTCGATGCCCCGTCCCGACTCCTGTGAGCATCGACATGACCACGCCCACCGTCACCGAACTCCCCCGCCGGCTCGAGGCCGTGTCACGCGACACGTTCGTCGACGAGCCTCGTCCCTGGCGGCGCCTCGAGCCGCGCCGCGGGCACCTCAGGCTCGTGGCGTCACCGGAGCCGGCTGCGGCGCGTCGTCCTGCGGCTCGGCAGCCAGGGCCTCCAGCCGCAGCCTGAACAGCGCGCCGCCGCCCGCCGCCTCCTCGACCGCGATCGTGCCGCCGTGCGTCTCGACGACCTGGCGCACGATCGCCAGGCCGAGCCCGGAGCCCGCGCGCCCGCGCGCGGTCGCGCCGCGATAGAAGCGGTCGAAGACGTGGGGCCGGTCGGCCTCCGGGATGCCCGGGCCGTGATCGCGGATCGTCAGCTCGCCGCCGCGCAGGACGACCTGCACCGAGGAGCCCGCCGGGCTGTACTTCCCGGCGTTGTCGAGCAGGTTGTCCACCGCGCGGCCGAGTCGCTCGGGCAGGCCCTCGACGACCGTCGGCTCGAGCTCGGCCTCGTAGGTCACGGCGGGCCGCCGGCGCCGCGCGCGGCCCAGCGACTCCTGCACGACGGCGTCGAGCTGCACCTCGTCGACGCCCGACAGCGGCTCCTCCCCGCGCGCGAGCTCGATGACGTCGGTGATCAGCGCGGTCAGCTCCTCTGTCTCGGCGCGGACATCCTCCAGCAGCCGGCGGCGGTCCTCGTCGGGCAGCTCGCCGCCGGCGAGCAGGACCTCGATGTTCGTGCGCAGCGACGTCACCGGCGTGCGCAGCTCATGCGACGCGTCGGCGACGAGCTGGCGCTGCGCACCGACGGAGTCGTCGAGCGCGCGGCGAGAGGCCTCGAGCGTGTCGAGCATCGTGTTGAAGCGCGCGGCCATCCGGCCGACCTCGTCGTCGCCGGGGACCTCGATGCGACGTGCGAGATCCTCGGTTTGCGTGATGTGCTCCGCCGCGGCGGTGAGGTCGCTCACGGGCTGGATCACGCGGCGGCTGAACGCGCGCCCGAGGGCCGCGGCGAGCAAGGTGCCGGCGCCGCACAGCAGCAGGAGGACGAGGCGCAGGCGACTGAGCGTCGAGTCGACGTTGTTCAGGCTGCGCACGACCTGGATCGCCCCGCCGCCGGGCAGCCCGACCGTCAGCGCGCGCACGTGCACGCCGTCGACGTGGGTGTCGCGCAGGAGTGCCCGCTCGGACTGGCTGGCCGCCACCGCGCGGTCGCTCGCGTCGACGGGCACCCGCAGGTTGCTGTCGATGCGGCGCAGGACCTCGCCGTTGGGGTTGAGCAGCTGCGTCGGTCCGGCGGGCTCGCCCGCGCGTAGCGGGGGCGCCGGCACCTGGAGCGCCTCGCCCGCGCCGAAGCGCTCGCCCACGGTGCGGACGCGCTGGTACTGGGCGGTGAGCGCGTCGTCGACCTGGCTGCGCAGCTCGCTGCGCAGCGCGACGTAGGCGACGATCGAGACGAGCACGACGGTCACGCCGACGATCCCGGCGGCGAGGAGCGTGAGGCGGTGGCGCAGCGGCAACGGGATCTCGTGGGCTAGGGCTCGCGCAGGACGTAGCCGACGCCGCGCACGGTGTGCAGCAGCCGGCGCTCGCCACCGGCCTCGGTCTTGCGGCGCAGGTAGCCGATGTAGACGCCCAGCGCGTTCGAGGTCGCCCCGAAGTCATAGCCCCACACGCGCTCGAAGAGCGTCGAGCGCGTGAGCACCTGGCGGGGGTGCTCGAGGAACAGCTCGAGCAGCGTGAACTCGGTGCGCGAGAGCTCGATCAGCCGTTGGCCACGGTGGACCTCGTGCGCGGACGTGTCGAGGACGAGGTCGCCGAAGGCCAGCGCCGGCCCGCCGGTCTCGACGCGGCGCAGCAGCGCTCGCAGTCGCGCCTGCAGCTCGCGCAACGCGAACGGCTTGACGAGGTAGTCGTCCGCGCCCGCGTCCAGGCCGTCGACGCGGTCGTCGATCGCATCACGGGCGGTGAGCATGAGCACCGGCGTGCGGTCGCCGGCGGCGCGCAGGCGGCGGCACACCTCCAGGCCGTCGACGCGCGGCATTCCGACGTCGAGCACGATCGCGTCGACCGCGCCCGCCGCGAGCGCGTCCAGCGCCTCCTGGCCGTCCTCGGCGAGGCGCACGTCGTGGCGCTCGAGGGCGAGCGCTCGCTCGAGTGCGGATCGCACCCCGGGCTCGTCGTCGACCACGAGGACCTTCATCTCACCTCGGCAGGTTAGGCGCCGGATCTAAGGGGTTTCGAAGGGAACCGTGCACCGGCCCGGAGCGGCGTCACTTCAACTGCGCCAGCCCGATGGTCTGCACCATCGTCCGCGAGCAGCGGTCGCCTCCCGGCAACCCCGGGCGCAGGTGGTACAGGTCGAAGCTCATGAGCCGCATGACAGGCGGCCCGACCGCGTCGAACGGCTTTCGCAGGTCGCGGTCGACGAGCACGTAGTCGGCCGCGCGCGAGATCGCCACGTGCGGGTACGCGGTGTTGATGATCGGAAGCTGCGAGCACAGCGGCTGCGACGAGAGCATGTAGCCCGCCCACTGCATCCGGCCGTTGGGCATCATGTCGAGCCGCACCGAGGCGCCGGGCGGCAGCCGCTTGTCTACCTTCTTGACCTCGAGCAGGTCGGCCGTGAGCTGGCCGTAGGTGACGCTCAGCTCATATTGCGCGGAGTTTCGCGCGGTGGCGAGGAGGAACAGCAGCGCGACGACCACCAGCCAGCGCAACCGCAGGCGGCCAAGGCCGACCGCGGCGACGGTGACGATGACCGGGGCGATGAAGGCGAGCGCCTTGTAATGGAAGTACCAGCCCTCGGCGCGGGGCCGGAAGTACAGCGCCGCGCCCACCCCGAAGATCATCGCCGCGCCCAGACCCCAGCTGACGTCGCGCGGCAGACGGCGCAGCGCGAGGAACGTGCCGTAGGCGATGAGCGGCATCGCGATGAACGCCGGCCCGAGTTCCTGGATCCCGAAGAACCAGCGCTCCGCGTAGAACCCGAGCAGGTCACCGCCCCACGAGGTCAGCGTGTAGCCCGGGGTCAGCACGCGCACCGAGCCGGCGGACTTCTCCAGGATCCCGCGCACCAGGGGCAGCGCGAGGATGCACAGCGGCACGATCCAGATGAGCTGGCGGCGGCTGCGCAGGCGCGGGCGTCGCCACACGGGCAGGCCGCGGCGGATGCGCTCGAAGCGGTAGAAGGCGAGCGTGGCGATGACCGGGATCGGCAGCGCGAGCGGGTAGGCGAAGCCGACCAGGGCGGTGAACGCGACGAGCATCGCGATGCCGCCGCGCGTCGGTCGTCGCACGGCATGCCGCGCGAGCACGATCGCGAACGGCATCGCGAAGAAGCCCCACGTCTGGTTGAAGTACGGATGCATGACCGTGTGGAGCACGATCCGGTTGAGCCCGATGAGGCCCATCACCGCCCCGGCGGTGAACAGCCCGGCGCCGAGCAGGTCGCGCGCCATCAGCCAGAAGCCGATGGCCGCCATTCCCAGCAGCAGCGCGGCCAGCGGCGCGATGACCGCGTAGGGCTCCATGCCCGAAAGCCGCGCGACCGCGCCGTAGGCGAAGTAGATCGGCGGCTTGGAGCGCCAGGCGAGCGGGATCTGGTCGATCGGCTCCTTCGGCGCGACGGCGTTGGGGTGATGGCTCTGGAGCAGCTGTGCGCTGCCGACGGCAAGCGTCGCGTCTGACCCGTTGCCGATGACGGTCGCAAAGCCGCCGCGGAACATCGGGATGAGCGCGATGGCGCCGATCAGCAGGGCGATGCACAGCGGGACGGCGATGACCCGCCAGGACGTTCCCGCCGGTCCGCCGGCACGGCTGACGCGCATCGCCGGCGTCCGCCGCCAGGCGAAGATCGCCAGTCCCAGGCTGCCGGCCAGGACGATCGCGAGCGCGATGTCGAAGGGCACGTACAGGTAGCCCAGCACCGCGAGTTCGAGCGCCGTGGCCGCGGCGCCGGCCGGCAGCACCCAGAGCAGCTCGTGGCGGCGCAGGCGATCGGGCAGCAGGAGGGCGACCGGGCCGAAGCCCGTGATGGCGAACAGGGCGACCGCGACGAGCGTGACGTGCACGGCGGGGAGCACCGCGCCCACGCCGACGACGCCCGCGTTCTTGGCGAGGTCGAGCGCGACCGCCGCCGCGCCGATGAGCGCGAGCCAGGCGAGCCCGCGCTCGGAGGGCTTGGTCAGCCGCCGGCGGCGTGACGCTGACGGGCCTGCGCCATCACCCGGCTGAGGAAAACCGGGTTGCCCACCAGATACCTGCGCCACATCCGCTTCGGCTCGATCGCGAGTCTGAAGATCCATTCCAGTCCATTGTCCGCCAGCGAGGCCGGAGCGCGCGGCACGCGCCCGGAGACATAGTCGAAGAGCGCCCCGACGTTCCACAGCACGCGGCAGTCGAGGCGGTCGACGGTGCGCTGCGCCCAAAGCTCCTGCTTCGGCGTTCCCATGCCGACGAGCAGGATGTCCGGCCGGCAGGTGTTGATGTGCTCGATGACCCGCTCGTCGTGGCCCGAGCCGATCTCGAAGTAGCCGTGATGCGTGCCCACGATCCGCAGGTTCGGATGCGCGCGCAGCAGCCGCCGGCCCGCCTGTGCCGCCACGCCGGGCTCGCAGCCGAGCAGGTACACCGAATGGTCCTGCTGCTCGCACAGGGCGGCGAGGTCCCAGACCCAGTCGGCGCCGGTCATGCGGTGCGGGATCTCGGTCGAGAGCGCCTTCGCGGCCAGCCGCACGCCGTAGCCGTCGCAGTAGATGAGGTCGGCCTCGTCGAACGTGGCCCGCAGCTCCGGGTCCTCGCGCGACTGGTTGAGCACGTGCGCGTTGACGTAGGTCACGCGTTTCGTCGGGCCCCCGGAATTCACCCAGCCGGTGATCCGCGCGAGCAGCTCGGAGGGCTCGCCGAGCTCGATCGGGATCTCGAAGATCCGCGAATAACGTGCGTCGAGCAGCGGCGCCTCGACTCCCTGGGTCCCGGTCACTGGCGGGGACTTTAGTACGTATAGTGCGCCTCGCGCATGAGCGGCCACCTGGGTTTGTTTCGGTCCGACGACCGCCGCTCAGCCGTCAAGCGCCTGGAGCGGCTGGCGCTTCAATCGGTGAACCTCGCCCGTCTTCCGCGGCCCGTCGCGCGTTTCTGGGTGCGGGCGCTGCGCGCTGCGCGCGCGGCCAACGACACCTGGAGCATCGACGTCGCGTGCCGGCCTGCGGAGCTGCGCGAGCTGCTCGGCGCCGTCGACGGCGCCCGCCGTGTCGCCGAGGTCGGCACGGCCGCCGCGTGGACGACCTCGTGCCTCGCGCTCGCGGACCCCGAGCGCGAGGTGCACAGCTGGGACCTCACGGCGCACCCGATGCGCGAGCGCTACCTCGCGCTGCTGTCGCCCGCCGATCGCGCCCGGGTGCACCTCTACGACCGTCCCGGCGGCCTCGGCCCCGCCCATCCGCCGGAGGTGGACGCCGTGTTCATCGACTCCTCGCACGAGCGCGCCGAGACGATCCACACCTTCCGCATCTGGGAGCGCTCGCTGGCTCCGGGCGGCCTGATCGCCTTCCACGACTGGCAGGACCCGGACTATCCGCAGGTCACCGAAGCGATCCGCGAACTGGGCCTGCGCGGCGAGGAGCACGGCCACCTGTTCGTGTGGCGCAAGCCCGCAGGCGCGCAGGCCTGACGCGGCCTGACATGGTTGCCGCCGTGCCAACCATCGTCATCGACGCCCGGGACGCGTTCGCGCCCGAGCTGCGCGGGTGGGGCCGCTACGTGCGCGAGCTCGTCGACGCGCTGCCGCGGCGCGACGACCTCGGCTACCGCGTCGTCAAGCGCGGAGGGGCCGGCCCCGAGGTGCTCTTCGAGCAGGTCGCCCTGCCGCTGCGGCTCGCCGCCACCCGCGCGTCGCTGGTCCACGCGCCGAACTGCTTTCTGCCGCTCATCCGGCCCTGTCCCGGCGTCGTGACGATCCACGACCTGGCCTTCGAGCTCTTTCCCGAGGACTTCGCGCCGCGCACCGGCTGGAAGTACCGCACCTTCACCCCCCGGGCCGCGCGCTCCGCGCAGCGCGTCATCTGCGTCTCGAACTTCACCGCGGCGGATGTCGTGCGCCGGTACGGCGTCGACGAGGAGCGCGTGCGCGTGGTCACCGAGGCGCCGTCGCTGCCGATCGGGGACGCGCGGCCGCCGTCAGAGGACGGGCCCTATCTGCTCGCGGTCGGCGATCTGCGGCCCAAGAAGAACCTGTTGCGGCTCGTCGAGGCGTTCCGCGCCCTGCGGCGGGAGGGACTCGAGCACCGGCTCGTGCTGGCCGGCGTCGACAGCGGCGAGGGCGAGCGCGTGCTGGCTGCGTCGGGCGGCGAGCCGGTGGAGCTGACCGGGTACGTCTCCGATGCGCGGCTGGATGCGCTCATGCGCGGAGCCGATGCGCTCGTGTACCCGTCGCTGTATGAGGGCTTCGGGCTCGTGCTCGTCGAGGCCATGGCCCGCGGCGTGCCCGTCGTCGCCGCGCGCGCGACCGCATTGCCGGAAACCGCGGGAGACGCCGCGGAGTACTTCGATCCGCTGGACGTCACGGAGATGGCGGCGGCGATCCGGCGGGTGCTCGCCGACGCCGAGCGCCGCGCCGAGCTCATAGCTCGCGGGTACGAGCGGGTGAGCGAGCTGTCGTGGACGCGGACCGCGGAGGAGACGGTCGCGGTCTACGAGGAGCTGTTGTGAGAGCGAGCGTCCTCGTAGACCTCCCACGTGGCGCGTGCGGCGTCCTGCCACGTCCAGCGCGACGGCGCGGGCGCGGGCCGGGTCGCCGCGGCTGCGGCCGCGAGCAGTCCCTCGAGGTCATCCGCAGCGACGAACGTCGCGCGGTCGCCGAGGACCTCACGCAGCACCGGCAGATCGGACACCACGACGGGCGTCCCGCACGCCAGTGCCTCGACCGGCGGCAGGCCGAAGCCCTCGTCGTCGGACGGGAACACGAGGGCGCGCGCGCCGCTGTAGATCGCGGCGAGGTCGTCGTCGGAGACGCGCCCGGTCAGGATGACGCCGGGCAGCTCGTGGGCCCACGGCTTCGTCGGGCCGACGAGCACGAGCGCCAGCTCGCGCGGCACGCGCGCGAGCGCCGCCACGCGCTTGCGCGGATCGGGCGTCTGCAGTCCACCGACCCAGAGCAGGTAGTCCGCGGGCAGGCCGTGGCGCTCGCGTGCCGCGGCGACCTCGCCGGCATCGCGCGGCGCGAACGACGGCGCCGCGGCCTCGGGGACGACGACGATCCGCTCGCGCGGGAAGCCGAGGTGCTCGACCGTCTCGTCCGCGACGAACGCGGTCGGCACGATCAAACGCGTCGAGCGCTCGACGGCGAGATAGCGCAGGCGAAACCGGATGCCCGTACGCAGATACTCGCTGCGGCGCTTGAGCGGCACGACGTCGTGCAACGTCACGACCTGCGGGATCGGGGGGCGCAGCAGGGCACCGTCGATCCACGGCGAGTGGAAGACGTGCGCGTGGCGGGCGCGATGGCTTTCGACGATCTCGCTGTCGCCACGCGTCTCGTGCAGCGCGGCGAGCAGGCAGCTCGTGTACCGGCCGATGCCGCTTCCGCCGTCGACCGCTCGGGCGTCGAAGGCGAGCCTCACGACGCGGGCGCCCGGACTGGGGCAGCGGTGCCGCGCGGTCGCGTCGCTCCCGCGACCTCGAGGAGGATCGCCTCGACGCGGTCGGCGAACCCGTCGGCCCCGAAGCGGCGTACGCGCTGCCGCGCCGCCGCGCCCATCTGTTCGCGCCGGGAGAGGACGTCGAGGACCGCCGCGGCGAGCTCGGCCGGCCGGCCGGGCTCGACGAGACGGCCGGTCACGCCGTCGTCGACGATCTCTGCGACGCCGCCGACGCGGGTCGCCACGACCGGGGTTCCGGCGGCCATCGCCTCGCCGAGCACCATTCCGAACGGCTCCTGGCGCGACGGCATCACGAGGACGTCCAGGTGGCTCATGATCGCGGCGGCGTCGTCCACGCGACCGACGTGCTCGATATCCGGTGCCGAGCGCACCTGCCCGGCGTAGTCGTCGCGGTCGTCGTCGTAGGGATCGTCGCCCACGAAGACGATGCGCGCGCCGGGCGCGGCCGCGCGGATCGCCGGGACCGCCCGCACGAGGTCGAGGGCGCCCTTGCGCGGCTCGAGGCGCCCCACGAAGCCCACGACCGGTCCGCCGCCAGAGGCCCACGGCGCGGGCGTCTGGGTGACGTCGAGCTCGATCGGGGGGTGGACGACCTGCGAGCGCAGCTCGCCGAGGCTGCGCGCGACCGCGCTCGAGGTCGCCAGCACGGCGTCCGCGCGCGACCAGAAGAACGGGACGCGCTCGACGATGTCGTGCACGTGCAGGATCGTCGGATGTCCGCCGAGCGCGGGCAGCAGGCGACCGCAGACGGTGCCGTTGAGGTAGACGACGTCGGCGTGGCGGGCGAGCTGACGCGCCCGCGGCCAGCTGCGGACCGCGCGCGCGCCCGCGCCGCGCTGCAGGCCGCCGAGCGCAAGGTGGACGACCGGAAAACCGGCGCCGTCGAGCGGCCCGGGCTCGGGCGTGGCGAGCGCCAGCTCGTGCCCGCGCGCCACCAGCCTGCGTCCGAGGCGCAGCAGGGCATTCTCCGCGCCACCCGGATGGGCGGCGGCACACACGCCGAGGATCCTCACCGCCGTCCATGCTGCCACTAATGTCGCCGCGAGCATGTCCATGGAGCTCCACGACGCGATCTGGGAGGGCGTGCCGCTCGACGCGACCCCGGAGCACTTCGCGATGCGGCGGTCCTTCCTGCTCGCGCACGTCGCGCCCGACGAGGTCGTCGTCGATCTGGGCTGCGGCGCGGGGGAGTTCAGCGCCGCGCTGGTTCAGGCCGGCGCGCGGCCGATCGGCGTCGATGTCGCCGCGGAGGCGCTGCGGCGGGCTCGCGCGCGGCTGCCCGAGGGCGACTTCCGGCTGTGGGCCGCGGGCGGGCCGCTGCCGGTCGAGGATGCGGTCGCCGACGTCGTCTGGGCGGGCGAGGTCATCGAGCACGTCGCCGACGTCGCGCCGTGGCTGTCTGAGGTGCGGCGCGTGCTGCGCCCGGGCGGCACGCTGCTGGTGACGACGCCGCACCACGGGTCCGGAACGCTGCTGCGCCTGGCGTTCAGCCGGCGGGCGTTCGCCGATCACTTCGAGCCGCGCTCAGATCACGTGCGCTTCTACTCGCCGTCGACGCTGCGGGCGCTGCTGGCGGACTTCGGGTTCGGCGTGGAGGAGATGGCGCTGCGGGGCGGGGCGCCGGGGTTTCGGTCGGTGATCTGTGTGGTGGCGCGGCGGGGTTAGCGAACGGCAGCGAGGGCCAGCCGGGGCGCCGGAGAGCGTGCATGTCGAATAGTGGTCGGTATCCGACCTTTATTCGACACGGACCGCACGTCAGCCCGCCCTCGCGGGCCGCAGCGCCGCCTCACGCCGCCGACGGTATGCGGCCGAGCGCGATCCCATGCGGGGAGCCTCGCATCACGATGCGTATCGTGCCCTGAGATGCGCGTGCTGCTCGACACGACGTACGCGCGGCGGGGACCCAGCGGCACCGGCGTGTATCTCGACCGGCTCGCGGCCGCGCTGCGCGCGGAGGACGTTGACGTCGTGGAGGCGGCGAACGAGCGGCGTCCCGCGCCGGCGGGCGGCGGGATGGGCAGCGTGCGCAACCTCGCGCTCGACCAGTGGTGGACCCAGGTCGAGCTGCCTCGCCGAGCGCGGGAGGCGGGCGCCGACGTCCTGCACCATCCGCTGCCGACGGTCGCGGAGCGCGCGCCCTGCCCGCAGGTGGTGACGGTCCAGGATCTCGCGTTCGAGCGGCTGCCCGAGCACTTCGCGCCCGCCTTTCGGCACTGGGCGTCGCGCACGCACCGCCACGCCGCCCGCGGCGCGCAGGCCGTCGTGTGCCTGTCGAACACGACGCGCCTGGACGCACAGGCGCGCTGGGGGGTGGATCCCGCGCGGATCGTCGTCGCGCCGCTCGGGCCCGGGCAGGAGCCCGAGGTGCGTCCCGTCGCGCCGCGCCACTTCCTCTACATCGGCGACGACGAGCCGCGCAAGAACCTGGGCGTGCTGCGAGATGCCTACGCCCGCTACCACGCGCAGGCCGGGCCGGCGGCGCTGGAGCTCGTGCTCGCCGGGCGGATCGCGCGCCCGCCGGAGCCACAGGAGGGCGTGCGCCACGAGCACACCCCCGACATCCCCGCCCTGCTCGGCGCGGCCGCGGCGCTCGTGCACCCATCGCTGTACGAGGGCTTCGGCCTCACGGTGCTCGAGGCGATGAGCGTCGGCGTGCCGGTGCTCGCGGCGCGCTCTCCCGGCACCGTCGAGACGTGCGCGGACGCGGCGCGCTTCTTCGATCCCTACGACCCGGCGGGCCTGGCGGAGCAGCTCGGCGCGCTCGCCACCGACCCGCCCGCGCGGGCGGCGCTCGCCCGTCGCGGGCGGGAGCGTGCGGCCGGGTTCTCCTGGCGCGCCTCGGCGCGCAGGCACATCGAGGCCTATACCCTCGCTGTCAGTTCATGAAGGTTGCGATCCTCGGCACGCGCGGCATCCCCGCGTCTTACAGCGGTTTCGAGACGGCCGCCGAGCAGCTGGCCAGCCGTCTGACCGAGCGCGGCCACGAGGTCATCGTCTACTGCCGCCCGCATGTCGTCGACCGCCGGCTGAAGATGCACAAGGGCGCCCGCCTGGTCCACCTGCCCGCGGTGCGCAACAAGTACTTCGACACGTTCAGCCACACGCTCCTGTCGGCCGTGCACGCCGCGCGCCGGGTCAAGCCCGACGTCGCGCTGTTCTTCATCGCGGGCAACAGCCCGATGTGCCTGCTCACGCGCAGCGCGGGGATCCCGACGATCATCAACGTCGACGGCCTGGACTCCGACCGCTCCAAGTGGCCGGCGCTCGCCAAGGCCTATCTGCGCTTCGCGGAGCGCAACGCGCCGCGCTGGGCGGACACCGCGATCACGGACTCCCACGCGGTCGCCGAGATCTTCGAGCAGCGCTACGGGCGGCGCATCGGCGTGGTGCCCTACGGCGTGGAGGATCCCGGCCACACCGGGACCGCGACGCTCGAGCGCCTCGGCCTCGAGCCGCGCAAGTACGTGCTGTTCGTCGGCCGTCTGGAACCGGAGAACAACCCGCACGTGCTCGTCGAGGCCTTCTCGCGGATCTCCGGGGAGCGCGCGCGGGGGATGAAGCTCGTCGTCGTCGGCGGCGCGCCGTACGCGCACGAGTACATCAAGCAGGTCCAGCGCGCGGGCGATCCCCGGGTCGTGTTCCCCGGCTACGTGTTCGGGCGCGGGTACTGGGAGCTCCAGCGCCACGCCTACGTCTTCTGCGCCCCGACCGAGGTCGGCGGCACGCACCCGGTCATCCTCGAGGCTCTCGCAGCGGGCAACTGCGTGCTCGTCAACGACCACGCGCCCAACGTCGAGACCGTCGGCGATGCCGGCATGACGTTCTCGGGCAAGGGCGGCGTGATGTCGCTCACCGCGCAGCTCGAACGTCTCTTCGACGAGCCCGAGCTCGTCGAGCACTACCGCGACCGGGCCCGCGAGCGCGCCCGGCGCTACTCCTGGGATGCCGTCACCGACGAGTACGAGCAGCTGCTCGTCAGCGTGCGGGAGATGGGCGGGCCCGGGTCGCTGCCGCCCGAGCTCGTCGACACCGAGGCTCCGCCGCCGGCGGCCGCGCCGGCGGGGCGTGTCGCGGGCTGAGATTCAGCGCCGGATCGCGACGGTGACCGAGCGGCTCGTGACCTGGGTCGTGCCGTTCTTCCAGCTCAGCCGGACGGCGCCCGCGCTGCGGATCGCGACCTTCGCGCTCAGGTAATGGCGCGGCGCGGCCGTCGACACGGTCTTGCGCGTCTTCCATTTCGTCGAGCCCTTCGCGCGGAACTGGATCTGGACCTTCACCGGCTTCGCCGGGTCCGCCGTGCGCAGCAGGCCGAACAGCTTGGCACTCTGGCCGCGCCGCACGCGCGTCTTGCTGACGAAGATCGGCGTCACGTACGCCCGGTAGGCCGGCTTCTTCTTGCCGCCGAGCTTGCGCAGGCCGCTCTGGAACGTGCGATAGGCGATGCGGTTGTTGGCGACCCCGGCAACCGGCGGCTGGTCGACGAGCAGGAACTGGCACAGCGTGCGCACGAGCGGGTTGCGGTAGGCGATCTGCTCGGCCTGGTTGATGTACGCGGCCTGGCGGGCGAGGGGGATGCCGAGCGGGTCGGGCGGCGTCTGGTAGCCGTACTCGGTCAGGTACAGCGGCGTGCCGCGCGCGGTCTGTGGCTTCTGGTGGTAGCGCTGGTAGAGCGCCTTGAGCTCGGCGGTCAGCGTCGGCAGGTTCGCGATCGTGATCCAGTCCTTGCCGGCGGCCTTGCGGTTCGGCGCGAGGTAGAGCTCGTAGGGGTGATGGGCGTAGCCGGTCGCCTTGAAGAGCGCCGGGTTGTCGGCGACGAACTGTGCGCCGCTCGCCGGGCAGCCGCGGACCGTGGCGGACGTGCCCTTGTAGGGCTGGCGGTTCTTGTCGACGCAGTACAGGCCGCGCAGGAACTTCATGGCGTCGAGCGAGATCGCGAAGCCCTTGCGGTTCTTCAGGCCCTTCGGTGCGGTGTCGCCGATGAGGATCGTGTCCGCGCCGTGGCCGGTGTCGGCGAGCGCCTGGTAGGACGTGCGCAGCAGGTTGCGATAGAGCTCCGGTGAGGCCTCGACGAACTTCGACGGCGCGCGCGGATCGGGCTTCCATTGCGGCGTGAGCCAGCCGCCCTGGTTGGGCTCGTTGTAGATCGACCAGTAGTCCACGCGCGGCAGGCCCTGGTAGTCGCCGCTGTAGCGCTTGCCGGCGGCGGCGACGAAGCGGCCGAACTCGACCGGGTCGGGCTTGAAGGTGTCCTGGATCTCCGGTCGCGGCGACGCGCCCATGGAGCCCCAGCGCGGCAGCGGGGCGGTGACGTTCACGTTCACGAAGATCCCGCGCTCCTTGGCCGCGACGAGGAGCCGGTCGAACTTGTCCCAGCTGCCCGTGGGATAGGCGCCCGGGTCGCTCGAGTCGAAGTTCGGCTTCTGCGGCTGCGTGTTCTCCGGCGCGACGTCCGACCAGAACAGCGAGACCCGGATGCGATCGACCCCGAGCGTCTTGAGCTCGTCGAGCGTCGGGATCATCGTCGTGCTCGCCTTCGTGCCGACGAGCAGCGGGTCGTCCTGGAACATCGATTCCTGCGTCTTGGACGCGGAGGCGACGGCCGGTGAAACCGCGAGCAAGACCGCGGCTGCGATGAGGAGTCGGAGTGTTCTCATTGAGAGGAGCCTGCCCTGCGCTTCGCGGCTAGGAACACCGCAACCGCGTCAGAAGAGCGGGGGTCAAGGTACAGGGCGGGGCGAATTGCCGTCAGCGCCACGGCGGGGCGGTCGAGGTCGTCGAGTTCGAAATGGGCGAGCGCCAGCCAGGATTGGGGATTGGCTGGCTGCAGGCGCACTGCCTGCTCCAACGCACGGCGGGCCTCGTTCTTGCGCCCTTGTACGGATTCGATCGTGGAGAGCTGGATGAGCGGGTCGATCGAAAGCGGATTGCGGTGGTGGGCGGCGAGAGCTTGCGAGCGTGCCCTGGCGCCGTCGCCGCGCTCGAGCGACACGATCGCGTCCTGGCCGGCGTTGACGGCGCGCAGCGGCTGCCAGGCCGTCCAGGCGGCGATGAGCGCGATCACCACCACCGTGGTCGCGGCGATCGCCCGTGGCCGCTCGCCAAAACCGGCGCGGACACGCTCGGCGAACCCCACGCGCGGTGGGGGAGACGGGTCCTCGCGCGCGGCCAGCGGCCCGCGGCCCGCGATCCAGCCCGCAGCGATGATCGCGACGATCGCGTTGGCGGGCACGAACCACGTCCAGTCCACGAGCGAGTGCGCGGCGAACACGAGGACGATCGCGGCGAGCGTCAGCAGCCCGATGCGCTCGGCCGGGAACGGGGAACCGCGGTCGCGACGCCGCAGGCCGGTCGCGCGCGCCGCGCTCACGAGCCACGCGCCCGCGAGCGCGAGGCTGGCGAGCAGGCCGAGGATTCCGAGGTCCGCCAGCGTCTGCACGACGTAGCCGTGCGCGTGGCGAACGGCCCCGTCCGCCGTGCGGTATCGCTTGCGTACTGTCGCGAAGCCGTCCGCGCCCACGCCCTTGACGGGGTTGTCCTCGAAGATCTGAAGCGCCTCGTTCCAGTAGCGCGCGCGCACGCTGCCGGCGGCGGTCAGGCGGCTGGGGTCGTTGCTCGGGATGCGCGCGTTCGGGTCGGTGAGCGACGTCCACGCGTCGGAGATCGACCCGCCCAGCCCCTGCGGGCGTGCGGCGAGCGCGATCCCCACGCCGACGGGGACGAGCGCGAGCGCGACGAGCAGCCCGGTTCCGACGCGCCGGCGCGTTCGCGGGTGCGGGCGGTGTCCCGCGAGCGCGAAGTTCACCGCGAGCCCGGCGAGCGTGAGCAGGCCGAGCATCACGACGACGAGCAGTCCGAGCTGGTGTCCGGCCTGCGTGCGCAGCTCGACCGGGACCCGGTCGCTCGTCAGCGTGTCCTGCGACAGCGCCCACGCCGCCATGAGCGCCCCGCCGCACGAGCCGACGATCAGCACGGCGGCCCCGCGCAGCCGCAGCGGCACGGTGGCGAACCAGAACGCGACCCCCAGCACGGCTGCCGCGAGCGCACCGCGCGAGTAGGCGAGCATGATCGTCAGCACGAGCAGTCCAAGCGCGGGGTACGCGAGCGCGCTCACCCCTTGATGGCCCCAGCGCCGGGCGCCGAGCCACAGACAGCCCGGGACCCCGAGTGCTGCGGCGAGCCCGACGCTGTTCCAGTAGCCGAACGGCTCGCTGAGGCGCGAGTAGATCTCGCTCGGGTTCAGCGCGCCCGGCAGCACCTTCGTCAGGACGGCGTAGGCGCTGATGGCGACGGCGCTCAGCGTGATCGCGCCGAGCACCGCGTTCCAGCGGCCGGGGACGACGTGGGCGAGCGCGGCGGCCGCCGCGAACACCGTCGCGTACGTGAGCGTGCGGTTCGCCTCCGTCCACGCGTCGGAGGGGTTCGCCGCCCACGTGACCGACACCGCGGTCAGCGCGGCGAGGACGACGAACAGCCCGACTGGCACGATGCCCCAGGCGTGCTCCCGCCGGGGCGCCAGCACGAGCGCCCCGCTCACCGCGAGCCCGCCGCCGAGCAGCAGCCCCATCTCGACGGGCGTCGTGCGGCCGAGCGACAGCCCGCCGTCGGCGACGAACGCGACCGCGCAGAGGATCGCGGCGAGCCCGACGGTCAGCAGGCCGTTCGCGCCCGGCCGCGCGACGCTCAGGGCGCCGCCGCGGGTCCGGTCAAGCGCGACGTGCGAGGACAAGGGCGCGGATTCGGATCGCGGCAAGCGCGAGCGCGCCTGCCAGGACGAGGGCGAGCAGGATCAACAGCGGCGCGGGCAGATCGCTCGAGCTGCCGATGCCCGGCTTGACGGCCGCGCCCTGGAGGTCGACCGCGGTCTGGACCGCCGTGCGCCCGGCGTCGACGGCCGAGCGCTCGCCGGGCGTGGCGGCGTCGAGCTGCCTGGACGCGGGCGGGTTGCCGTAGCCGCCACCGCTGCCGTTCGAGCTGCCGCCGCCGTTGCCCGTCTTCCCCTGCGTGGAGGGGGTGTTCGTGCGGTGCCGGTCACGCAGCGCCTTCAGCTGCGCCGCCTTGAGGATGTCGCGGCAGTCGCCGTACTGGTCGGAGTCGGAGCCGAGCTGGGCGAGCGCGTCCTTGTATTCCTTCTGCGTGTACGTCTTGGAGAGCACCTCGTCGTCGGTGCAGTCGCGGATGACGTCCCTGCCCGACGCGTGCGCCGCGGAGGCGAAGATGGCGAGCGACAGGAGCGCCGCCAGGACGATGAAAGGGCGCCGGAGCATCCGAGTCACGCTAGCGGGGCAAGCGCGCGAGCGAACCCGGCTGCCCACGCGTCATACGTATAGGCCGAGACGTCGCGGCGGGCGTTGTCACCGAGTCGGGTCCGCAGGCCGGCGTCCTCGCGCAGGCGGATCAACGCTCCGGTAAGGGCATCGGGGTCGCCGGCCGCGACGACGAGCCCGTTGCGCTCGTGGCGCACGAGGCCGCCGGCCGCGGCGCCGACTTCATCGCTGGCGATGACGGGAGTGGATTGGTTCATGGCCTCGTTGGCGACGAGCCCCCACGGCTCGCGGAAGCTGCTCGTGCGCAGCGACGGTATGACGCAAACGTCTGTGATCGCCAGGAAGTTGCGGATCTGCTCAGGCGGCTGGGGGCTGACGTAACCCACCGCGCCGCCGGCGGGGTACCGGGGGGGCCCGGATCCCACACCGACGAGGACGAGCGCGGCGGAGGATGCCCCGACACGTGGCTTGCGCCACGCATCGAGAAGCACCCCTACTCCTTTTTCCCGGCCGGGACGCCCGAGAAACGCAACGCGGAAATCTGCACCGTCCGCGGGGCCCGCCACAGGGTTCGGCGACGGGGCGGGAGCTCGCCAGAAGGCGTTGTCGACGGCCTGCGGCGCGATGTGGACGTTGCGCGCGCCGTACGCCCGCGCGAAGGCGGCGACATGCGGGCCGTAGGCGACCACCGCGTGGGCGTCGCGGTAGATCGCGGCCAGCAGGAGGGTGCCGGCCGCGTGTGCCGGTGTACGCGGATGCGCCCACAGCGCGCTCCACAGGAGAAACGGGGTCCGCCCGGCACGCGCGCCGGCCCATGCGGCCGGCAGCGCGACCCGGCCCGCCGTGCCGCACACGACCGCGCGGTACCGCCGGGCAGCGGCGAGCTTGGCGATCTCCCGCTGCTCGACGTGGCGGTGCGGGACGCCGGGGTCGTCGACCCCTGCGGTCGCGTGGGTCGAGCGCCCGCCGAACAGTGCGAGCTCGATGCCGACGCGCTCGTGCAGCGCCGCGAACGCCCCCACGCGGTCGGGCGGAACGTGGTTCGTGACGAAGAGGACCGGCTTGGAGGGGAGCTTCGGGGAGCTCACGCGGCGCGCAGCGCCTCCTCGTAGGCGGCGACCGTAGCCTCTCCGCAGCGCTTCCACGAGAACGCGCTCGCGGCCGTCGCCCGCGCCGCGCCGCCCGCGGCGCGCAGGATGCGGTTGTCGCGCAGGAGGGCGTCGATGCGCTCCGCGAGCGCGTCGGCGTTGCCGGGCTCGACGAGCCAGATGCCTCCTCCCGCCGAGGCGATCTCCGCCGGGCCGGGCTCGCCGCGGGCACCGATGGCGGGCACCCAGCCCGCCATCGCCTCGACGTAGGCCACGCCGAACGCCTCGTCGGTCGACGGCATCGCGAACACGGCCGCGCGGCGGGTGCGCTGCAGCGCGGTCTCGGGATCGAGCTGCCCGGCGAGCTCGACACGCTCCGACAAGCCCAGTTCGGCGGCCTGCGCGCGCAGCGCTTCGAGCTCGGGACCGTCGCCGACGACGAGGTAGCGCAGCCGCGGGTGGCGCTCGCGCAGGAGCGCGACCGCCCCCAGCACGTCCGCGTGGCGCTTGCGCTCGATGACGTGGCCGGTCGTGACGATCGTCGGCTCGGCGTACGGCCGCGCGCGCTCGGCCGGCAGGTCGGTGCCGAGACGCACGACGCGCGTGTCCTGCGCGCCGAGCGCGCGGGCGAGCTGCTCGGTTCCGCGGCTGTTGGGGAGCACGAGTCGCGCATGGGCGAACGCGGCGGTGACGGCCTCGCGGCCGCGCGCCGACCCCGGGGCGGTGTGAAACACGTCGCTCCCGTGCACCGAGACGACGAGCGGCGCGTCGATCCGCGCGCGGCGCACCGCGTCTCCCGCGGGCACCGCGTTGTGGGCGTGCACGAGGTCAAACGCGAAGCGCCGGCGCAGCGCCCGCAGCGCGAGCGCGAGCGGGGGTGCGGCCCAGCGGCCCCAGCCGGCGTAGGCGCCCGTCCGCGGCGGAGAGACATAGGGCACGTAGGCGATCTCGACGCCGTCGAGCGCGGTGCGAAGCGGCTGGGCGACGGCGCGTCTGGCCGCGCCGAGGGCGGCGCGCGGGCCCGACCTGGCGGCCGCCATCGGCGGCAGCGGGCGATGCAGGACGAGCACGCGCACGTCGGCGCCGGCGTCGCGCGCGGCAACCGCCTGGCGGTGCGCCCAGACACCCAGGACCGGGTCGGCGGCGCGCGGGTAGAACTCCGCGACGATCGCGACCTTCATCGCAGGCGCCGCGACCAGGCGGCCTCCGCGCGGGTGACGTACGGCCGGTCTTGCAGGAACGCGCGCGCCTCCGCGACGGCGGCGCCGCGCTCGTAGCCCCCGCCGACCGGGGTCGAGTGCAGGATCGGCGTCGCGTCCACGATGCCCGCCGGCCAGCCGTGCTCGCGGGCGAGCGCGCTCCAGTGGACGTCGAGACCCCAGCCCATCGCGAGGCCGGGGAACGGCAGCAGCGCCTCGAACGTCGCGGCCGCGAACGCGGTGACGGGCCCGATCTCGACGAAGTGCGACTCGCGCACGGCGTTGTCGCGGCGCCGGCGGGTCACCTCCCAGGCGGCGTGCGAGTGCAGGCGGTGCGCGGGCTGGGCGAGCAGGAGGCCGGCGTCCTCGGCACAGTGGATGAAGCGGTCCAGGAAGCGGCGCGGCAGCACGACGTCGTCGTCGACGACGAGCAGCCAATCGTGCTCGCCCGCCGGGTGCTCGGCGAGCAGCTCGTTGAGGTGCTCGAACTTCCCGCCGGCGCCCATCGTGGCGGTGTGCATCGCCACCCGGTGGCGGGTGCGGTGAAGCTCGACGCGCGCGGCGGTCATGAGACGGTCCGGGCGCTCGACGCCGAGAACGAGGATCGAGCGGCGCGGCGGCGTGCTGCGCGCGGCGCGGTCGATCCTGGCGTTGCGCCGCGCGCAGGCGGCGTCGAGGAGCGCGTCCGCGGTTCGGCGCGGCGGGCGGCGCGCCCCGCGGACCGTGCCGCTCGCGCCGGAGAGGAAGTCCGGATCCTCGCCGTCGGTTGCGGTCGCCGGGGCGGCGCTCCTGGTGGCGCCGAGCGCGGCCCTGAGACGGCCGAGCTCGTGCGCGGTCAGGACGACCCCGTTCGGGCAGCGGAAGCGCGGGCCGTGGAGGGCGCAGCCCGCGAGCACGCGCACCTCGCGCAGCAGCGAGGGGGCACTGCCGCGCTGCTCCGCGTAGCGGCGGCTCGATTGCCCGCGGTGGTACGCGGCGGCGGCGAGGGAGCGCACACGGGCATCGTCTCCCGCGCGCCGGTGGTCCAGCGCGGCGCCCGCGACGTAGCGGATGCGCGCGCCGGTCGCGCGCAGGCGCTCCTGCCATTCCTGCTCGTCGCCGGCGCCCGCCTGACGCTCGTCGAAGCGCCCGGCGCGCTCGAGCGCCGAGCGGCGCAGGCTCATGTTCGCCCCCCACGCGCTTTCGACGTCGCGGTCGCGGTCGCCGTGGTCCTGGGTCGTGATCGGCGGATCCTCGCGCCCGCAGCTGCGCAACGGGTGGTCCTCGAAGCGTGCGTGAATCGGTCCGGTGAGAACGCCGACGTCGGGCTCGGCGCTGCGGTGGGCGGCGAGCAACGCCTCCAGCCAGCCCGCGCGCACGGCGACGTCGTCGTCGACGAACACGAGCAGGTCGCCGTCAGCCGCGTCGATGCCCGTGTTGCGCGCCGCGTTCAGGCCACGCGCGACCGCGTGGGAGACGTAGCGCGCCCCGTGGCGCTCGGCGACCGCGCGGGTGGCCGCGTCGGGCCCGTCGTCGACGACGAGCACCTCGGCGCCCGCCGCCGCGGCCTGCGGCCCGATCGACGCCAGGGCGACATCGAGATACCCCGCCCGCTGCCGGGTGGGGACGATGATGCTCGCCGTCAAGGCCATCCTGCGGCAAGAGTCTAGGTTTGGCCCGCTTTCGCGGCGGAGTTGGGGCGAAGCGGGGGTGTTTGGGGGCGGTTCGGTTGGTGATCTGCCGCAGGTGCGGCTCAGGGCGCGAGGCGAACGGCAGCGGTGAAGGATGAGGCTGCCGGGCCGCCGCCGGTGGCTCGTGAGGACGCGCCGAGGGGGGTGTCGTGCAAGACGTCCATTATGTCGTCGTTTTGAACGGCACCCCCTGCCGCCGACGGGCGAGCGGCCAGCATTACAACGCCCGGCGGCCATCACGCGCGCCACCCGCGCCTCGCCCGGGGCTCCGCCCACTCCCGGGTCCTTTGTCGATGCTGTTTTCGCGCGCGGCTACGCGCAAACGGCGTCGCGCTCGCGGCGCAGCCGCTCCAGGCACCGCGCCCTCGTCGGCCCGATCGAGCCGATCGGCATGTCGAGCGCGCCGGCGATCTCGAGATAGCTGGGGGCCGGATCGGAGACCAGCATGCGCAGCAGCGACTGGTCGCGCTCGGGCAGCCGGCCGAAGGCCTCCCAGAGATGGGCGTCGCGCTCGCAGCGCAGCAGGTCGTCGTCGACGCCCTCGTCCTCGCACACGGGCTCGGGCAGGTCGTCGCCGAACGGGATCTGGCGGCCGCTCGTGCGCAGGATTCGCAGGCATTCGCGGCGCGCCGTCGTGGCGAGCCAGGCGCCCACGCGGGCGGGATCCTTCAGGCCGCTCGCGTGCTCGACGAGACGCAGCCACGTCGTCTGTGACGCGTCCGCGGCGTCGGCGCCGCTCAGGCGATGTCCGCGGATGACGGCCCACACGAGCCCGGCGTAGCGGTCGACCAGCGCGTCCCAGGCCCGCTGGTCGCCGCCGGCCGCGGCGCCGACGAGCTGCGCCACGTCGGCGTCGCGCTCCCCGGCCGTCGCGCCGCTGCCTGCGGGGCGCTGCACGGTCTCGGTCTGAACAGTCATGTCGCGTTCCTTCGAGGTCGGATGCACCATCGAGGTGCACCCTCCAAGGACCGCATTGACGTCTTGCTGCGGAAACCTTGCGGCCGCGACGAAAAGGTCCGCAATGCCGCACCAGGCCGGTGTAGATTGCGACGGGAAGTCCGGGAACACGAGTAGGGGTGGGGGCCTGGCATGCACGCCGATGGCAGCGAAGGACGCGTCGCCACACCGGGAGCCGAGGCGGACTCAGATGACGCCGCGACGACGCGAATCGAGCTGTGCGGCTCGCTCGACGTGCAGATCCGCGGCCAGGCGGTCACGAACGCGCTCCCAGGTCGCCAGGGCCGGGCGCTGTTCGCGTTTCTCACGGTCAATCGCCACCGCCCGGTCAGCCGCCAGGAACTGTTCGACGTGCTGTGGCCCAAAGACCTGCCGGACGCCCCCGAGGCCGGGCTGAGCACGATCCTCGCCCGCACCCGACGGGCCGTCGGCCCGTCGGTCATCGCGGGGCGCGCGGAGCTGCGACTCGAGCTGCCGCCCGAGGCCGAGATCGATGCCGAGCGCGTGGGCGCCGGTGCCGAGGCTGCCGAGCGCGCGCTGGCCGCAGGCGACCACGATGCCGCGATCGCCGCGGCCGAGTGCGCGCTCGAGATCGCCTCACGACCGGTGCTCCCGGGCGTCGAGGGCGACTGGGCCGAGGCGTTCCGGGAGCAGATCGCGGCGCTCGAGCCCGATCTCCTCGAGGTGCTCGCGCGCGCGGCCCTCGCCGACGGCAGCCGGGAGCGTCTGGCGACCGCGGAGCGCACCGCGCGCAGGCTCGCCGAGCGCCACCCGTTCCGGGAGTCGGGGCACTCGCTGCTGATCGAGGTCCACGCGCGGCGCGGGAACATCGCCGAGGCCACGCTCACGTATGACCGCCTGCGCGTGCTGCTGCGCGACGAGCTCGGGACGACGCCGTCCGCCGCGCTGTCGACGATGCACGAGGAGCTCGTCCTGCACGGCCGGGTCCCGGGCGCGGACGGCGGCACGGCCACCCCGGACGCCACCGGCGCGGCGTCACCCTCCGAGGGAGTCCCGCTGCCGGTCATCGGCGGCGCCCGCGCCTCGACGAGCTTCGTCGGCCGCGGCGACCACCTGCGGCGCCTGCGCGCGCCGTGGCTCGAGGCGGGGACGGGGCAGCGCCGCCTCGCGCTGCTCGTCGGGGAGCCGGGGGTGGGAAAGACCCGGCTCGCCGCGCAGTTCGCCGCCGAGGTGCACGGCGCCGACGGGATCGTGCTGTACGGGCGCTGCGACGAGGAGCCGCTGCTCTCCTACCAGCCGTTCATCGAGGCGCTGCGCCACTACCTGCGCTTCGGCGATTGGCAAGCGGACCCGGCGGCCCAGCAGGACCTGCTGGAGCTCGCCCGCCTCATCCCCGAGGCGCGCCCGCCGGACGCCCCGGAGCCGGAGCACAAGCCCGACCCGGAGACCGCGCGCTACCGGCTCTTCGAGGCGGTGGCGCGCCTCGTCGGCCGCGCGACGCGGCGCAAGCCGCTGCTGTTCTTACTCGACGACCTGCACTGGGCCGACAAGCCGACCCTGCTGCTCCTGCGCCACCTGCTGCGCCACGAGGATCCGGCCCGGCTCATGGTGCTGGGCGTCTTCCGCGACGTCGACGTGGGCAGCGACCATCCGCTGGCGGAGCTCATCGCCGATCTGCGCCGCGAGCGGCGCTTTGACCGCTTCGCGATCGAGGGCCTCGATGAGAACGAGACCCACGCGCTCGTCGCGGCCCGGCTTGCGGCGGACGCCAGTGCCGGGTTCGTCCGCGGCCTGCGCGCGAAGACCGAAGGCAACCCGTTCTTCATCGAGGAGGCGCTGCGCGCACTCCAGGAGGCCGACGCCGTGCAGTCCGGCGAGCGGGCGGGCGAGCAGGCGCTCGAGTCGATCGGCGTCCCCGACAGCGTCGCCGACGTCATCCTGCGCCGGCTCGTGCGCGTCTCCGACCTGACGGCCGAGGCGCTGACGGTCGGCGCGGTCGTCGGCCGCGAGTTCGACCTCGCCACCGTCGACGCGCTCCTGAAGACGCCGGGCGACACGCTCATCGAGGCGATGGAGGAGGCGATGGACGCGGGCCTCGTCGTCGAGGTCGCCGAGGCCGTCGACCGCTTTGCCTTCAGCCACGCGCTCGCCCGCGACGCGATCTACGACCGGCTGTCGCGCACGCGCCGGCTGCGCCACCACCTCGCCGTCGGCGAGGCGCTGGAGCTGCGCCGCGACCGCGACCCCGGCGCGAGCCTCGGCGAGCTCGCCCACCACTTCTTCCTCGCTCGGGCCGTCGGCGGCGGCCCGAAGGCGGTGCGCTTCGGGGTGCTCGCGGGGAAGGCCGCCGCCCGCACGCTCGCCTATGAGGAATCCGCCGAGCACTACCGGCGCGCGCTCGCCGCCTTCGGCCACGACGACACGCGCGACGAGGCCGAGCGCTGCGACCTGCTGCTCTCGCTCGGGCGCGTCCAGTGGCGCTCGGGGGACGCCGCGGCGCGCGAGACGTTCTTCGACGCCGCCGCGAGCGCGCGGGAACGCGGAGCCGCCGAGCAGCTCGCGCTCGCCGCCCTCGGCCTCGGCGAGCGCTACTGGGAGGCCAACGCGATCGATCCGCGCTACCCGCAGCTCATCGCCGAGGCGATCGAGACGCTCCCCGACGAGGACAGCCTGCTGCGCGCGCGACTCATGGCGCGGGCCGCCGAGAACCTCCACTTCACCGCCGAAGACGGCTACGGCGACCGCCTCAGCCTCGAGGCGCTCGAGATGGCACGCCGGCTCGGGGACGTCGACACGCTCGTCGCGGCGCTCATGAGCCGCCACGTGACGCTGCTGCACATCGAGCACCTCGACGAGCGGCTGGCGCTCATCGACGAGGTCCTGACGCTGACCCGCGAGAACCGTGCGCTCGCCGCCGCAGAGGCCTACCAGTGGCGCCTCATCGACCTGCTCGAGCTCGGCGAGGTCGAGCAGGCCCGCCACGACCACGCGCTGCTCGCGGCGCTCGGCCGCGACCTGCGCCAGCCGCTGCTGCAGTGTCTCGCCGTCGGCTGGGAGGGCGCCTTCGCCCATCTCGTCGGCGACGTCGAGGCCGCCGAGCGCATCGCGCGCGAGTCCTACGAGCTCGCGCGGCGGGCCGAGGTCGGGCACGCGATGAGCTCGCTGGCGTCGACGCTGTTCACGCTGCGCCGCCAGCAGGGCCGGATCGTCGAGCTGCTGCCCTCGATGGAGGCGCTCATCGCCCGGCGCTCGGCGTCGCCGACCTGGGTCGCCGCCCTCGCGCTCGGCCGTGCGGAGAGCGGCGAGGAGGCCGACGGCCGGGCGCGTTTTGAGGCGCTCGCCGAGGGCGACTTCGCCGCCGTCCCGCGCGACTGGTTCTGGTTCATGACGATGGCGCTCCTCGCCGAGACGTGCGCGCTGCTCGGCGACGCGGAGCGGGCGCCCCGCCTGTACGACCTGCTCGCGCCGTTCGCCGACCGCTACGTCCAGGTCATCTACACGACGAACTGGGGCTCGGCGCACCGCCACCTCGGGCTGCTCGCCGGTCTCATGGACCGCTTCGACGACGCCGCGGCGCACTTCGAGTCCGCGCTCGAAGCCAACGAGGCGATCGGGGCGCTGCTCATGACCGCCGAGACGCAGATCGCCTACGGCGCACTGCTGCTGCGCCGCGGGCGCAAGCGCGATCGCGAGCGTGCCGCGCAGCTCGGTGCGCTCGCCCGCGACATCGCCGTCTCGCGCGAGCTCGACGGGCTGCGCCGCCGCGCGGAGGCGCTCGTCGCATGACGTCGATGTATCTGCGCAAGCGCGAGCGGCTCCTCGTCTACGGGGAGGCTTGCGAATGGGCCGCGATGTGAACCGATCTGGAGGTGGACCGTGTCTCAACCCGTGATGAACCGGCCAAAGCAACACGAGCAGCCGCCGCAGCAGCGCCGGAAGCCCGCGCGCGCGCCCAAAGCGCCCAAGCGCGATACCTCCAAGGACGGCTTCGAGAACAAGGTCGAGGTGTGGGCGCTGACCCACGGCGGCTGGCTATGGCGCGCGCTGCAGAAAAGCCCGCTCGAGGGATTCGCCAACCGCTTGATCGTCAACTCGGGCATCGACAAGGTGCAGCCGCGGCCCTACCGGCTGAGCACGAAGGCCGACTACGCCTCGTGGGACACGCTGACCGACAAGACCTACCACAGCCGCTCGATCCCGAAGGGGGGCACGCGCGACCTGCCGGAGGTCAGTGAGGTCGCCAAGCTCTTCCTGCGCGATGAGGAGATCACGTGCGAGAAGTCCACGGTTCTCTTCGCGTACGTCGCGCAGTGGTTCACCGACGGCTTCCTGCGCAGCAAGCGCGGGTTGGAGGACGACGGGCTGCGCGACATCACGCGCAACGAGTCCACCCACGAGGTCGACCTCGCGCAGCTCTACGGCGTGCGGCCTGAGACCACCGCGGCGCTGCGCACGCCAGCCGAACTGGGCGACGGGCTGCTCAGGTGGCAGACGCTGGGAGGCGAGGAGTTCCCCGAGTTCCTGTGTCACGGCGCCCAGATCAGGCCGGAGTTCTGCGACGCGAAGGGCGACCCCATCGAGGGGCTGCGCCCGTTGCGCTTCGCGTCGACCGAGGACAAGCCGCAGATGCGCGCGCGGTTGTTCGCGATGGGCAGCGACTCGTCCAACCTGCAGGTGGGCTACGCGATGCTCAACGTGCTCTTCCTGCGCGAGCACAACCGCATCGCCCGCGAGCTCGCCGAGACCTACCCCGAGCGCTGGCCGGCCGATCCGGCGGCACGCTCAGACCAGCTGTTCGGGACCGCGCGCAACATCCTCACCGTGCTGCTCATCAAGCTCGTGATCGAGGAGTACATCAACCACATCACGCCGTACCACTTCAAGTTCAGGATGGACCCGCACGCGTTTCGCACGGTGGACTGGATGCGGCCCAACTGGGTTGCCGTGGAGTTCAACCTGCTGTACCGCTGGCACAGCCTGATCCCGTCGGAGTTCCTCATCGGAGAGGAGCGGCTGCCCCTCCAGGAGACGCTCCTGCGCATGGACCTCCTCATCGACCATGGGCTGGGCCAGACCTTCGAGAGCTCGTCGGAACAGCCCGCGGGCCGCGTCGGCCTGTTCAACACGGATCCGTGGCTGCTGAAGGCGGCCGACGTGCCGAGCATCGGCCAGGGCCGCAAGGTCTCGCTGGACCGCTACAACGCCTACCGCGAGTACTGCAAGTACCCGAAGGTCACGAGCTTTGACCAGATCACGTCTGACCAGCAGGTGCGCGACGGGCTGCGCGAGCTCTACGGACACGTCGACAACATCGAGCTCTACGTCGGCCTGTTCGCCGAGGACCGCCGTCTCAACTCCGTGCTGCCCCCGATGATCGGGCGGCTCGTGGGGGTGCACGCGTTCTCGCAGCTCATGACGAACCCGCTGCTCGCGCCGGGCGTCTACGACCACCCCGACACGTTCACGGAGCTCGGCCGACAGACGATCGCGACGACGACGAGCCTCGACCAGCTGCTCAACCGCAACGTGCCCGCCGGCTCACGGCACTACGACGCGCGCCTCACGCGCCGCGACTGGGTGCGCCGGTAGCTACGAAGAGGGTGCGTCGCACAGCGGTGGCCTGACGCGTCGTCGCGAAGCCTGATCCGGATTGATTCCAGATCTGTGGCACACTCCGGAGCGTGCCGGCGACCCCGGAACTCGAGCGCATGTTGCGCGGGGCCTCGGTGCGCGTCACGCGTCCCCGGGTCGCGGTGCTGGCGGTGGTGCACGAGCATCCGCACGCCGACACGCACTCGATCATCGGTCTGGTACGCGAGGATCTCGGCGAGGTGTCACAGCAGGCCGTCTACGACGTGCTGCGAGCACTGACCGGCGCGGGCCTCGTGCGGCGTATCCACCCGCCGGGCTCCGTGGCGCGCTACGAGTCGCGGGTGGCGGACAACCATCACCACGCCGTATGCCGGTCGTGCGGTGCCATCGCCGACGTCGATTGCGCCGTCGGAGCCGCGCCCTGCCTGACAGCGGCCGGCCATCACGACTTCGTGATCGACGAGGCCGAGGTCATCTACTGGGGCCTGTGCCCCGAGTGCTCGACCGCACGCAGTTGAAGATTCCACCCTCTGATCCCCGAAAGGGTTCCTGTGTCCGATACGCCTGACGCCGTTGTTGGAGAGATGAACGAGGAGGACGCCGGCGGCTGCCCGTTCGCGCCCGAGCGCGCCCCGCACCCGACCCAGGGCGGGGGCAACCGAGGCTGGTGGCCGGACCGGCTCAACCTGAAGATCCTCGCCAAGAATCCCGCGGTGGCCAATCCCCTCGGCGAGGCGTTCGACTACGCCGAGGCGTTCAAGAGCCTTGACCTCGCCGAGGTCAAGCAGGACATCGAGGGCGTGCTGACGACCTCGCAGGACTGGTGGCCCGCGGACTACGGCCACTACGGCCCGTTCATGATCCGGATGGCGTGGCACAGCGCCGGCACGTACCGCATCAGCGACGGCCGCGGCGGCGCGGGCACCGGTCAGCAGCGCTTCGCGCCGCTCAACAGCTGGCCGGACAACGCGAACCTCGACAAGGCTCGGCGGCTGCTCTGGCCGGTCAAGAGGAAGTACGGCCAGAAGCTCTCGTGGGCGGACCTGATCGTCCTCACCGGCAACGTCGCCCTGGAGTCGATGGGCTTTCAGACGTTCGGCTTCGCCGGAGGCCGGGAGGACGTCTGGGAGCCCGACGAGGACGTCTACTGGGGCCCGGAGAAGGAGTGGCTCGGTGACGAGCGCTACACCGGCGACCGCGAGCTCGAGGACCCCCTGGGCGCGGTTCAGATGGGCCTCATCTACGTCAACCCCGAGGGCCCGAACGGCACCCCGGACCCCGCCGCCTCGGCGCGCGACATCCGCGAGACGTTCGGCCGCATGGCGATGAACGACGAGGAGACGGTTGCGCTCATCGCCGGCGGGCACACGTTCGGCAAGACGCACGGCGCGGCCGACCCGGATGAGTACGTCGGCCCCGAGCCCGAGGGCGCCCCGCTCGAGGAGCAGGGTCTCGGCTGGCCCAGCAGCTACAACAGCGGCAGGGGCGTCGACACGATCACCAGCGGCCTGGAGGGCGCGTGGACGCCCACCCCGGTCACCTGGGACAACAGCTACTACGACACGCTCTTCGGCCACGAGTGGGAGCTCGTGAAGAGCCCCGCGGGCGCCCAGCAGTGGGCCCCGAAGGGCGGCGCCGCCGCCGACGCCGTGCCCGACGCGCACGACCCCTCGCGGCGGCACGCCCCGATGATGGCGACGACGGACATCGCGATGCGGGTGGACCCGGAGTACGAGCGGATCTCGCGGCGCTTCCACGAGAACCCGGACGAGCTCGCCGACGCGTTCGCCCGTGCCTGGTTCAAGCTGACGCACCGCGACATGGGGCCCGTCGCCCGGTACCTCGGGCCCGAGGTCCCGGACGAGACACTGCTGTGGCAGGACCCGCTCCCCGCGGTGGCGCACGAGCTCATCGGGGCGCAGGACATCGCCGCCCTCAAGGTCCAGATCCTCGACTCGGGGCTGTCGGTCTCACAGCTCGTCTTCACCGCGTGGGCGTCCGCCTCATCGTTCCGCGGCAGCGACAAGCGCGGCGGCGCCAACGGCGCGCGCATCCGCCTCGAGCCGCAGAACGGCTGGGAGGCCAACGACCCCGACGAGCTGGCGCCGGTCCTGCGCATCCTGGAAGGGATTCAGGAGGCCTTCAACAGCTCCCAGACGAGCGGCAAGCAGGTCTCGCTCGCCGACCTCATCGTGCTCGGCGGCTGCGCCGCGATCGAGCGGGCGGCGCAGCACGCCGGCCGTGACGTCCAGGTCCCGTTCACACCGGGACGCGCGGACGCGTCGCAGGATGAGACCGACGTGGAGTCCTTCGCCGCGCTCGAGCCGACCGCGGACGGGTTTCGCAACTACCTCGCCGAGGACCACCGGCTGACGGCCGAGTACCTCCTGGTCGACAAGGCGAACCTGCTGACCCTGAGCGCCCCCGAGATGACCGTCCTCGTGGGCGGCCTGCGGGTGCTGGGTGCGAACTCCGGGGGATCCCCGGCGGGCGTCCTCACCGAGACCCCCGGGTCGCTCACGAACGACTTCTTCACGAACCTGCTCGACCTGGGCACGGCATGGGCGCCGACCTCCGGCGACGCGGGGACGTTCGAGGGCCGCGACGTCGCCACGGGCGAGGTCAAGTGGACCGGCACCCGCGTCGACCTCGTGTTCGGTTCGAACTCCGAGCTGCGCGCGCTCGCGGAGGTCTACGCGAGCGATGACGCGCGGGAGAAGTTCGTGGACGACTTCGTCGCGGCGTGGGTCAAGGTGATGAACCGCGACCGTTTCGACCTCGCCTGATCTCACTGGACACCTCGTCCGCTCACTTCCAGAAGTACGGGTCCTTCGTGACGTCGCCCTGGAAGCGCACGCGCTCGTACGTCTTGCCGACGGGCAGCAGCACCGGCGCGCACAGGGTGAAGCTCTGGCCGGGACGCAGCTTCGAGCGGCTCGGGTTCGGGCACTTGGTGAACGTGCCGCTGAGCACGATGAGGTTGATCGGCTTGTATTCCTGCCCCGCGCTGTCCTCGATCGCCGGGTCGAGCAGGTTGCGGTCGAGCTTGAGCTTGCCGAGGTTCTCGTACTTGACGTCGATGTAGTACGGGACGCTGTTCTTCTCGGGCTTCCCGAGGTTGAAGTCCTTGAAGTCGGAGATCTTGCCCTTGCGGACCTTCAAGACCGTGACGCCAACGGTCGTGTTCTGGTTGGACCCCGTCTTGCCGTAGACGACGTAGGGGGCGACGACGCGCTTGCCGATCGCGAGATTGTCGCCCGCCGGGCTGACGTCCCCGCTCGCGTCGCCGGTCTGCGGGGCGGCGGTGGTTGTGGTGGCGGGCGCCGGTGCGGCCGGTGCCGGCGCGGACGCGCCGCTGCCCTTCGAGTCGCCGCCGCATGCGGCGAGGCTCACGGCCGCCGCAAGCGCGAAGGCGATCAGCGAGGTACGCGAATATCCGAACACAGTCTCTCCTTGGGTTTCGCGACGCCGCGCGGCGCCGGCTGACTCGATCTCGACGCATATCCTTGCCGCCAGGCTGGCTTCGGGATATGGACCTTCGGTGTGGTCGCGCCTCACCCTGGGCCGGCGCCGGCCGGCAGCGCCACAGCCGGTTACGTACCGCAGAACGTGCGGTACGCGGCGAAGCTCGCCGGGGCCGGCGCGGCGTATGACTCAAGACCAGGTCGTTCGTCGAATGGCTGTGCGAGCACGTCGAGGAGTGCTCGGAACGGTTCGAGGTCGCCGGCGGTCGCCGCGGTCAGCGCTTCCTCCACGTGGTGGTTGCGCGGGACGTAGACGGGATTGACGCGGTCCATCGCCTCCGCGATCGCCTGCGCGTCAGACGTTTGGGTCACGAGCTGGGCTTCCCAGCGATCTGACCACGCATCGAAGGCGGAGGGTTCGGCAAAGAGCGATCGCGCGGGTCGCGCATCTCCGCGCACGGCCGGCGACAGCGCCCGGAAGAACGAGGTGAAGTCGACCTTCTGTGCCTGCAACAGCGCCAGCACGTCGTCGATCAGCCCGTCGTCCTGGAGCAGGCCATCTGCGACGCCCAATTTGGCACGCATCCCGCGCGTCCAGTACTGGTCGTATCGCTCGGGGAACGACTCCAGCACGCCGCCGGCGGCTGCGATGGCCGCGTCGGGCTCTTCGTCGAACAGGGGCAGCAGTGTCTCGGCCAGGCGCGCGAGGTTCCACTGCGCGATCGGCGGCTGGTTGGCGTAGGCGTAGCGGCCGCCGTGATCGATCGAACTGAACACGGTGGCGGGGTCGAAGGCATCCATGAACGCGCACGGGCCGTAGTCGATCGTCTCGCCGGAGATCGCCATGTTGTCGGTGTTCATCACGCCGTGAATGAACCCGACGAGCATCCAGCGGGCGATCAGCGATGCCTGGGCGTCGGCGACGGCCTCGAAGAACGCGAGGTACGGGCGCGGCGCCTTGACCGCGTCGGGACGGTGACGCGCGATCGCATAGTCGGCGAGGCGCTGCACGAGCGCCGGGTCGTCGTGTGCGGCCGCGTACTGGAATGTGCCCGCGCGCAGATGGCTCGCCGCGACCCGGCACAGCACCGCCCCGGGCAGCACGGTCTCGCGAACGATCTGCGCTCCGGTCGCGACCACAGCGAGCGCCCGCGTCGTGGGGATGCCGAGCGCGTGCATCGCCTCGCCGATCAGGTACTCGCGCAGCATCGGTCCGACGGCCGCGTTCCCGTCACCGCCGCGCGCGAACGGCGTGCGGCCGGAGCCCTTCAGATGCAGGTCGCGGCGACCTCCGTTGACGTCGCGCACCTCGCCGAGCAGCAGTGCCCGGCCATCGCCGAGGCGCGGTACGAACCCTCCGAACTGGTGGCCGGCGTACGCCTGCGCGACCGGCGACGCCCCGTCAGGCGTCCTGTTGCCGACGAGGACGGCGACGCCCTCGGGCGCTCGCAGCGCCGCGGGCTCGGCCCCCAGCTCGATGGCCAGCTCCTCGTTGAGCGCCAACAGCGCCGGCGCCGGCGCCGGTGTCGCGCGCCATGGCTCGTACAGACCCTCCAGCTCGCGAACGTAGGAGTTGTCAAACGCGAACAGCGGCGGAGCAGCGACGCTCATGCATTCGAGGCTAGTGCAACGTTTGTGGGCGGCCGACTAGGCTCGGCCGATGGCGTCACCACCGGCTCCCAACCGGGCGCTGCGCGCGACTGCCGCCGGCGGGGGGATCGACGCCGAGGCTATCGCCGCCAAGGCCCGCGAGCTGGGCGTCGCGGGCTGGGCACGGCCCAGCGGAGAGATCCATGCCGAGGGCCCGCCCGCCGCGGTGCAGGCGCTGATGGCGTTCCTCGGCGGCGGCGTACGGACGGAGGATGCGCGCGCCGAGGGACACGAGCAGTTCGCGATCCGCGGCGTGAGTGCCGGAGCGTTCGTCGTCCAGGAGCACCAGGCGACCGCCCACCACTACGACCTGCGCTTGGAGGTCGACGGCGTCATGCGGTCCTGGGCGGTACCCAAGGGGCCCTCGCTCGATCCCGCCGTCAAGCGCCTGGCCGTCGAGGTCGAGGACCACGGCCTTGACCACAACGATTTCGAGGGCACGCTCGGCGGCGGCGGTGTGATCGTGTGGGACCGCGGCACGTACGAGCAGGGTGGCCGCGTCGCGTGGCCCGAGGCGCTCGAGCGCGGGCACGCCGTGTTCGTCCTGCACGGCGAGAAGCTGCGCGGCGGCTTCGCGCTTCAGCGCACGCGACCCGGCGCCAAGCCGCAATGGCTGCTCATCAAGCGCCGCGACGACGCGGCGCGCCCCGGCTCGGACATCGTCGCCGAGCGGCCCGAGTCAGCCATCAGCGGCCGCACACTGGCGCAACTGCTCGGCTGACCCCGCGCCCCGCTCGCAGAGCGGGCGGGCGGAGTCGCCCTCAGCTCCCGGTCGAGCCCTCGGGCGGGTCGCCCTGAGGCTCAGCCTCGGCGTCATCGGCCGCTTGCGGCTCCTCGGCCGTGGCCTCGTCGGCGGCGAGCGCGTCGGGCGCGTCGGCGGCCGCATCGGGCTCGGCGGCAGCGGGCTCGGGCTCAGGCCCGGGCTCGGGTACGGCGGCAATGGGCGGGGCGGCCGCGTTCGTGGCGGCCGCGGGCTCATAGGTCCCGCTCGCGAACGGGTCGGGCGTCCCGCCGCTGCGCAGCTTGCGCGCAAGCGCGGCGGCGAGCCCGCCGATCAGCGCCGCTGCGCCGATCGCCTTGGCCCGCGTCGAACGCGCGGCGCCCAGCGCCTTTGCCTTCTTGGACCGCCGGCCGATGCGGGGCAGCCTCATCGTTCTTTCCTCTTCGTCATATCGTCGAATCTACCCCACGCATCGTGTTTAGACTCCGCGAGCGCATGCAGACGCTCGTCACCGGCGGGGCCGGCTTCATCGGCTCGAACCTCGTGGATGCACTGGTCGGCCGCGGCGATGCCGTGACGGTCGTCGACGACCTCTCCGGAGGCCATGAGAGAAACCTCGCCGGGGCGCTGGAGGCCGGCGCGCGGCTGGAGCGCGTCGACATCCGCGACGCCGCTGCGCTCGCGGAGGTCGTCGCCGGCGCGAAGCCGGAGACGATCTTCCATCTCGCCGCGCAGGTCGACGTGCGCATCTCGATTTCTGATCCCGCGTACGACGCGCGCACGAATGTCGAGGGCACGATCAACGTCCTGGAGGCCGCCCGCGCAGTCCGAAGCGCGCGGGTCGTGTTCTCCTCGACCGGTGGCGCGATCTACGGCGAGACCGACGAGCTGCCCACGCCCGAGACCGTGGAGCCGCTCCCGATGGCCGCCTACGGGCAGAGCAAGTTCTGCGCCGAGCGTTACCTCGGGCTGTACAACCGCCTCTACGGGATGTCGACGATCGCGCTGCGCTTTGGCAACGTCTACGGACCGCGCCAGGACCCGCACGGCGAAGCCGGCGTCATCGCGATCTTCTGCGGCCGGCTGCGCGAGGGCAAGGCGCCGACGATCTACGGCGAGGGAACCCAGACGCGCGACTACATCTACGTCGGCGACCTCGTTGAGGCGCTGCTCGCCGCGGGCGCCAGCGACGCGGTCGGCGAGATCAACATCGGCACCGAGGCCGAGACCTCCGTGCTGGACATCGTCAGCGTGCTCGCCGATCTCTACGGCCCCGACGCGCCCGAGCCCGTCCTCGCGCCGCGCCGCCTCGGCGAGATCGAACGCTCCTGTCTGGATGCGAGCCGGGCGCGCGACGTCCTCGGCTGGCAGGCGCACACGCCGATCGCGGAGGGCCTGCGGCTGACCTACGAGTCGCACGCGCCGCCGAGCGCGTGACGCCCGACCCGCTCATCATCAACCTCGCTCCGACCGGGATGATCCCGACGAAGGAGCTCACGCCGCACGTCCCGATGACGGTCGACGAGATCGTCGAGGACGTGACGCGCTGCCGCGAGCTGGGCGTCTCGATCGTGCACCTGCACGCGCGCGACGAGGCTGGGCGGCCGAGCCATCGCGCCGAGCACGCCGGTCCGCTCGTCGAGGCCGTCCGGCGCGTGGATCCCGAGCTCATCGTCTGCGTGACGTGCAGCGGGCGCTACGTCTCCTCCCTCGACGAGCGCGCCGAGGTGCTCGAGCTCGACGGCCTGGCCAAGCCCGATATGGGCTCGCTCACGCTCGGCTCGAACAACTTCATGACCGGCCCGTCGGTGAACCCGCCCGACGTCATCCGCGGTCTCGCCGAGCGGATGCGCGAGCGCGGCATCGTGCCCGAGCTCGAGGTCTTCGAGCCGGGGATGCTCGCGTTCGCCCGCCACCTGGCCGAGAAGGGCACGATCCGGCAACCGGCCTACGTGAACATCCTGCTCGGCAACCTCGGGACGTCGCCGCTGTCGGCCCACGTGCTGCCGGCGTTCCTGGCGGACATGCCCGATGACTGGACCTGGGCGCTGGCGGGGATCGGGCGCTTTCAGCTTGACGCCAACGCGCTCGCGCTCGCGCTCGGCGGGCACGTGCGCGTGGGCATCGAGGACAACGTCTGGTTCGATCGTGCGCGCGAGGTCCCCGCGACGAACGCCATGCTCGTGGAGCGCGTCGCGACGCTCGCGCGCACGCTCGAGCGCCCTATCGCGACGCCGGCGCAGGCGCGCGCCCAACTCGGGCTCACGACCGCGATGAGCCGGTAGGGGTGCAGCGCTCCGCGCGGTCCACGAAACAGCAGCGACGAAGGAACGAGGAGCGGCGCGAGCGGCGCGAGCGGCCGGTGCGGCCGGGACCAGATGTGACCGATGATCCCTGCCCCGTCCGAGATCGGTCACAAGCGGTCTTCTGAGGTGCGCCTGTGACCGGTGTCACCCGCCCCGTCCGAGATCGGTCACAAGCGGTCGTCGAGGGACCACCTGGTCGCTGCCCGAACCACGTGAGCCGGCCACGGCGAGCCCCGCCTCCTTGATCGCTCCCGTTTCGTGAACCGCCGGAACGTGAGCGGCCGCTACGCCGCCGCCAGTCGCTCGCGCAGCCAGTGGACGGTCTGCCCGATGCCTTCGCGCACGCCGATCTGGGCCTCCCAGCCCAGGACGCTGCGCGCCTTCTCGACGCTCGGCCAGCGGCGCTGGACGTCGACGGCGAAGGTCGGCAGGTGCTCGAGCTCGAATGCCTCGGGGTCTCGGCCGCAGACCTCCCAGACGATGCGGGCGATCTCCGCGACGGTCAGCTCATCCGAGGCCGAGATGTTGAAGTCCTCGTGCAATCCGGCGGGGGAGTCCATCGCGGTGACGACACCGTCGGCGATGTCGTCGACGTGCGTCAGCGTGCGCGTCTGCTCGCCCGAGCCGAAGATCTGCAGCGGCTGCTGGCCCGACAGCGCCTTGCGGATGAGGTCGGGGACGGCGTGCGCGATGCCCGGCTCGTCGTCGGGCATCTCCCCGGGGCCGTAGGCGTTGAACGGGCGACAGATCGTGAACGGCAGGCCGTGCTCGTCGTACGCGGCACGGCACCACACCTCCCCGGCGAGCTTGGAGAAGCCGTAGGCCGAGCGCGGCATCGGCACCTCCCAGACGTGCTCCTCGGTCGTCGGGTACTCCGTCGCGCGCTCGAAGACCATCGAGGACGAGACGTAGACGAAGCGCTCGACGTCGTGGTCGAGCGCCGCCTGGATGACCGCGTCGTAGAGCGCTGAGTTCACGGCCGTCAGCGTGTGCGGCAGCTTGTGGAAGTTCGCGATGCCGCCGACGATCGCCGCGAGGTGGATGACGTGCGTGCAGCCCTTGGTCGCGACGCGGGTCTCGTCGAGCTCGCGCAGGTCGCCGGTGTGGACCTCGCAGCCCTCGCGCATCCATTGCGGCGCCGGGCGCTGATCGGACACGCGCACCTCGTAGGTCGGGTCGCGCAGCAGGCGCTGGACGACCGCGGCGCCGATCGTGCCGGCGCCGCCCGTCACGAGCACCCGCTTCACGGCAGCGCCACCCGCCCGTTCGAGTACGCGCTGAGCTCTGAGACGTACGCGAACACCTGCGCGGCGCCGAAGCAGTTCCAGGGATCGACGACGAGCGCGTCAGGGGCCGCGAGCTCGGTGACCTGGCGCAGCACCGCCGGGCCGACGAACTCGTCGTGGTTGGCCGCGAGCACGATCGCGTCCGCGCCGCCGACGGTCTCGTCGAACGGCGGCGTCGGCGTGGCGACGCGCGGATCGTGGACCGCCACGTCGGCGAGCTCGCGCTCGAGCAGCCGGACGAGCTTGTGCGCCAGCGAGTCGCGCTCGTCGTCGGTGTTGCCCTTGAACGCGAGGCCGAGAACCGCGACCTTGCGGCCGGTCAGCGATCCGATCCGGCGCTTGAGGCCCTCGACGAGGAACAGCGGGACGGACTCGTTGACGCGCGAGACCGCGAGCAGCATCCCCGGTGCGTTGGAGCGCTCCTCGGAGAACGCGAAGTCCTTGCGCAGGCACGTGCCGCCGGTCAGCCCCGGCATCGCGATGCCGCCGCGGGGATAGTCGCGGTTGATGAGGTCGATGACGTCGAAGACGTTCGCACCGTGCTGCTCGCAATCCATCATGAGCAGGTTGGGCAGCGCGAAGTTCGCGTAGCGCAGGATGTTCGTCCAGATCTTCGCGAGCTCGGCCTGCACCGGCGTGGTCTGGACGATCGGCGCGCCGAAGATCTCAAACAGCGCCCCGACCCGCTCGCCGGATTCCTCGCCGACGCCGCCGACGATGCACGGCAGCGTCCCGATCTCGTCGAAGAAGCGGCCGGCGGCGATCCGCTCGGGTGCGTGGGCGACGAACACGTCGGTGCCGATGGCAAAGCCGCGGTGCTTTCGCAAATAGCCGGCGACGAAGTCCGTCGTGCCCGGCGCGATCGTCGACCGCAGGACGATCGTGTGCCCGTCGCGCAGATGGCCGAGCAGGTCATCCAGCGCAGAGCGGATGTCGGAGATGTCGATCTCGACGTGCGAGAAGGACGGTGTCCCGAGGGTGACGACGATGTGCTCGGCCGCGGCGGCGTCGGCGACGCGGCCGGAGACCTCGAGGCGGCCGGTCGTGCTCACGCGGTCGAGCGCCTCCTGGCCGCCGGGCTCGTCGAAGGGCATGCGCGCGTCGCGCACGGCCTGTAGGCGGTCGGTGTCCTTGTCGACCCCGAGGACGCTCAGCCCCTTGTCGGCGAAGGAGATGGCCAGCGGAAGGCCGATCCGGCCAAGCCCGATGACGGCGACGTCGGGGGACATGTGCCCCGGGGAATCTACCGACTGGCGGCCGAGCCACGCAGCCGGTGGCGCACGTACTGCCGCGCGAAGCCCGTCAGGAAGCGCGGGTTGTAGCGCGCGTAGCGCCGCCAGAGGCGGCGCGGCTCATGGGCGAGGCGGTACAGCCACTCGAGTCCCGAGGACTGCATCCAGTTGGGCGCCTGCGGCACGAGCCCGGCGTGGAAGTCGAACGCGGCGCCGACGCCGATCATCACCGGAGCATCGAGCCGGTCGCGCATCGCCGCCATCCACTTCTCCTGCTTCGGCGCACCCACGCCGACCCAGATGACGTCCGCGCGGGAGCGGTTGATCTCCTTGAGGATCGCCTGCTCCTCCTCCTCGGTCATGTCGCGGAAGGGGGGCGAATAGCCGCCGACGATCTTGACGCCGGGGAAGCGCTGGCGCAGGTTGAGCGCGAGCTGCACGAGCGCGCCCTGGTTGCGGCCGCCGTAGAGGTACATGCGCACCTGCGTCCCGGCGGCGCGCTCGCAGTAACGCGCCATGAGCTCGGGTCCGTACACGCGCTGGGACAGATCGCCGCCGAGCGCGTTCATCGCCCACACGAGCGGCTGGCCGTCCGGCACGGTCAGCGAGGAGTTCAGCACCGCTTCGCGCAGCTCCGGATCCTCGTCGCAGACCATCACCGTGTGCGTCGCCGCGACGCAGATGTAGCCGCGCTCGTCGTGCGCGATCGTCTCGTCGATCCAGTCCATCGTGCGGCCGTAGTCGGTGAGCGCAAGCGGAACCCCGAGCACGGTGACGGCAGCGGGCGCGACTGGTCCGGGTGCTGACTTGGGAGGTCGAGGCAACCCGGTGGGGAGGGGTCGAGATACGGGCATGACTGGCGAGAAACGCTCAGTTCTCATAGATAAGGGTACGACCGACAACGCCCGGAGGCCCAAAAGGTTGCGATGTTGCACCCCCGGGGCGGTACAGCCGTCCTCACGTCGCTACCCCCGGGCCTGTGCAGGGAAACGCCCCCGCAGCCGGTCAGCCCAGGACCACTAGGCTGCGCCGACCCGTGCCGCGCGCGCTGATCACCGGCATCACCGGCCAGGACGGTTCGTATCTCACCGACTGGCTCGTCGAGCACGACTACGACATCGTCGGCCTCGTCCGCCGCGACCCGGACGAGCTGCGCGACGGAGTGCGGTACGTGCGCGGAGACCTCATGGACGGAGCCTCGCTGCGCGACGCGGTCCTCCAAACCGCACCCGACGAGCTCTACCACCTCGCCGCGCCGACGTTCGTGCCGGCGTCGTGGGAGGACCCCGCCGGGACGTTGCTGGCCGTGGCCGGCGCCACCGCCACGCTGCTCGCCGCCGCGCGCGAGGCGCCGCACCCGGTGCGCGTTCTCGTCGCGAGCTCCGCTGAGATCTTCGGCGACGCCGGCGAGTCTCCCCAGCACGAGCGCTCACCGATGCGCCCGCGCTCGCCCTACGGCGTCGCGAAGCTCGCCGCGCACGGCCTGACGGGCACCCTGCGCGGGCGCGACGGACTGCACGCGGGGAGCGCGATCACGTTCAACCATGAGTCGCCGCTGCGCCCGGAGCGCTTCCTGCCGCGCAAGGTCACCCGGGGCGCGGCGGCGATCAAGCTCGGCCTGCAGGACGAGCTCGTCCTCGGCGACCTGCGCGCGGTGCGCGACTGGTGCCACGCGCGCGACGTCGTGCGCGGGGAGTGGCTCATGCTCCAGCAGGACGAACCGGCCGACTACGTCCTCGCCAGCGGCGTCGGCCGCACTGTTGGAGACCTCGTGGACATCGCGTTCGGCTGCGTCGGCCTGACCTCGGAGGACTACGTCCGGGTGGATCCGGCGTTGGTGCGTTCGCCCGAACAGACACCGCCGGTCGGCGACCCGACGCTCGCGCGCGACAGGCTGGGATGGACGGCCGAGACGAGCTTCGAGGCGATGATCGACGAGATGGTGCGCGCCGATCTCGCCGATCTCAGCGGCTGAGCGGCACGCGCCAGTGGTCGCGGAAGCGGTCCGGGGCGAGCGTGCCGATCGAGCTCGTGCCCTCGACCTGCACGTCGACGAGAGGGTGGCGCGTCGCGCCGAGCGCGCTGCGGGCGCTCGCACCGAGGCCGATGTTCGCCGAACGCGACTCGTGCTCGCCGAGGTCGAGCGTACGGTGGCCGAGCGCGACCGTGGCGCCTCCTGGTCGCAAAAGTCGTAGGCGGATTGCCGCGAGCGCCATGACGATCGGTCCCACGCCGTTGGAACGCGCACCCGTCTTGAGTGTTGCGAACCCGTCCGCGATCGGACCGCCCGCGCCCGGCTCTAGACTCGCCGCACTATGGCCGCCGAAGTCATTCGCGTCGGCGTCGTCGGGCTCGGGTACTGGGGACCGAATCTCGCTCGCAACT
>JAWVGM010000188.1:0-5047 GCA_033855075.1 Solirubrobacteraceae bacterium | reverse complement strand
GCTAGACTGGCGGACCGCGCCAACGGCGCACACGGGCGATTAGCTCAGTCGGTTAGAGCGCTTCTCTGATAAGGAAGAGGTCCCAGGTTCGAGTCCTGGATCGCCCACTCGCAGATCGACCCCCGCGGCACCGAGGCGTCTGGTTGACTTCGCCATGTGAGCTCATGAGGCGCATGCGACTCGTCCTCCTCGGTCTGCTGACCAGCCTGCTCTGGACCTCGCCCGCCGCCGCCTTCTCGCCGCCCGCGCTGTACGTGCGCCTCGCGCACGCGAACTCGATCGACCACACGCCGGTCAGCGACTGGATGCCGCTTGCGTCGTCGCCGAGCTTGAACTGGCTCGGCGGCTACGAGATCGGCTACGCACTGGAATCGCCGGGCGCGCAGCACACGGCGCTGCAGATCACGGGCGTGCCGGACGGGCAGCCAACCCAGCCGCTGAACACGCCGTTCTGCAACAGCGGCCTCGCCGCGCCCGCCGGATCGATCGTGCCGGTCGGCGTCGAGATCCAGTTCGAGGGCGGCGGCGTCTACAGCGTGCGCGTCGGCGTCGGGCCGGCTTCGGGTGGGCCCAACGACTGTCTCACGGGCGCCGGCAGCGTCGCGTCGACGGGGTCGTTCACGGTCGCCGTGCCGGTGGCGCCGAGCGTCGTCGGCAGCCCGCTCGTCTTCCGCGCGAAGCGGCTGCCCGACGGGGCCTTCTCCGGCGTGCGGTCCAATGCGCCCGCAGGCGGCGAGGCCGACACCCGGTGCGCGCGCGACGCGGCCGTCAACCCCGACGGCTCGGTCACCGGCAAGCTGGTCGTCCCGGCGTCCGTCGAGGGCGGGGTGTCCGGCCAGATCGCGGAGGGCGACTTCGGCCGCCCCGGCGCGTGGACATGCGTCGCCCGCGGCTCGGTGATCGGCACCGACACCGACCTCAACCAAGCGCTGTACGGCATGCCGTGGTCAGCACCGCTGCGCCTCGACGTCCGCAGCGACTTCCGGCGCGCGAAAGGCGTGATCTCCAAGCCGAGCTCCAAGCACCCGACCATCCGGCTGACTGCCGAGTTCCCCGAGGTCGCCGAGGGCGCCGTCGGGAAGCTCACCCTGCGGCGGCTGGCGGGCTGCAAGGACACCAAGCCGATCCTCAAGACCGTCGGGACGTTCAAGGGGCGCTTCGGCGCCGACGGGCGCGCCACGGTCAAGCTGCGCCGTCCGCGGCCCGCCTACTACGTCGGGACCGTCTCGTTCTCGGGAACGCGCTTCTACACGAAGAGCGTCGATCCGAACCCGGCGCTCCTCCGCGTCTCGGACACGCGCAAGCTGTCATACGTCTCGCCGCTCGCGTTCCCGCAGTGTCCGTTCTGAGCCGGCGAACGCCGACGACGTAGAGTCCGCGCATGCGGCGCCTGAAGCGGATCAACCCGGCGTGGGTCGCCATCGGCGTCATCGCGCTCACGGTGCTCTGGCTCAGCCGGCCGGTGTGGCACGGCTTCGTCCTCTTCTTCTGGACCGCGCCGTTCGTGTGGCTGGCCCCACTCGCGCTGCTGGGCATCGGGGCGATCCTCCTGCGCCGCTCGCAGCGCAGCTGGACGACGCTCGAGGATCTGCGTAGTGGCGTACGCCCACCGCGCTGGCTCATCGCCTTCCCGATCGCCGCCTTCGTCGTGTTCGTCTTCGGCGCCTCGTTCATGGGCCCGCTCGTCGGGCGCGCGATCGTCAAGCACACGACCTACGAGGCGATCAACGGCTTGCCCGCCGGCGGGAAGGTCCGGCTCGTGCCGCGCGAGGTCGCCGAGGTCAACGCCTCGAGTGCCTTCAACTCGCCAACCGAGACGCTCACGAACTTCCGCATCGTCAACACCGAGAAGGGTCTCGTGTGGACGGCGTTGCGCACCCCGCAGGGTGTGTTTCGCGTCTTCACGAAGAAGAGCAAGGGCATCGTCGAGCTCGATGCCGAGCAGACCGCGCGCACGCTGCGGTTCATCGATGGCGAGCTGAAATTCGCGCCCGGCCTGCAGATCACCGACAACCTGCGCTGGCAGCTGCTGAAGCGCCACTTCCTCGTCTCGCTCGAAGAACCGGTCGGCATCGAGACGCCCAAGGGGCCGCGGATCCTCGTGCCGTACCTCGAGTACAAGGGGTTCCTCATCCGCCGGCCCGTCCTCGGTGGCGTCTTCGTCGTCGCGCCGGACGGCACGATCGAGGACCTCGAGCCCGAGGAGGCCGCCAAGCGCCCCGAGCTCGCGCTCACCGGCCGGATCTTCCCCGACACGCAGGCGCGCAGGATCCAAGAGGCCTACCAGTACAAGGGCGGTCTGTGGAACGCGTGGTTCGTCCACGAGAACCAGACGCGGATCGAGGACACCGAGCTCAACCGCCAGCCGTACCTGGTCGATTTCGGCAAGACCGGGCTCGGGCTGCAGTGGGTGAGCGTCGCCGAGCCCTACGGGCGCGCGTCTGCTGCGAGCGCGATCTTCCTGACCGACGCGACCACCGGCCGCACGCGCATCTGGCGCGTCCCCAAGCGGACCTCGCTGAGCGGCAACAGGCGCGCGATCGACGCGGTCAAGGCCGTCTCGATCCCCGGCGTCGACTTCGGCGACGCGACGCCGGGCTCAGGCAACTTCCGCGTTGTCGAGCCGCGGCCCGCGTTCGTCAAGGGCCGCCTCGTCTACCTCAGCTCGATCATCCCGAACAGCGCGAACGCGGTCTCGAAGACGGTCATCGTCGATGCCGAGACGAACAAGCTCGTCGCGATCTTCGACAACGACCGCGATCCGCTGGCCGAGGAGAAGACGCTGCACTACATCGCGACGGGCGAGGTCCCGGACGAGGCGGCGGCGCCGGGTACGACCTCGGGGACCCCCGGCACGACCACCACTCCCGGCACGACGACGACGCCGGGCACCTCCACGACGCCAAGCACGACGACGCCCCGCACTGACGTCGAGCGGCGGATCGACGACATCCTCAAGCGCCAGGACGAGCTCGTGCAGGAGCTTCAGCGCTTGCGCGACGCCGTACGCAAGCAGGGCGGCGGCTGAACGAAACGAGGCGCCGCGGCGAGCGGGGATCCCGCACGCGGCGCCCGACATGTCTCACGCCCGGACCGTCGGGCATGTGACATCGGCTCAGCCGTCCAGGTTTGCCGCGGTGGACTCGAGCATCGCGCGCCAGCCGGCCGCGCGATCGGGCGAGCCCGGGACGGGTCCATCGGGTTCCCACGCGTCGATCGCGCAGATGCCGTGCGCCGCGTTCGCCAGCCAGGCCTCGCGGCCGTCGAGCTCCTCGGGCAGGGGCAGGCGCCTGCGCACCGCCACGCCCCGCAGGCGCGCGATCTCGAAGAGCAACGCGCGTGTGACGCTCGGCAACGTCCGCTCGTCGGGCGTCGAGCACAGCGTGTCGTCCTCCCACCACAGCAAGCTGTTCAGGGCGCCCTCGAGCAGCCTGCCGCGGGCGTCGCGCAGGACGAGCTCGTCCGCGCCGGCCGCGACCGCCTGCGCGCGCAGCGCCAGCAGCAGCGGCAGGTCCGGGCCCTTGCGCCGCGGGTAGCAGCGCAGGTCGCCGGGCTCTGCGACGAGCACCCGTGCCGTGCGCATGAGCGCCGGCGCGGGCCGCACGCGCAGCACCAGGTGCGTCGCCTCGGCCCGCCCGCCGGCGCTTCCGATGAGATCAACGCGCGGAAACCAGCGGCCGGTTCGCGGCAGCGCGGCGGTCACCGCATCGCGAAAGCCGGCGAGCTCGCCCGTCGCGACTCCCAGCTCGTCACACCAGCCGCCGAAACGCTCCCAGTGCGCGGCGTAGCCGCGAACGCGCCCCCCGTCCACGAGCCACGAGTCGGCCGCGAGTAGCGCGCCCGCGGGCGCTTCGTCGACGGGCTGCAGCTCGCCACCGAACCACAGCGAGACGGTGTGGGGAACGTCCGCGGGCACCTCGCGGCCCACGGTAGCCGCCCGGCCCTGCCTACGCTGTCGGCCCGCATGCCGACGCTCCTCATCGACAACCACGACTCGTACACGTTCAACCTCTACCAGCTGCTCGCGCGGGTGGAGGGCGTCGAGCCCGTCGTCGTGCGCAACGACGCGCTCGGATGGGGTGAGCTCGAGGGCCAGGGGTGGGATCGGATCGTCATCTCGCCGGGGCCGGGACGCCCGGAGCGCGACCGCGACCTCGGTGTCTGCCGCCAGGCCCTCGAGCAGGACGAGATCCCGGTGCTCGGCGTCTGCCTCGGCCACCAGGGGCTCGCGCATGTGCGCGGCGGCAGCGTCGCGCGGTCGGCAGAGATCGTTCACGGCCGAATCAGCCCGGTCTTTCACCGCGGCGACGGGCTCTTCGGCGCGATCCCGCAGGGCTTCCGGGCGGTGCGCTACCACTCGCTGGTCGTCGACCCGGCGCTGCCGCCCGAGCTCGAGGCGATCGCCTGGTCCGACGACGGGACGGTCATGGCGATCCGCGCCCGCGGGAAGCGCGCCTGGGGCGTGCAGTTTCATCCCGAGTCGGTCGGCACGGAGCACGGCGAGCGGCTCATCGCGAACTTCCTCGCGCTCACGCCGGCGAGCACGGCACCGCGCCCGATACCGCAGCTGCGCACGACCGCGGTGCCGGGTGGCCGACCGCCGCTGCGCGCGAGCGGCGCGGTGCGCGTCCAGCACCGCGTGCTCGACGGTGCGCCCGACGCCGAGCGGGCGTTCGCGGCACTGTTCGGTGACAGCGAGCACGCGTTCTGGCTGGACTCGAGCCTCGTGGATCCCAAGCTCTCGCGCTTCTCGTTCATGGGCGCGGCCCTCGGCGAGCTCGGCGCGCAGATCCGCTATCGCGTGGGCGAGCAGCGGCTGACGATCACTCGGGACGGCCGCACCGAGGAGCGCGACGAGCCGCTGCTGAGCTACCTCGCGGGCGAGCTCGCGCGACTGCACACCGTCACGCCGGAGCTGCCGTTCGACCTCAACGGCGGCTTCGTCGGCTACCTCGGCTACGAGCTGAAGGCCGACTGTGGCGCGACCGACGCGCACCGAGCCGAGCTGCCCGACGCGTTCCTCCTCCTCGCCGACCGCATCGTGGCC
>JAWVGM010000187.1:0-8136 GCA_033855075.1 Solirubrobacteraceae bacterium | reverse complement strand
GCGGCGATGATCGCAAAGCCGGTCGCGATGCCCGGGATCTGCGGGGCGACGAGACCGAGGCCGATCGCCAGGACCGTGGAGAGCAGAAGCGGCCACAGACGGTTGACCAGCAGCATCCCAGGACGGTGCTCGGGCAGCGAGGTCGTCGACTTCGCGCTGGCCAGCAGGCGGGCGATGGGCGAGTTCGTGCGTGCGCGGCGGCCCAGCCACGTCCCGATGACGGCCGCGACGATCCACCAGCCGGCGATGAAGAGAACGAGCGCGTCATCGGCCTCGGCTGTGGCGCGCAGGACGGTCACGGTTGCGAGGACGGTCGCTGCGCACGCGCACAGCAGGATCCCAGCGCGCAGGAAGTCGACGAAGCGCACGCGCTATGTGGCGAGCATCGAGAGCAGCTCGCGCACGCCGGGTGGACCGTCGACGAGCAGGTCGGCGGCCTCCTCGAGCTCGGCGGGCGTTTCGTCCGAACGCACGCCGACGCACACGGCCTGTCCGAGCTGGCCTTCGTCGACGAGCTCGCGCAGGCCCGCGAAGGCGTCGAGGTCGGTCCTGTCATCGCCGACGTAGAGCCCGGCGGCCAGATCGTGCTCGGCGAGCAGGCGCCGCACGCCGCGGCCCTTGTCGAATTCCACGGGCGGGCGCACCTCGAGCACCTTGCGCCCCCAGTGGGTCTTGAGCCCCGCGGCCTCGGCGCGCTCGGCGATCCCGCGCACCGCGTCCTCGGCGGCGTCCTCGTCCGGCGCGCCGCGCCAGTGGTAGGCGGCGATCGCGCTCTTGTCCTCCGCGCGAACGCGCAGCCGCTGCAGCTCGGGACTCCAGACATCGTGTGCGAACGCGCGCACGATCTGCTCGTGGGCCGCGACCTCTGGATCGATCTCGACGTCCGTGCCGCCGGGACGCAGCAGCTCCATGCCATGGTTGCCGACGTAGGCGATCGAGCCGATCGAGACGATGCGGCGCGCTGTCGCCGCCTGACGACCGCTCACGCACGCGACGACCGCGTAGCGTTTGGCCACGGCGATGAGCGGCGCGCGGGTCGGCTCGGGGACGTGCGCGTCGTCGGCGTGGCGGACGATCGGCGCGAGGGTCCCGTCGATGTCGAGCAGGACCGCAGCGCGGGACGGATCGGCCCGCAACGGCTCCAGTGCCTCGACCAGCGTAACCGCGGCAGACATGACTTCTAGTATGCCGCGCATGCTGTCTCGCCGAACGCTCTGCATCGCGGCGATCGGCACGACGGCGGGCCTGTTCAGCGGCCTCTTCGGTGTCGGCGGCGGCGTCGTGATCGTGCCGCTGCTCGTCCTCTGGCTCGGGTACGGCGAGCGCGAGGCGACCGGGACCTCGCTGGCGGCGATCGTGATCATCGCAGCGGTGGCGACCGCGGTGCACGCCGCGTACGGCAACGTCCACGTGCGCGAGGGCGTGCTCGTCGGCGTGCCGGCGGTTGTCGGCGTCGTGATCGGCACCGAGCTTCAGCAGCGCATTTCGACGAAGGCGATCTCGCTGCTCTTCGCCGCGCTGCTCACCGCGGTCGCGGGCGACCTGCTCTTCGGCTGATGGTCGAGGCCGTCGCCATCGGCCTGGCCGCCGGGGTCGTCGCCGGGCTGCTCGGTGTGGGCGGCGGCGCCCTGTTCGTGCCCGCGCTGACGATCTTCCTCGGGCTCGGCCAGGTCGACGCCGAGGCCACGTCGCTGCTGGCGATCATCCCCGTCGCGATCGTCGGCACGCTGCGCCAGCACCGCCGCGGCAACGTCGATCTGCGGGCCGGCGCGCTACTCGGGACGCTCGCGGTCGGAGGGGCGGCGGCGGGCGCGGTCATCGCGAACTCGGTGCCCGAGCGCGCGCTCGAGATCGGCTTCGCGGCGCTGATCCTCTTCGTGGCGGCCCACCTCGTGCGGCGGGCGCTCAGCGAAGCCGGATGAGCTCGGTGTGGCTGCGCGCGTCGATCAAGCGGAAGCGGAGCCGCAGCTGCGAGCGTCTGCGCTCCCGGCGCGTGAGGCGCAGTCGGCCGCGCCGCGCGTCGACGACGAGGCCGACGCCAAGCGACGAGCGCCACAGGCAACGTCGCCCCTGATCGAGAAGAAGGACCGACGCGTCAGTCCGATGAGACCGCTGTCGCCGTTCAGCACGATGCCGTTCGGCCGCTCAGGGCAGGCCGTGCTCGAGCGCGCCCTTCACGGCGGCATCGAGCGCGTTGACGCGGTACAGCGCGAGCGCTTCCGCCGAGCCGAACCGGCGGCCCGGCGCGTTGTCGGGGCCGTGGTGGCACAGGACGCAGTGTGCGAGGGCGAGCAGCCGGTCTGAGTCGAGCTTGGACAGCGTCCCCGCGTGCTCGCGCAGGAGCGCGAGGCCGAGCTCGACGTGGCCGAGCAGGCGACCGGCGTCGGTCAGCCCGATCTCGGCGCCGTAGGAGAACTCGCGCGTCTTGCCGAGGTCGTGGACGAGCGCAGCGGTGAGCAACAGATCGCAGTCCAGGCGTACGTGCAGCTGGCAGGCCTCGAGCGCGAGCGTGCCGACCGCGACGGTGTGCTCCAGCAGCCCGCCGAGGTAGGCGTGGTGCCCGTTGCGGGTACAGGGCGCGCGGCGCCATTGCGCGCGCAGCTGCGTATCGCCGAGCAGCGCCTCGAGCAGCGCGGTGAAGGTCGGGTCGTGCACCTCGCGGGCCAGGTGCTCGAGGAACCCGTCGAGCTCGTCGAGGTCGCGGTAGGCGACGGGCAGGAACGCCGCCGGGTCGGCCTCGCCGGCCGGCGCCCGGCCGATCGCGCGCAGATCGACCTGCAGCTCGTCGCGGAACCGCTCGACGCGGCCCGCCACACGGACGAGGTCGCCACGGTCGAAGCGGCCCGCGAGCACGTCGGCGTCGCGAAATGCCCGTCCCTGCACCGCGCCGGTGCGGTCGCGCAACTCGACCGCGAGGTACGGCGTCCCGGCGCGCGACATGAGGCGGTCCTTGCGCGTGCACGCGAACACGCCCTCCACCTCCTGCCCCGGCCGTAACGTCGCGATGGTCATCCGACCATGATGTACCTTGAATCGGATGCAGCCCCTCATCTGGGAAAGCAGACCAGACGGACTTCGGGCCCCGGCGCTCATCGCCGCCTTCAGCGGCTGGAACGACGCCGGCGACGCCGCTTCGGCCGCGCTGACCTTCATCGGCGAATCGCTCGGTGCGGAGCGCTTCGCCCGACTCGATCCCGAGGACTTCTACGACTTTCAGTCGACGCGGCCGCAGATCCGGCTGAGCGAAGGCCAGACGCGCGAGATCATCTGGCCGGGCGTCGAGATCTTCGCGGCCCGCGTCCCGCGGGCGCCCCGCGACCTGATTCTCGTCCAGGGCCCCGAGCCGTCGATGCGCTGGAAGTCGTTCTGCCAGAACATCATCGATCTCGCGGAGGCGCTCGGGACGCAGATGGTCGTCACGCTCGGCGCCCTGCTCGCCGACGTGCCGCACACGCATCCCGTGGCGATGACCGGCCTCGCGTCCGACGCCGCCCTCGTCGAGAAGCTCTCGCTCTCGCAGTCCTCCTACGAGGGACCGACCGGGATCGTCGGCGTGCTGCACGCGGCGTGCGCGGACGCGGGCATGCCGTCGGCGAGCCTGTGGGCGAGCGTCCCGCACTACGTCGCGGCCGCCCCGAACCCGAAGGCGGCCCTCGCGCTCGTGCGCAAGGTCGAGTCGCTCATCGCCGTTTCGGTCGACGCGACCGACCTCGAGAACGCGTCGGTCGAATACGAGCGCCAGGTCTCTCGGGCGGTCGAGTCCGACCCCGAGGTCCAGGCCTTCGTCGAGCGCCTCGAGCAGGCCACCGAGGTCGACACGAGTTCCCTGGGCCCCGGCGACCTGCCGTCAGGCGACGCGATCGCCAGCGAGTTCCAGCGCTTTCTCAAGCAACAGGGACCGGAGCGGTAGGCGCACCGTGGCCCGCCACGAACGCTCCCGTCAGCCGCACTCCGCAGATCCTCTGAGCGCAAAGATTCGCGTGCGCAAGGGCGCGGACGGCAAGCCGGAGATCATCCGGCCCGAGAAGAAGACGACGTCGACGACCGAGCCCGCCGAACGCCCGCCGCAGCCGGAGGATCCGCGGCCGTTCTCAGGCCATGGTCCGTACGCCGGCATCTGACGCTTCGTCGGCTCTGCGGGGCCGCGCGGTTCTCGAAACAGCAGCGATAAAGGATGAGGGTGCGGGGTGCGGTGGCGGGGCAAGGCCCGAAGTGTCGCGTTCCACGTGCACAAGTGACCACTCGTGCCCACGCGACTCGCGTGCGGTCACAAATGCGCGTATGACGTGGATAAGTGACCACCCGCGGTGGCGGCATGCACGGTTGGGCAGTTATGCACGCGCATCGCCCGAAGCCCCGCCCCCGATCCGACCCGTTCCTTTATCGATGCAGTTGCAACCCGCGACGCGAACCCGCACCCTCACCGCTCCGCCGCCGGACACGCGATCCGGAAATCGCACATCGAGCACACCGCGTAGGACGGCGACGGCTCGAAGTCCTGGGCCATGATGCCGCCGGCGACCTCCTCGACCGTGTCGGCGATCCAGGCGCCGTCGATCTCGTCCGAGGGCACCCGGACCTTGGCGTCATCCAGGACGTAGAGGTAGGACTGCTGGGTCGCGTCGAGCTGCCACGCCTCGCGTGCGCCGACGGCGTACAGCGAGAGCTGAACGTCCTCCCTGAGCGCGGCGCGTGACCGCGGCCGGCCCGTCTTGTAGTCGATGAGCTCGTAGCCGCCGTCGGCGAGCTTGTCGACGCGATCGACGCGGCCGCGCAGCGTGTGCGGACCCATCCGGAACGCGAACGAGCGCTCGAACCAGACCGGCTCGACGGGCTCGGACGTGACGCGTTCGTGGTAGCGGCGCAGCGCGGCGTCGGCCTTCATGCGCAGCTGGCGCTCCTCCTCGGAGTCGCCGAGCCCGGCGCGGCGCCAGCCGCCGTCGAGCAGCATGAGCATCTCGTCGAGCGTCTCGGTCGGCGACTGGTGGTAGCGCTCGAGCACCTGGTGGACGAGGATCCCGAAGCGCTGGTTGAGCGTCGGCTCCTGTGGCACGCGCAGCACGCGCGCGAACTTGTAGCGCAGGGGACACATGCGGTAGGTCTCGATATCCGACGCCGACAGCGCGAGGCCGTCTCCGCGACGCGGCAGGAACGCCTCGAGGCTCGGTTCGGTGCGCGCTGCCCGCGCGGCCGCGCGCGCCCGGTTGTCGCGCTCGGAGTCGAGCAGCAGCTCGTCCAGCGACGAGGTCTGGAGCACGTCGCGCTGCTGTGGCGACACGGCGGCGGCGAGCCGCTCGTTGACGAGCCCCAGCGCGTCGTCGATCGACTGGCCGAGCGGGCGCTCGAGCAGCGCCGCGATCTTCACGAGCTCGAGGTACCGCGCGACCGCATGCGTGACGTCGAGGTCGGTGTCCAGGCGCAGCTCGCCGATGCCCTTGCCGACCCGCGCGACGTCGGACAGCACCTCGTCGCGGAGCGCCTGGAACGTCGCGTGCAGCGCCTCCTCCGGGCCGAACAGCTCCTCCTCGACGTCCTCCCACTCGCCGCCCAGCGCTTCGCGTGCCTCCTCGGCGAACGGCGATGGGGGCTGCGCGGCGCCGCTCGCCGCGCGCGCGGGATAGGCGAGGATCAGCCCGGTCGACGCGCGGGTCATCGCGACGTACAGAAGCCGGCGCATCGCCGCGCCGTGGTCGTCGGGCCCGAGCGACTCCTTGAGCAGCGCATCGGGGATCGTCTCGCCCGCGCGCAGGCGCGCCCCCGGCATGCGCGCCGACGTCAGGCCGACGACGAAGACCCAGTGCAGCTCGCGGCCGCCCGCAGCGTCGAGCGCCATGATCTGCACCGCGCCGGGCTGCGGCGGCGCGCCGTCCTCGTCGCGCAGGCCGGCATCGGCGACCGCGGCCGCGTAGCGCGCGAAGTCGCGCGGCGTGGCGCCCGGGGCGCGGCGGGCGTAGGAGCTCGCGAGCTCCCCGATGCGCGCCAGGTTTCGGAGCCGCTCGACGACGTCGGGCTGCGCGGTGAAGACCTGCTGGCGGCGCAGGCCGAGGCGCTCGATGAGCCGGTGCACGAAGAGGTCGGGCCGCGCGCTGTCGAGGGTCTTGGCGGACTCGCGGTACAGGCGCAGGAACGCGTGGATGCGCTCGCGCGCCTCGGGTGGAAGCTGCGGCGACTCGGTGGCGGCGACGAGCGCCGAGACCATGTCGAGCTTGCGCCGCCGGGCGATCTGCACGCAGCGGGCGAGGTCGACGGAGCGCAGCGCGATCGGAGGCCGTGCGAGCGCCCGCACGACGGCGCCCGCGTCCGAGGGATCTGCGAGCGAACGCAGCCAGGCGAGCACGTCGCGCACCTCGGCGTGGGCGAACACGTCGGCCTCCCCGACGATCCGCGACGCGATCGCGCGCTCCTCGAGCGCCAGCGAGGCGACGCGTCCCTCGTCGCGCAGCGACCGGACGATGACGCCGATGCGCTCCGGGGCGCAGCCCGAGCGGATGAGCCGCTCGACCTCGGCTGCGACGCCCTGCGACTGTGCGCGCTCGTCGGCGGCGCGCCAGAACCGGACGACCCCGCCGGGCGCGCCCGTCACCGGCGTGTCGAGCCGTCCCTCGATCGGCGCGACGACCGCGCGGGCGGCATCGAGGACCCGCTGCGGGCAGCGCAGCGAGCGCTCGAGCCGCACGGTCTCGGCGTCAGGGTGCGCACGCGCGAAGTCGGCGATGTTCTTCGTGGCGGCCGCGCGGGCGCGGCGCGCGGCCTGGTCGTCGTCGGCGGCGACCGTCAGCTGGCCGTGCTCGGCCGCGAGCAGCTCGACGAGCAGCGCAGGGGCGAAGGCGAGGTCGGCGAACTCGTCGACGAGCACGTGGCGGTAGCGCTGCGCGACGCGGGCGCGCACGTGCGGGCGGTCGCGCAGCAGCGCGACGGCGCGCAGCACGAGCTCGCCGGCATCGAGTGCCCCGTGCCCGGCGAGCAGCCGGTCGTGGTCGAGGTACAGCCGCGCGAACTCGACCTCACGCGCGGCCCGCGTGCGCTGCGCGTCGTCGTCGGCGGGCTGCCCCGCGGCCCAGGCCGCGTAGTCGGCGGCGGTGATGAGCTCGCCCTTGAGCCGGTCGATGCGGTCGATGACGTCTGCCAGCAGCACGGCCGGGCGCCCGCCGAGGTCGTGGGAACGAAGCTGCAGGTCGTCCATGCGGTCGAGCAGGAGCGCGAGCCGGTCGGCCGCCGTGACCGGCGCGAAGAACGGATCGACGCCGGCCTCCGCGGTCTCGTCACGCAGCAGCCGCGTGCAGAACTCCTGCACGCTGTGGACGGCGAGCTCCTCGTAGGGACCGTCGAGCGTGTCCTCGACGCCGCGCCGCAGGGCCGCCGCGCCGGCGCTCGACGGGCTGAGCGCGAGGACCGACTCCGGCGCCGCGCCATGCGCCACGAGCCAGCGCACCCGTGCGATGAGCACGGACGTCTTGCCGGTTCCGGCGGCGCCGAGCACGAGCAGCGCGCCGCCCGGATGGGCGACCGCTCGCGCCTGCGCCGCGGTCAGATCCGCGGCGCCGTCGGGGACAGACTGCGTGGCCACCCGCCTAGTATGCCCCCGATGCCGCAGCCCCCGACCGCGCTCGAAGCCGACTGGCTCGGGGCCTGCCGCGCGGCGGCGCAGGGGCTGCGCGACGTGCTCCGCGAGCACCCGACGAGCCGCGAGCGCGTCATCGAGACGGGCGACCGCGGCGAGGGCGGCGACCGTACGCTCGTCATCGACGCGCAGGCCGAGGACGTGGTGTTCGCGCAGCTCGACGCGCTGCACGCCGAGGGCGTCCGGTTCACGGCGGTCAGCGAGGAACGCGGGTTCGTCGACTACGGCGACGACGCGACGCGGGTCGTCATCGACCCGATCGACGGCTCCCTGAACGCCAAGCGCGGGATGACCCATTACGCGCTGTCGATCGCGGTGGCGGACGGCCCGACGATGGCCGATGTCGCGTTCGGTTACGTCTTTGACTTCGGCGCCGACGAGGAGTGGACGGCGCGCCGCGGGGAGGGCGCGCGCCTGAACGACCGGCCCATCGACCCGCTGCCCGAGCGGCGCACGAGCGACGGGCGCTTGGAGCTCGTCGCGATCGAGTCCTCCGACCCGCGCTACATGGCGCC
>JAWVGM010000186.1:0-19670 GCA_033855075.1 Solirubrobacteraceae bacterium | reverse complement strand
TCGTCCCGCTGTCGGCGCAGTAGAAGTCGCGGAAGTAGTAGTGGCCGGAGACCTCGCCGCCGAACATCGCGCCCTCGTCGCGCATGCGCGTCTTGAAGAACGCGTGGCCGACGCGGTTGGGGTGCGCGCTGCCGCCGGCCGCCTCGACGGTGTCGGCGACCGCCCGGCTCGCGCGCACGTCGTAGAGGATCGCCTCGCCGGGGCTCTTGTGCAGCAGCGACTCGGCGAGCAGCGCGGTGAGGAAGTCGCCGTCGACGAACTCCCCGCGGTCGTCGATGAAGAAGCAGCGGTCCGCGTCGCCGTCCCAGGCGATGCCGAGGTCGGCGCCCTCCTCGACGACCTTGCGCATGACGAACTCGCGATTCTCGGGCAGCAGCGGATTGGGCTCGTGGTCGGGAAACTCGCCGTCCGGCGTCCAGTAGGCCGTCACGAGGTCGAGGCCAAGGCGCTCGAGCAGCGGCCCGACCATCGGCCCGGCCATCCCGTTGCCGCCGTCGACCACCACGCGCAGCGGCTTGACCTGTTCGGGATCGATGAACTGAAGCGCGGCCTCCTGGAACTCCTCGTAGATCTCGACCTCCTCGACCGATCCGCGGGAATCAGACCCACCCACCCCGGGCTCGTCGAAGCCCCGCTCGATGCGCCGGCGGACGTCCTGGATCCCCGACTCGCCCGAGAGCGCGATCGCGCCCTGCTTGACCATCTTCGCGCCGGTGTACGCGGCGGGGTTGTGCGAGGCCGTGCACATGAGCCCGCCGTCGAGCTCGCGCGAGCCCACGAGCCAGTAGAGCATCTCGCTTCCCACCTGGCCGGCGTCGACCACGCTCGCGCCGTCGGCGATCATCCCCTCGCGATAGCGCGCGGCGAGCTCGGGCGCGCTGAGGCGCATGTCGCGACCGAGGCCGATTCGCAGGTCCTGGACCGGCTTGCCCGAGAGGTCGGCGAGCACGTGCGCGAAGGCGCGCCCGACCGACTCGGCGACGTCGCCGTCGATCTGCTCGCCGTAGATGCCGCGAACGTCGTAGGCCTTGAAGATCTCTGCCGGTGCGTTGGTGGCCATCGGGTGCGGATCGTAGTGACGGCGGCTATCGATCGCCGTCGAGGATCGCGGCGCCGTCGCCGAGCGTGCGGCGTCTCATGTCGCAGTTCCGCGTGTGTCTTGTGACAAAGGCGTCTGGATCCGTAACAGAATGGGTGGGATCGTCGGCGTCCGTGGAGGGGTCCCGTGCAAAACGACGACATGGTGGACGTTCTGCACGGCACCCCGACTGGAGCACGAGATCGCGGCGAAGGCGGCTCGTCAGTGGAACATCGTCGCCCTCGGCTGGCTGCATGAGCTGGGACTGAGCGACAGCGCAGTGCGCTCGCGAGTCGCAGCCGGCCGGCCGGTTGCATCGCGTGCACGCCGGGGGTGTACGCGGTCGGGCATCGCTCACCAGGCCCAGGGCCTGCTCGAGCGCGACATGGAGACCATCGACGCCATCCGCTGCACGAGCCTTGCCCGCGCGCTCCTCGACCTGACCGCGGTCCTCGACCGCCGCGGCCTCGAGCGCGTCATCGACCAGGCCGAGATCCTCCGCGCCTCGACCTGCGCGCCATCAAGGACGTCCAGGCCCGCGCGAACGGCCGCCTGGGCGCCCCGATCCTCAAGCAGGTCATCGCAGAGCACGAGGCGGCAGCACCGTCACCGCCGGCGCACTCGAGGAGGCGTTCCTGCGGATCTACGTGAGTGCTGCCGTTCCCAGACCCCTCGTCAGCGCCTGGGTCCCACTGCCCGGCGAGGAGTTCGAGATGGACTTCCTCTGGCCCGCGCCGCGCATCATCGTGGAGGTCGACGGCTACCGGACCCACCGCTCCCGCCGCGAATTCGAAGTTCACCTGGCGACAGATCACCGGAGAACCGGACGACGTCGTCCGAAGCCTCCGCTGCGTCCTTCTACACTGACCTCACCGTGTCCGGCCACTCCAAATGGGCGTCGATCAAGCACAAGAAGGCCGTCGTCGACTCGCGGCGCGGCAAGCTCTTCACGAAGCTCGCTCGGGCGATCACGACCGCCGCGCGTGATGGTGGCGGGGAGCTCGAGGGCAACCCCTCGCTTCAGCTCGCCGTGCAGAAGGCCAAGGACGCGTCGATGCCCAAGGACAACATCGAGCGCGCGATCGCGAAGGGGACCGGCGCGGGCGCGGACACCGCCGCGATCGAGGATGTTCTCTACGAGGGCTACGGCCCGGGCGGCGTGGCGCTGCTCATCGCCGCGATGACCGAGAACCGCAACCGGACCGGCGCGGACGTGCGCCACGTGCTCGGCAAGCACGGCGGCAGCCTCGGCGAACCGGGCTCGGTCGCCTACCTGTTCGACAAGCGCGGGCTGATCGTCGTGGACGGCGAGCGCTACTCCGAGGACGACCTCATGCCGGCGATCGAGGCCGGCGCCGAGGACATCGCCGAGGAGGACGGCATCATTGAGATCCTCACCGAGCCGGCGACGCTGACCGCGGTCCGCGCGGCGCTGGAAGCCGCGGAGGTCGAGGTCCAGTCCTCCGAGGTCGCGTGGCTGCCGAAGGCGCGCGTGCCGGTCGCCGAGGACGATGCGGGCAAGCTTCTGCGTCTCATCGACTCGCTTGAGGACCTCGACGACGTCGACGCGATCCACGCGAACTTCGACGTCGACGCAGACGTGCTCGAGCGCGCCGCCGCCTCGATCTCATAGCGCCATGTGGCCGCCGGAGGCGCTGGAGTTCCTACGTGATCTCGAGGACAACAACGACCGCGACTGGTTCAAGGCCAACCGCGTGCGCTACGACACCCATCTGCTCGAGCCCGGCCGGGAGCTCGCCGCGAGCCTGTCGCACCTCGGCGAGCCGCGCTTCTTTCGCCCGTACAACGACGCGCGCTTTCATCATCGCCCGCCGATCAAGGAGCAGCTCGGCATCGCGATCGGCTACACCGGCGCGGGCGGCTACTACGTCGAGCTCTCGCTTGACGGCCTGCTCGTCGGCGCCGGCCTGCATCACCCCGCGCCCGACCAGCTCGAGCGCTTCCGGCGCGCGATCGACGACGGCCGGCGCGCGAGGAGCTTCGAAAAGGCGATCGCGACCGCCAGCGACGCGGGGCTCGAGCTCATCGGACCCGAGCTTGTTCGCGCGCCGCGCGGCTACCCGATCGAACATCCGCGGATCGACCGCCTGCGCCTGAAGAGCATCACGCTCTATCGCCGCCATCTCCTCGAACGCTGGCTGCACACCAAGCAGTGCCGGGAACGGGTGCGCGCGGAGCTCGAGGCGGCGCGGCCGCTCGTGCGCTGGCTGAGCGAGCAGGTCGGATCCTCAGAGCGCCCGAGCCACTGAGATCCGTCGGGACCATAGAATCGCGACGATGTCCGGGTCACCTGCACTGGACATCGTCATCGTCTCGCACCAGTGCCGGGACCTGCTCGCAGCCTGTCTGCGCTCGATTGAGCAACACCCGTACGCTGGCGGCGCCACGGCCGTCACCGTCGTCGACAACGCCAGCCGCGACGGCACCGACGAGCTTGTCCTCCGACAGTTCCCGACCGTGGCGTTCGTCCCCTTGCCCGATAACCGCGGGTTCTCGCAGGCGAACAACGTCGCGCTGCGCGACTGCCGCGCCGAGCGGGTCCTGCTGCTCAACCCGGACACCGAGGTCTGGGCCGGCGTGCTCGACGACATGGTCGCGTTCCTCGATGCCCATCCACGCGCCGGCATCGCGGGCTGTCGTCTCCTGCGCCGCGACGGTTCGTTTGATCACGCCGCAAAGCGCTCCTTCCCGTCCATCAGCGACGCGGTGCGTCATTTCAGCCACGCGGGGCGATCGGACCACTACCTGGCGGCGCACGTCGCCGAGGACGGTGTCGGTGCGGTCGACGCGGTCAACGGCGCGTTCATGCTCGTGCGCCGCGCAGCGCTGGACGAGGTCGGACTTCTCGACGGCGGGTTCTTCATGTACGGCGAGGATCTCGATTGGTGCTATCGGGCCAAGCGCGCCGGCTGGGACGTCCTCTATAACGGCGAGGTCTCCACGTTGCACGTCAAGAGCGGCAGTGCCGGCTCGCAGCGGGGTCTGCGCCAGAACTGGGCGTTTCACGGCGCGATGGGGCGCTTCTATCGCAAGCACCACGCTGGTCGGCATGCGCTGCTGGACCTCGTCGTCTACACCGCCATCGTCGCGAAGTTCGGCGCCTCGGCGGTCGGCTCCGCAATCGCGCGTGGCATCCGATGATCGTCAGGTTCGATCACTACCGCGAGTTTCCGGGATGGGACCAGGCGCCGGTGTTTCTGCGCCACCTCGTCGAGCGCGAGGGCAGCCGGTCGGTGCTGGAGATCGGGGCGGGAGCCAACCCCACGCTCAGCGCGCCCGACGTCCACTCGCTGGACCTGACCTACACCACGAACGACGTCTCGGAGGCGGAGCTCGCAAAAGCAGGCCCGGGCTACGAGACGCTCTGCCTCGACATCGCCGCCGCCAAACCGCAGGAGCTGTCGCCGGCGTCGTTTGACTTCATCTTCAGCCGCATGGTCAACGAGCACATCGCCGATGGCGAGCGCTACTACCGCAACGTCTTCCGTCTCCTTGCGGCGGGCGGCACGTCGGCGCATTGCTTCTCGACGCTCTACGCCCTGCCATTCGTGGTCAACCGCGTGATTCCCGAGCGCATCGCCGGCACGATCCTCGACCTCGTCAACCCGCGCGAAGACCCTCACCGCCAGGGCAAGTTCCGCGCCTACTACAGCTGGAGTCGCGGCCCGACCCAGCGGGCGATCGACCGGCTTCGCGGCCTCGGCTTCGACGTCGAGGAGTACCGGGGGTACTTCGGCCATCCGTATTACGACGGCGTCCTGCGCGCCCTGCGTCCGCTTGAGGAATGGAAGACCGGATGGCTGCGCCGCCACCCGATCCCGGCACTGACGAGCTACGCGGTCGTCGTCCTGCGCAAGCCGCGGTAGGCCATGTCGGTCACTCGCTCAGCGGCCTTCTTCGGTGTGGCGACGATCTGCGGCCACGCCTCGCAGCTGATCTGGCTCGCGGCCGGCAGCCGCGCGATGTCGGCGGCGACCTTCGGCGAGGTGCTCGCGGCGCAGGCGCTGTACGCCGTCCTGCAGATCGTCGTCGACGTCGGCCCTTCGGCCGTCGGAGCTCGACTGGCCGCCCGTGGAGAGATCACGCCTGCGAAGCGAGCGCAGCTGATCGCCATGCGCATCGGTCTGGCCGCGTTCGTCGCACCCGTGGCCCTCGTGCTCGGCGCGCTTCACATCAGTGGATCACTCGAGGCCACGGTGCCGTTCGCGCTTGCGCTCTTCTTCTTTGCCTGTCTGAACGTCTGGGAGCCGTACGGCACGGGCGACGCCCGCCCGTGGGCGACCTACATGTTCACTCGCTCGGCGGCGCCGGCACTGGTCGCGGTGGGATACCTCGCCGCAGGGGCGCGTTTTCCCGCGCCGCTCGCGGGAACGGTGGAATGCGCCGTCCTGCTAATGCTGCTCGTCGTGTTGAGCCGCCTCAATCCGCCTGACCTCCGGCTCGCGATGCGCAGTCACCGAGGGCCGTGGGGGTCGGTCGTCGCGGCCGGGGCGCCGTCGGTGATCGCGCAGGCGAGCGTCGCCTCCGGCACGCTCATCCTCAGCGGCGCGCGCAGCCCCGCGGCCGCGGGCGTCTTCGCTGCCTGCGTGCGTCTCATGAGCGGACTGAATGCGCTCAACGGCATCGTGGCGACGGCGCTGTATCCGCGTCTCGCCAGCGGCGGTCGGGACCGCACCCAGGACGAGCCGGTGGTGACCGCGGCGCTGCGCCTGATCGCCCTCGTGGCGGTGACCGCGACCGCCGTCTGCGTGCTCCTCGGCGAGCCGATCGCCGGCGCCTTCCTGGGAGACGACGGGCGCACGTCGGTCGATGCTCTGATCCTCACCGCGGCGACCGTGGCGGCGCTGGGCAACGCGGTCATGTTCATCTACCAGCTCACAGCCGGCGGTCATGAGCGCGACATGCTCGCGCCGTGCGCCGCGGGCGCGGCCATCACCATCATTCTCGGCCTCGGCGCGACCGCCGCCGTGGACCCACGGGTCGATCTCGTCGCCACCGCGCTGCTCATCGGCATGCTCGTCAACATGACCGCGCTCGGCCTGCGCCTGCGGCGTCGGCTCCCATACGTCGCTCGGTCTGTCACGGCCGGCATGGCGGTCGCCGTCGCCACGGCGGCGCTCGCCGCCCTGTCGCTGATCTCGCAGGCCAGGATCCCGGTCGGCATCGTGCTGCTCGTCGTGGCCGCGGTGATCGCCAAGCAGCTGGCGCCAGCGGTGCGCCTGATGCGAACCGGGATCTGATGGCGCGATGACGGCGCCCAGCGCACGACCGGTGCTGTCAGCAGTCGTGTTGACGTTCCGGCGCCAGGACCTGCTCGTCGCCTGCCTGGAAGCTCTCACCGCAGCACTCGACGACGTTCCGGCGCAGACAGAACTGATCGTGGTCGACAATGGGTCGCCGGACAACGCGGCGAGCGCGATGATCGCGCGCATCTGTCCAGGCGCCGTCGTCGTCACGCTTCCGCTCAACCGCGGGTATGCGGGCGGCCTCAACGCCGGGCTCCAGATCGCCGGAGGCGAGTGGATCCTGACCGTCGGCGACGACGCGACAGTGCAGCCCGGCGCCGTGGCGGCGATGCTCGCCGCGGGATCGACCGCGTCCGACGTCGGAGCGGTCGCCGCGAAGATGCTGTTCGCCGATCCCCGCCGCGACAGGATCATCAACTCGGCCGGCCTGGAGATCGACCGGTTGGGCATCGCGGTCGACCGGCTGATCGGCGCGCCCGAGGACAGCGGCGAGCACGGGCTGACCGAGGTGTTCGGTGTCAGCGGCGGCGCGGCGCTGTACCGACGGCGGATGCTCGACGACATCGGCGGCTTCGACGCGACGTTTGGCGTCTACCTGGAGGACGCGGACATCGCGTGGCGCGCGAGGATCGGCGGGTGGCGGTCCCTGTACGAGCCGGCGGCGGTCGTGCTGCACCACCACTCCGCCACGACCCGCCACCGCTCGGACTACAAGTCCTTCCACGTCGGGCGCAACCGCGTCCGCATGCTGGCTCGCAACGCGACGACGAGCCATCTGGTCCGCTACGCCCCGCTCATGCTTCTGTACGACCTGGCCTACGTGGCCTACGGCCTCGCGGTCGATCGAACGACCGCGCCGCTGCGTGGCCGCGCCCGTGGGGTGCTCGAATGGCGCCGCTACCGCGCCGGCTTCGCGCGGCGTGACGTTCAGCTGGCGCCGGTGAGGGGACTGCGCGCGGCGCTGCGGCGCAACGCCGCCGTCGCAGATCGTGGCGGTGGTGAACCGCCGTCATGATCGACGTGGTCTTCGTCGCCTGGAACGCGCGTGATCAGGTGCTCGACTGCATCGGCCATCTGCGTGAGCCGGACATCGTCGCGAGCATCACGGTGGTCGACAACGCCTCCAGCGACGGCACCGCCGCAGCGGTCCGGTCCGCGCATCCCGACGTGAACGTCATCCCTCTGCCCGAGCCGCTGGGGCTGGCCGCCGCCCTGAACCGCGGGGCGCGCGCCGGAACCGCGCCGTTCGTCCTCTATCTCAACGACGACGTGCTCGCGTTTCCCGGGTCGGTGGCAGCCCTGCTCGCGGCGCTGCGCGAGAACGCCGGCGCAGTCGCCGCGGGGGGACGGCTCGTGGACGAGAACCTCGTGACGCAGGCGGCGTACGAGCCGCAGCCGTTTCCGTCGGCAGCCACCCTCCTCGGCCGTCTCCTCGGGATCGCGCGGCTGGTCGCGGTCGTCCCGCGCGCGGACCGCGGCCGTGCATCGCGCTCGTCCGAGGACGTGGTTGTCGTCGAACAGCTCGCGGGAGCTTGTCTTCTGGTTCGGAGGTCGGTCGTCGAGCGCATCGGTGGCTGGGACGAGCGGTACTGGTTCTGGTACGAGGACGTCGATCTTTCACGGCGGCTGAGCTCCCACGGCAGGTCGTTGTACGTCCCCGCGGCGGCGTTTCGCCACCTCGGTGGCGCGACGGCGCGGCGATTGACGCGACCCGAGGGCCACCGCCGGACGCTGCACGGGATGCTCTGCTACGCGGGTACTCACTGCTCCCGACCGGGCGAGCTCGCTGTGGCACTGGCGGTCCTGGCGACAAGCGTCGGCCGGGCGGCTGTGCGGTTCCCAACCGACCGCCCCGGAGCTCGCCTGTACGCGGAGGCAGCGCGAGACGCCGCCCGGACGCTGGTGGGGCGGTCAGCCCGCGGGCCGGCGGCCCGGTGACTCAATCCAGCGTGAACTCTGGCCTGCGGCGAAAGACCGTGTTGGGTGGCAGGTCCTGGTCGACGTAGGAGTTCGCGCCGATCACGCTGCCGGCCCCGACGTGGATCCCGCCGACGATGACGCTGTTGGGATAGATCACGACGTCGTCGCCGATCGTCGGATACTCGAGGGGCTCGGCCGGTTGAGGAACATGGGCCAGGCCGATGCTGACGTTGTGGGCCAGCTGGACATTCGAGCCGATTGTGACCCCGCCACCGAGCACGACGCCGAGAGGATGGGTGAGCACCAGCCCGGGGCCGATACGACAGCCCCACTGTAGGTCGATCGAGTGCTTGGTGATCAGCACGTTGCGCCACAGCGCGAACAGCACGTTTGGGGTGGCCAGCGCGGCACGGATGAGGATGACTGCGTGCAGGCTCGGGTTTACGAGGATTCGCGGCGCCGCAAGGAGACGCAACCGCCGGTCCGACTCGTCGTGCGAGCGGTAATACGCGACGTAATCCGAATAGATTGATCTGATGAATTGGCCCCTCCGCAGCCGGCTCAAGCGGGTGACCTTATCGGCGGCGACGCATCCCTTGGGCTACGCCTGCGCCGCCGCGCTCGCGTTGAACGGCGAGGCAACCGAGCCTGGTCGCGCGCCGGTCGCTGCCTGCCTCGTGTGCGGATCGCCTTCCCAGGCCACCCACAAGTTCCGTCCCGAGCACCTGCTGCGCTGCACCGACTGTGGGCTGATTTTTCGCGATGTGGGCGGCCAGGACGTCGTCGCCATGTACCGCGACAACTCCTACGCAGCCGCGCGGATGAACGCGCTGACACGACACCGGCGCGACGAGTCACAACAGCGCGTGCGCTGGACGGCGGAACAGGTCTCCAGCGGGAGACTCCTCGACATCGGCGCGGGGGCGGGGTTCTTCGTCGAGGCGGCCGGCGCCCGTGGCTTCGATGCGGTTGGCGTCGAGCCGTCGGACCTCGCGGCCACGTTCGCGCGCCGCGAGCTTGGCGTCGACGTGCGCACGGGGGTGCTGGAGACGCTTGGTGATCAGGTCGGTACGTTCGACATCGCAACCATGTGGCACGTGCTCGAGCACACCTCCGATCCCCTCGCGCTGCTGCGGGCGGTCCGCGGCCGATTGCGCGATGGCGGGAGGCTCGTCCTCGAGGTCCCCAACGCTGACAGCGTCGGCGCCACGGTCATGAAGGGCCGGTGGGCGCATCTGGATCCGAGCGCTCATATATGTCACTTTTCCCTGCGGTCGCTGCGCGTGGCCCTGGAGACCGCGGGCTTCGAGGTGCTGATCCTCTCGACGTTGCTCGAGGGCTACTACGACACCCGCGCCGTGCGCGTGCGTCCGCGGCGGATCGCCGGTCGCCTCGTGCGCGGCGCGCGGCTGCGTACGCTCAGCCTCAGCCACCCCAGCCGCGGCGAGCTGCTGCAGGCGGTGGCCCGAGCATGACCGGACCCGCGTTGCCGAGCGGTCCCTCGGGCCTCAGCGCGGCGCGCGTCTTGGGCTACGCGGCGGCCGGTGTCGGGCTCGTGCTCGCGGGCATACTCGTCGCCCGCCTCAACGACCGCAGCCTCGTCTCGATTACCGGGGCGCTCGCCCTCGCGGCCGCGAGCGGGCTCGCTGTCGTCGGGCTGCGCCGGCGCATTCTGTCGAGCCCGCTCGTCCTGCTCGGAGTTCCGCTTCTAGCCAGCCTTGCCGCGGCCATGCAGCCGATCACGCGGATCTTCCAGGACTGGACGCCAGGAGGTGTCCTGGCGATCACCCTCATCGTGCTCGCCCCCATCGCTGGCGTGCTGCTGGCGATCGCCGCCACGGACGGTCTCGTTCCGGTCCCCACCGCAGGGACGGCGGAGATCGCAGGCGAGCCGCGCTCTCGACTGCTGGTGGTGGCGTGTGTCGGAATGACCGTCGTCGGAACCGTGGTCTACGCGACGGAGTGGGCGCGGGTGGGCGGTCCCCCGATCCTCAGCCCGAACATCGATCAGGCGCGTTTTGCGCTGGTCGGGCTTGGACCGCTTCACGTCCTGACCCAGGGCGTGCCCCTCGCGTTGCTCATCGCCGCGTGGGCACGTGTCGCACGGCCGGATCGGTTCTCGTCGCTCGAGCGGCGACTGCTCGAAGCGGTCATCGTGTTCGTTCCCGGCATGCTCGTGCTGAGCGGATCGCGCACGCTGGTCCTCATGCCGCTCGTGGCAGCGCTCGTCGTGACGGTGCGCCACCTAAGCCGCAAGACCGTGCGGCGACTGCTCATCGTCTTGCCGCTAACGGCCCTCGTATTCGCGGCTGGGCTTCAGCTGGCTCGGGTGGGCCAGCTCTCAGGGGTCCAGGCGCCGCAGGCGGCGCTGTACAGCAGCAGCGCACAGGCGCGCGCCTCGCCGTTCGAAGCTGGGTACAACTCGCTCTCGATCAGCCTGGGAGAGCAGCTTCGGGTGGTCTCGGCCCTGTACGAGAACGACGTCTCCACGCCGCCGTTCTCGTCCTCGCTGTGGTTCGTCCATCACCTCTTCCCGCGGGCGATCAACCCGCACGACGTCACGGTCGTGTACGCGGGCGGGTGGTTCACCTCGATGTACGCCGGCCAGGTCTTCCTCGATTTCGGGCTGCTCGGCACGCTCGTGTTCGGGTTGATTCTCGGCGCCGCCGCACATCTGCTGTACCGGCGGTTCGCCGAGGGAACGTCGGTGCGGATGATCTGGATCTACGCGTATCTCGCGGGTCCGCTCGTGTTGATGTTCTACATCAACACGTTCCTGTTCTTCGTCTTTCCGATCATCGACCTCATCGGTCTGTACGTCCTGTCGCGCATCCTGATCGAGGAGCCTGCGCGCCAGGAGGTTTCGAGCGCAGCACGTAGAGCACCTGTGGGCCGATGGGCCGTGCCGACAACACGTCGAAGCCCGGGCTGATTGCCTCGATGTAGGCGCGCGGGTGAAACGCGACGCACATGTTCGTCCCAAGTGCGGCTTCGAACTGCACGACGGGCTCGCCACGGTGAAACGCATCGCGTTCGGCCGGGCGAAGCCGGTCGACGCGCCGATCGTCGAGCGCCGACAGGAGCAAGAGCCCTCCTGGCCTGATGACGCGCTCGAGCTCCAACATCCAGCTGCGCGAGAGCTCATCGGTCATGTGCGTGAACACCGACAGCGCGTAGACGACGCCGAAGTGGTCGTCCGGGTGGGGCAACGGGGGACTGAGCGCGTTCATATGCGCGCGCACGAACGGCAGGCCCGTCCGCATCCACGCGACGAGATCCGCGTCGTGATCGGTGCCGTGAACCTCGACGTTCGCCTGCGTATGCCAATGCCGGGTGACGCGGCCACAGCCGCAGCCGAAATCCAGAAGGCGTCCCGCCGCCTCGATGGGCAGATCGTGTGCTGCGCACGTCTGCGCGAGGATCGCGGCATCTGCCTTGCCGCTGCTGAGAAACAGCTCGACATCCGCGTTGCCGATCACCCGTACGCGCAGCGCGGTCGGCGGGACCGCGAGCCCGCTGGCGCGCGTGGCGTGCGTGCGAAAACGGCCGCTGCCGGCCAGTGCCGCTTCCCACGCTCGCCACGCCCGAACTCCCAGACCCGTTCTTGCCAGCAGGGGGTCGAGCGCCATCAGGATGCGGCGCGCCCTGAGCCGCAGCGACAGGCGGTCGCCCGTCATCGCGACTGGATCAAGCCGGAGGGCCCTCGGACCGAGCGGCGGCCTGCGCGGTCGCTTCCGCCTCTGCGGCCGCTGCGGCCTTGGCCTTGGCCTTGCGTCCGCGTCCGCCGCGGCGGGGGGCATCCCCGTTGCTCTGGGCCTCGGCGGTGACCCGATCGCGCGGCTTCTCCGGCTGGTAGGCGTAGTAGCCGTAGTAGTAGGCGTTCTCTCCATACAGCGGCGCGCCGTTGATGACGATGCCCATCGGCGTGATACCGAGGTGGTCGAGCTGCCGGCGCAGGTGCCGCGCCGCGGTCCGCGTGCTCTTGCCCTCGCGCACGACGATGATGACGCCGCCGACGCGGCCGAGGATCGGGATCGAGTCGGGCACGACGGTGACGGGAGAGCTGTCGACGATCACGAGGTCGTAGCGGCGCTCGAGCTCCACGATGATGTCGCGCATGCGGTCGGACTCGAGCAGGTCGGTCGGGTTGGGCGGCACGGGGCCGCCGACGATGACGTCGAGCGTCAGGTCCTCCGAGCGGCCGACCACCTGCACGGGCAGCTTCTGCACCACGTCCAGCAGCGGGGCCTGATCGGAGAGGACGTCCGTCAGCCCGCGGTTGTGCAGGTCGCCGAACACGAGGTTCAGCGTGGGGCGGCGCAGGTCGGCCTCGAGCAGCAGCACGCGGGCCTTGCTCGCGGCCGCGGTGGCGGCGAGGTAGCGCGCGACCGTGCTCTTGCCGTCGCCCGGCGCGGAGGACGTGATCATCAGCGAGCGCGCGTCGCGGTCGACGTCGAAGTAGCGCAGGTTCGTGCGCAGCGAGCGAAACGCCTCACCCTCCGGTCCGTCCAGGTGCAGTGCCGGACCGCCGTCGTTGTGCAGCGCGCGGCTCTCGGGGATGACGCCGAGGACGGGCCGCTCGAGGATCGCCTCGGCGTCGCTGCGATGGCGCAGGCGGCGATCGAGCCGGTCGAGGAGCATGGCGAGCCCGATCCCGATCGCGATGCCCAGGACGAGGGCGAGGATCGTGTTGCGTGCCGGCTGGGGGGAGGACGGGCCGCGCGGCGCTCGCGCGGGCTGCACGAGCTCCGCGTTGCCGGTCTGCAGCGAGGCCAGCAGCTTGAGCTGGTCGACCTGCGCCTTGATGGCCTTGCCTTCGTCGCCGGCGCGCTGGGCGGGAGCCAGCGCGGCGAGCTGCCCGCGCACGAGTGCGACCGCCTCGTTGATCTTCGAGCGATCGGCGTCTCGGCGAAAGACGATGTACTGGCGCGCCACCGTGTTCGCCAGGCGAGCCGCGAAGGCCGGCCGGTGGTCGGTGGCCTTGACCGCGACGACGTTGGACTGGCCCTCGGCCGAGACGTCGACCTTGTCGCGGATCTGCGAGGGCGTGAGGCCCTGGTCGCGCAGCGTCCGGGCGGCGCGGGCCGAGATCGTGTCCAGCGAGACGAGCCCGACGTTGGTCGCCGCTTCCCGCGCGGGGTCGGCGGATGGCGCGAGCACCGTCGAGCCGAAGACCTTCTGATCGAAGCCGGGATCGCGGAACAGCAGCTTCGCGGTGGCCGTGTACTGCTTCTCGGCGCTCAGCGAGAAGACGAGTGCGGCCGCCGGCATGATGATCGCGGCGGCCAGCACGACCGGCAGACGCCGCCAGAGCATCTGCAAGAAGCCGCGTAGGCCGGACTCTTCGTTGTCTGCGTCGCCCATAACTCCGTTCGGCGGCACGATACCGCTGCCGCCAGCGCCCCTCGGGCTCATCCGTTGCGGCTCGCCGGGCTTCCGATGATGACGGTGATCGCCATCGTGCGGCCCGCGATGCGCAGGGTCGCGCGCCGCCGGGAGGCCAGCCGGCGCGTCAGATCTCCCGCCGTCTCATACCGCAGCACGCCGTCCGCCGTGGATCCCGGTGCGATCGGCCGCAGCAGTGCGCCCGCCGGCTGGACCGCGTTCCTGTCGATGCCCAGCAGCGCGGCGCCGGACTGCAGGCGCGGCCGTTCGAACGTCGTCTCGCTGCTGGTGGTGTTGATCACGCGGGCGTGCACGCTCAGCCGGGCTCGCTGCCGCGCGCGTCCCTTCGCCGTGCCGGCGGGATGCATGATCGCTGAGACGATCTGGACGCGGACAGCCGCTCCGGCGACCTTGGTGGACGGGCCGTCGTCGCCGGTGAGCGCGGCGAAGGCCAGGCCGATCGCCGCCCCCGCCAGAAGGGACCCGACCACGGCGACGACCACCTTGACGAGCACTCGCCGACGCGTCCGCAGCCACATCGAGAAGCGCATCAGCCGGCCATCCTAGGGCTGCGGGTCGCGTGACTCAGGAGCCGCGGAGCAGCGCTGGAATGGTGAGCAGAAGGATCTTCACGTCCAGTGCCAGGGACCAGTGCTCGATGTAGAAGTTGTCGAGTTCGACGCGATCGGCCAGCGGCGTCTGACCGCGCAGGCCGTGGACCTGCGCCCATCCCGTGATCCCCGACCTCACCCGATGGCGGTCGTGGTAGCGCTCGACCTCCTGCCGGAACAGCTCCGCGAACTCGGGGCGCTCCGGGCGCGGCCCGACGATGCTCATCTCGCCGCGCAGCACGTTGATCAGCTGTGGCAGCTCGTCGACGGACGTCCGGCGCAGGATGCGACCGACGCGCGTGCGCCGGTCGAGACCTTCCACGCCGCCGGGGGCCACGCCCGGATCGCGCTCGTATGCGACGTCGTCATCGCCGGCGAGCATGGTCCGGAACTTCAGGAGGCCGAACACCCGCCCGTCGCGGCCGGCGCGCTGTTGGCGAAACAGCACGGGGCCGGGAGAGGAGACCCGTACCGCGACTGCGATCAGCACGAGGAGCGGCGACAGGACGACGAGCAGGGCGAGCGCGGCGATCCGGTCGAAGCCGTGCTTGAACGCGAAGCGCCAGCTCTCGGGGTTGACGGCGCGCAGGTTCATCAGGGGCAGCGTCCCGAGATACTCGATGCGGGTCTGGCGGTTCATCGACGCCGACAGTCGGGGCAGGACCTGGGTGTGCACCCCAAGCTGATCGCACCGCGAGACGAGCGCCATCGTCGTGCTGTACACGCAGTCCGGAAACCCGATGATCACGTTGCGCACGCCATAGGCGGCGACCACGTCCTCGAGGTCACCGAGGTCACCGAGGACCGGCGGCGTATGCGACGGCCCGTCCGTCCTTGCACCGTCGAGGAAACCGATCGGACTCAGCCCGTATTCGGGGTGTTGCTCGAGCCGGGAGGCGAGCGCCACGCCGGTGGCGTCTGCCCCGATGACGAGCGTCGGGCTGCTGGCCGATCCGCGCCTGCGGGCCTGTTGCTGGAGCAGGGTCAGCCCGCCGCCGGCGAGCGTGAGACCGGCGAGCGATGCGACCCATACCGAGGCGACCAGCGAGCTCGTGTCGGCATCGCGTGCGCCGGCCAACAACTCGAGCCCCAAGATCGCCATCGCGCTGATCGAAACGGCACCGAAGCCTGGCGCGATGCTGTCGAGCACGACGTCACGCATGCTCTGGTGGTAGCGGCCACGCGAGTACAGCAGGCACATCGCGAGGGGTGGGAACGCCACGAGCAGCCAAGGGTTGCTCGCGTTCGGGGTGACGAGCACTCCGGCGATGCAGCCGACGGCGAGCAGGATCGCGTCGCAGGCCGCGCGCAGTGTCGCCCACGGCGTCCCGTCGAACAGTCGTTTCGCGGTTCGTGCGCATCGCTGGTCGAGCGCGATTTGATCGAGCACCCGCAGCGGGCGCTCGACGGGAACCTGATCTTGCTCCGACGGGTCTGCAGTGCTGGCCACGTGTCGCTGCCTCAGTAGCGTCTCCGGGGCGCGGAGTCTAGGACTTCAAATGGCCTTGCGGCAGGATCGGTCATAAGTACTCATTCGACCTCGCACCGCTCGTGCTTGAGCGAACGCTACGGCCGGCGCACGGCCGATTCGAACGCGTCGATCGCTGCCCCGGCGAGCAACCGGTGGCCGATCGCGTTGGGGTGGAGCCTGTCGTGGAGGAAGAACACCTTGTCCTTGTGCAGCTTCGCGTCCGCGTCGGCGCTCACCACCTGTCCGTCCGCAAACGCCGCGATCGCCTCGTCGGTCGCCGCATTGAGATCCTTGACGTCGCCGTCATCTGGCCGGTGGAACGATCCGTGGTAAGCGACGTAGCTGGGGGTGCGCGGCTGGTGCAGCACGACGATGAGCGGTGGATCTGAGGCCTCGAGATGCCAGCCGTAGAACTCGGCGCGCCCGCGGACTGCGGTCACGTCGACGTGGAGCACGCGAGCGCCCGGTGGCAGCCGCAGCCGCTTGATGAACGGCGTCGGCGTTCCGCGGTGCGGCGAGAGCTTGTTCGGGAAGAGCCCACGCGTATCGAGCCGGCCCGCGGCCCTGCCGTCGATGGTGAAGCGATACAGCGCGCCCGTGCGCCGAGTCGACGGAGCGACGAAGCCGAGCGTGCGCGCGACGTCACCGCGCTGGAGACGGATGTCGAGCGCCGCGTCGCGGGTCGTGGACGCGGCGTCGCCCGTCCCGCTCCATCCGGGTCCGAGCTTGACCGTCGCGTCGCTCCACGCATGCGCGTCGCCGGGAGCGACGCGCATGCGCGACAGCAAGGACGTGAGGGCGTTTTCGAACGCGGGGTACACGGTCGGTCCGTACGCCGCGAGGTCGTTGATCCCCCACATGACGAGGCCGAGCTGTGCGCGCGGCCCGGAACGTCGCTTCAGCTCCCGCGCGTACAGCTCGTCGAGTTGGTCGAGCACCGTCGACCCGTTGACGCCCGCCTGGCGTCCCGTGACATGCAGGCGACGCTCGACGTCCGCAAAGAAGCCGCGCACAGGAGATACGCCGAACGCGACCATGTACGAGTGGCCGAACCCCTCGATTCGCGTCGCGCGCCCAAGCCCGCGGACCGACAGCGTCCCCGGCTTCGCGGGCACGGTTGCGGTGTCTGGAGGCCGCGGCGCATCGTCGCCGTGTCCGCACGCGGGGAGCGCGAGAGCCAGCGATGCTGCCACCAACCGAGCCACATCGCCGCGCTGCATTGCCAGAGGCTAGTGCTCGCTCCGGCAATTCCTCGCACGCCTGGGCGCTCGGCGATCGACCGCCCGAGCGCACAACGACGTACAGGAGGAAACACCAGATGGCCGCGCACCAGCCCGGCGCGATCGCCCTGAAGTAGGTCCTTACGTTGGTGCACGCCGGCCGTTTCAGAGGACGGCGATGAGCCTCAGGAGCAAGAGCCCGCGCGGACTCGAGGCGGGCCCGGTCGACCGGGCCCGCGTCACGCTTTCCGCGGGCGGCGCCGGCCTCGTTCGCCACCTCAGCAACGTCGCCAAGCTGGCCGACGAGGTGAGCCGCAGGCTCGGGCTCCCGGCGCACGAGATCAGGTTCATCAGGGTTGCGGCCGCGCTGCACGACCTCGGCAAGGTGGTCATTTCGAGTTCGATTCTCGATAAACCCGGCCCGCTGAGCGATGCCGAGTGGCTCGTCATGCGGCGTCACACGGTGATCGGCGAGCGCATCCTCCGAGCAGTTCCGCTGATGGCTCCCGCGGCTGCGCTCGTGCGCTCGAGTCACGAGCGCTATGACGGCAGCGGCTATCCCGACGGCTTTCGCGCGGGTGAGATCGCGATCGGCGCGAGCATCATCGCCATCTGTGATGCCTACGACGCGATCGTCAACGACCGCGTCTACCGCAAGGCCAGGTCGCACGACATGGCGCTGGCCGAGCTGCGCCGCTGTGCGGGGTCCCAGTTCGATCCCGCGATCGTCGAGCTGTTCTGCTCGACGATGGAGACGTCTCACCCAGGTAGGTCCTTACGCATTCGCGAGTCGGGCGTTGGATGACGGAGGCACGACCTCACGAAATGGCAAATCCGCCGCGAGGCGGAGACGCAAAACCCGGGACCTCACGCGCTGAGGGCGCCCAGTCGCCGTAGGAGGCAACCATGAAGTTCTCGACCAAGACCATTGCGCTGGCTGCGGTGATGGCGATGTCCGCGGTTCCCGCGTTCGCGCTGCCGCCGCAGGTGCCGAGCAACCAGGGCACCGCCAACATCCCGGACAACTCGGGCACGCAGCATGCTCCGGACAACCCGGGTCCGCCGGCGACGCCCGGTCCGAACGCGAGCGCGAGCGCGAAGGCCAAGGCGTACGGCACGTACTGCAAGACCGAGAGCAAGAAGCACGTCCAGGGCACGAAGGGCACGCCGTTCAGCCTGTGCGTGACCGCGATGGCCAAGCTCGCCACCGGCCAGACGAGCAACCCGACGAAGGCGTGCAAGTCCGAGAGCAAGAAGCACGTCAGCGGGCAGAAGGGCACCCCGTTCAGCACGTGCGTCAGCGACGGCGCCAAGCTGCTGCAGGATCAGGCGGACGCACCGTCCTGAGCTTCTGATCCACGCGACGTCCGACCAGAAGGGGCCGCCTTGTCAGGCGGCCCGTTCTGCGCTGTAGCCTGCCCGTCGACGCCGATCCAGGATTTCCACCTCCTGACTTTTGCTTCTGCCGCGCGTTGTCGATCAAGAGTGCATGGAATCTGTGAGCGCCCCATCTGTTGGTCCGCTTGTTCGCCCGCCGGCGTTTGCACTCGGGTTGATGTCCGACGCGCGGCTGGTGCGGTTGGCGGCATCGGGCAGCGATGCGGCGATGGCGGCGATCTTCGAGCGCCATCATCAGGCGCTGCATCGCTATTGCCATTCGATTGTGGGCAACAGCCACGACGCGTCCGACGCGCTGCAGAACACGATGGTCAAGACGCTGCGGGCGTTGCCGGGGGAGACACGGCGGATCGTGCTGCGCCCGTGGCTGTACCGGATCGCCCACAACGAGTCGATCTCGCTGCTGCGTGCCCGGCGCCCCGAGAGCGAGCTGGACGGGGCGGCCCACATGAGCGACCCGGCGCCCACCACCGTGACGGACTCGCGCGAGCGGATGCGCGGTCTGACCGAGGACCTGCGCGAGCTCACCGAGCGCCAGCGCGGCGCGTTGCTGATGCGCGAGCTCGGAGGTTTGGGATTCACCGAGGTCGCCGAAGCCCTGGGTACGAGCTCCACGGCGGCCAAGCAGAGCGTGTACGAGGCGCGGCGCGCGCTACAGGCCATGGAGGAGGGACGCGCGATGGACTGTGACGCGGTGCGGCGCACGATCTCCGACGGGGATCGACGCGTCCTGCGCGGCATGCGCATGCGCGGACACCTCCGCGCCTGCGCGGGCTGCCACGACTTCGAGACCGCGATGCGTGAGCGTCCGGTCCATCTCGCTGCGTTGATCACGCCACTTCCGTTTGCTGCGGCTGCGGCGATGCTGCGCGGGATCGTCGGCGGCAGCGGTGGCGGCGGTGGCGGCGGCCTCGCTGCCGGTCTCGCCGGGACCGGCAAGACCGCGGCAGGATTCTCGCTGAGCGCGAAGACCGCCGCCGTCCTTGCTGTGAGCGCGACGCTCGCGGGCGGGGTGAGCTACGTGGTTCCCGGCCTCGACGCAGGCGGTCCCGACGGGACCGCGCCCCGGGCTGCACCAATCAGTCAGACGAGCCGCGCGCCGGGCGTGCTGGGCCTCGTCAGCAGCCTGCCGCGGGCGTCCAGCGGCCGCGCCGGCACCCATTCGGCCCAGCTGCGCCCGAGCCACCACACTCGGCCGGCCGCTCACGCTCCGGCCGGCGCCGGCAAACCGGCGGGTACTCCCGGCGGCAAGACCGCGAGCGCTCCCGGTGGGAAGCCTGCGACCACTTCGGGCGGCAGGCCTGCGGCCGTTCCCGTAGG
>JAWVGM010000185.1:0-10773 GCA_033855075.1 Solirubrobacteraceae bacterium | reverse complement strand
CGCCCCGTCCCCGCCGAAGCGAACGTACGCCCGGTACAGCCCGTAGCGGCGCAGCCGCGCCTTCCTGGCGAACGTCCCCTCGGTCACGCCGAGCACGATGCGCCGGTAGCTCAGCCAGCGGTGCTTGACCTGGCGGTCCAGCACCAGGGTCACGAACGGCTTGCCGGGGTCGATCGAGCCGGACAGTCCCAGCAGGCGCCCGATTCCCAGGCGCGACGGCGGCCGCGTGAGGGCCAGCGCGGGCGGTGGTCCGGCCGGGGCCGGGCCGAACGCGCCAACGCGGTTGCGGAGCTCCGGCAGCTGCGCGTACAGGGCGCCGCCGGGACAGTCGGTGGCGTTGGCGTCGCGGTGACCGGACACGCGGTTGAACTCGACCGGCCTGCCGGCCCTCCAGCGGTTGCTGCTCCCGCCGCCGGAGCTCAACGTGGCCTTGCCGGCGGTCGGCGACCCGTGCAGCGGCAGCTTCCAGCGGATCAGCTGCGCCATGGCGGACAGCGCGGCGTCGGTCTCGCCCGCGTAGTCGAACGAGCCGAGGTTGCTGATGCCCGTGGACTGGGAGTTGAAGCCCTGGGTCTGAGCGCCCACCACTGCCTTGTCCACGCCGCCGGCCCGGCCCTCCCAGAGTGTGCCGAAGCGATCGACGAAGAAGTTGTAGCCCACGTCGTTCCAGCCGTTGGAGTTGCGGTGGTAGCGGCAGATGGCGAGCACCATCGCCGCGGAGTCCTGGGGCCCGTAGTGGTTGGCCGACACGGTGTGGTGCACGAAGCCGACCTGAACCTCGCCGTAACTCGGCGTCGCGCGGGGTGGGCACGCGTCCGCGCCCCACGCCGCGCGCGGGATGATCGTCGGGACGCCCGCACGCGCCGCGGCGCGTGCGCGTGCGCGCAGCCGAGCCGGACGGGCCGCCGCGGCCTCCGGCGCCCGGGACACGCGCACGAAATGAGCTCGCAAGCCGCGGGGCATCCGGTTCAGGCGCAGCTGCAGCGCGTCAGCCCGGCCCGTCCAGACGGGCTCGGTGTCCCGTCCGGCGCCCGCGTCGTCGACCATCGCGGTCCACGGGCTCCAAGCGCCGCCGGTGCTCCGCACCCGGATCTGCGCACGCACGCGCTGGGCCGAGCGCCACTTCAGCCCGACGAGATCGAAACGCCCGCGGGTCGCGATCACGCCGCTGCGCGGCGCGGCACCGCTGCGGAAGAAATGCGGCTGGAGCGCCTGCTCGAAGTCGCTCGCCCGTGGTGCGGATGCGGACCCGGCGAGGGCGGGGCTCGCGTAGACAAACGAGCCCGTTGCGACGAGCACGACGGCGAGACGGCGTGACATCACAACGCAGAACACCCTCGCAGACGAGACGCTGCGGTCTCGCAGGACCCGTTGCCGGGTCGCGCAGGCGGGACCCGGACGGCTACTCGGCCTGGGGGACGACCTCGGGACCCTTGAGGATGTACTTCTTGCGGAAGTCGCGGATCGCGTCGAAGACCTGCTGGTTGAAGGTCTGGCAGGCGAGCATCTGACCCCATGCGGTCGCCGCCACCTCGTAGGGCATGTTCGTGTTGTTCGCCATGAACAGCTGGAAGCCGCCGCTGTCCGCCTTCAGCCCGAAGTCGGTGTCCGAGTTCTCGCTGAAGAGCGTCTCGAGCTGGCTGATGCTTCGGGCCGCCAGGCCGGGCTTGAACTGGATGATCACGCGGCCGTGCTCGAGCGAGTGCACGTAGCGCTCCGGCTCGGGAGAGCTGTAGCCGGCGCCGACGTAGCTGCCGTCGCTTGCCAGCTGGGGCGTGGGCGCGTGGTTGCCGGACGTCGGCGGGTTCGTCTTGTACTTGACCTTCGTCGTGACGTGTTCGCGTCCCTCGATCGGCGGGCTCGAGAGCGTGCACTTCGCGGCCTTGGCGGCGGCGGCGAGATCCGTGATCTTCTGCGCCGGGATCGGCGCGGTGTTCGACGGGATCTGCGCGGTCCCCTTGTCGCTCTTGCCGCCGGCGCTCAGCAGGACGACCACGCCGACAATGATGGCCGCCGCCACCACGACGCCGCCGACGATCTGGAGGCGCTGCTTGCGCTTCGCAGCGGCCGCCTCGGCGCGCTCGCGTTCGAGTCGTTCGCGCTTGCGGCGCTCTTTTTCCGCTTGGCGGCTCGCCATCGGCGCAGAAGCGTAGTCGCTCGCCGATTGGCGTAGCCCCAGCGGCCGTCGGTAGCCTCGATCCCGTGGCACGCACCCCCGTCCCACTCACCGAGCGCGTCGTCGCCATCACGGGCGGCGCACGCGGGATCGGCCGCGCCACGGCGCTGGCGTGTGTTCGCGCCGGCATGCGGGTCGCCATCGGCGACCTCGACATCGAGACGGCCAAGCGCACCGCGGCCGAGCTGGGAGCGGGCACGATCGCGGTCGAGCTCAACGTCGCCGATCGCGCGTCGTTTGCCCACTACCTCGACGAGACCGAGGCGCACCTCGGCCCGCTCGACGTGCTCGTCAACAACGCCGGGATCATGCAGCTCGGCCCGTTCGCAGACGAGGTCGACGCGACCGCGCGCCGCCAGGTGGACATCAACGTCCACGGCGTCCTGCACGGCATGAAGGAGGCAATACCCCGCCTGCTCGACCGCGACCGCGGCCAGATCGTGAACATCGCCTCGGTCGCGGGCCGGCTCGGCTTCGCCGGCGGGGCCACCTACTCCGGGACGAAGCACTTCGTCGTCGGCGTGAGCGAGGCGGTCCGCAGCGAGCTGCGCGGCACCAACATCCAGATCACGTGCGTGATGCCGGTCATCGTGCGCACCGAGCTCGGCTCCGGGCTCTCGCCGGGGCGCTTCATCAAGCACATCGAAGCCCAGGACGTGGCGACCGCCATCCTCGCCGCGATGCGCGCGCCGCGCTTCGAGGTCTACGTCCCCCGCTCGGTGACGCCGCTCGTCAAGCTGGGGGCCGCGATGCCGCAGACCGTGAAGGAGGCGTTCTGCCGGGCCCTGCGCATCGACCGCTCGCTGCTGGACTCCGATCCGGCCTTGCGCGCGGCCTACGAGCTACGGGCGACGCAGTCCGACAAGACGCTCGACCCGTGAGCCGGGCGCTCGTCATCGTCGACTACCAGAACGACTTCGCCTCGCCCGACGGGGCGCTGTCGGTGCCGGGCGCGGAGGGGATCGCGGACCGCCTCAACGAGCTCGCGGCCTCGGGCGAGTTCGCGTTCGTCGTGGCGACGCGCGACTGGCACCCGCCGGACCATGGCTCGTTCGTCACCTCGGACGCCGCGGGACGGTGGCCGGTGCATTGCGTGGTGAGCACGTCCGGAGCCGAGCTGCACCCGGCGCTCGCGCGCGACCACGTCGACCTCGTGCTCGACAAGGGGACCGATCCGGCCACCGAGGGCTATTCGGCGTTCGACGCGACCGGCCTGGGCGACCTGCTGCGCGACCGCGGGGTCGACGAGCTGCTCGTGACCGGCCTAGCGACCGACTACTGCGTCAAGGCCACGGCGCTCGACGCGCTGGCGGAGGGCTTCGCGGTCACCGTCGAGCTCGACGCGGTCCGCGGGGTCGACCTGCGCGCCGGCGACTCTGCCCGAGCGCTGGACGAGGTGCGCGCGGCCGGCGGCCGGCTCGCCTGACTCACTCGAGCGGGCCGTCCTGCAGGTCGGGCTCCGTGCCACCTCGGCATGCCGCCCACACAGGCGCGGGCGACGTCAGCTCGTGAGCCACTCCGCGATCCGCCGTCCGATGTCCTCGCCGCGGTCCTCCTGCAGGAAGTGCCCGGCGTCCTCGAGGACCTCGGGCGCGTCCCGGCCGATCGCCGCGGTGAACGCCCGCCCGAGTCCCACGGAGAGCACGGGGTCGTTGGCGCCCCAGAGCGCGAGTGCCGGGCGCCCGTCGTCGCGCAGCGCCGCGATGAGCTCCCGGTTGAGCACGGCGTCGGGGTGCTCGGGGTCCGTGGGTACAAGATCGGGAAACGCCCGCGGGCCGGCCTTCGCCTCCGCGTTGACGTACGGCGCGTCGTAGGCCGCGAGCACGTCCTCGCCCGGATCGGTGTGGCAGCCGGCGCGCACGAGGGCTCCGATCGGGAGATCCTCGCTGGCGCGGACGAAGTCGCGAAAGGCGAGCCATAGGTCGCTCGGCGGCGACTGGCCCGTCGCAAGGCCCGTGTCGAGGATCACGAGCCGGTCGAAGCGCTCGCGGTGCTCGACCGCCAGGCGCAGCCCGATCGGCCCACCCCAGTCGTGCACGACCATGGTTGCCCCGCGCAGGTCGAGCTCGTCGAGCAGCGCCGCCATCGCGGCGACGTGGCGGTCGTAGGTGAACCAGTCGATTTCGGTCGGTTTGTCCGAGCGGCCGAACCCCGGCAGGTCGGGCACGATCGCGCGAAACCCCGCCGCCACGACGGGCGGGAAGACCTTGCGCCAGAGGTACGACCATGTCGGCTCGCCGTGCATGAACCAGACCGGCGGACCCTCGCCCTCGTCGAGGTGCGCGAGGCGCAGGCCGGCAAATTCGTGAAAGCGCGACTCGTAGGCAAAGCCCGGCAGGCCGGCCAGCATCTCGTCCGGGGTGCGAATCGCGTTCGTCATGCGCTGGTGCGGGTAGCCGTCACCGTCGCGCGTGGACCTTTTGTGACCGCAAGGCGCGAAGCCGCATCGACCGGCGATACTACGGGGCAATGAGCATGCAGACAGCTACCGACGAGAAGACCGAACAGCTGTGCATCGACACGATCCGCACGCTGGCGATGGACGCGATCCAGAAGGCGAACTCCGGCCATCCCGGGCTGCCGATGGCGATGGCGCCTGCCGCCTACCTCCTGTACCGCCGGATCATGAGCCACGATCCCGCCGACCCCGAGTGGCCCGATCGCGACCGCTTCGTGCTGAGCGCCGGCCACGGCTCGATGCTGCTCTACGCGGTGCTCCACCTGACGGGCTACGACCTGTCGATGGAGGACATCAAGAACTTCCGCCAGTACGAGTCAAAGACGCCCGGCCACCCCGAGCGCGACCGCACGAATGTCACGCCCGGCGTCGAGATCACGACGGGTCCGCTCGGTCAGGGCTTCGCCAACGGCGTCGGCATGGCGATCGCCGAGCGCTACCTGCGTGAGCACTACGGCCCCGAGGTCCAGGACCACCGCGTCTACGCGATCGTCTCCGACGGAGACCTCATGGAGGGCATCGCCTCTGAGGCCGCCTCGCTCGCCGGCCAGCTCCAGCTCGGGCGGCTCATCTACCTCTACGACGACAACGACATCTCGCTCGACGGGCCGACGTCGCTGAGCTTTGACCGCGAGAACGTCGACCAGCGCTTCGAGGCCTACGGCTGGCACGTCCAGGACGTCCACGACGCCAACGACCTCGTTGCCCTCGAGACGGCGATCCGCAACGCCGAGCGCCACGACGACGCGCCGTCCCTCATCCGCGTGAAGTCGGTCATCGGCTACCCGTCGCCGAACAAGTCCGGCACGAGCAAGGCGCACGGCGCCGCGCTCGGCGAGGACGAGGTCGCGCTGACCAAGCAGGCGATGGGCTGGGACCCCGAGCAGCACTTCTACGTCCCCGACGAGGTCTATGAGGCCTTCTCGATGAAGGACGAGGGCGCGGCTCGCCACGCCGAGTGGAGCGAGCGCTTGGAGGCCTGGCGCAAGGCCGATCCCGAGCGCGCCGAGGAATGGGACTGCGCCTGGGAGGGCCGCCCGATGCCCGGCGTCGCCGAGGCGGTCACGGTCGATTGGGAGAAGGACAAGCTTGCGACCCGTGTGGCGGGCCAGAAGACCATGGCCGCCTTCGAGGCGCTCACCCCCACGATGCTCGGCGGCGCGGCCGACCTGTCGGAGTCGACGAAGACCGAGTTCCCCAACTCCGAGCGCTTCACCGCCGAGAAGCCGGGGCGCAACATCTTCTTCGGCGTGCGTGAGCACGCGATGGGCGGCGCGGTCAACGGCCTGGCCGGGCACGGCGGGATCATGCGCCCGTACGGCTCGACGTTCCTGCAGTTCGCCGACTACATGCGCGGCTCGATCCGCCTGTCCGCGCTCATGGGCCTGAAGGTCGCGTGGATCTTCACGCACGACTCCGTCGCGCTCGGCGAGGACGGCCCGACCCATCAGCCGGTCGAGCACTTCTGCGCGCTGCGCGCGATCCCCGGGCTCGTGTTCCTGCGCCCCGCCGACCCGACGGAGACGGCCGAGGCGTGGCGGGTCATCCTCGAGGACCTCGAGGGTCCGGCGGCCATGGCGCTCTCGCGTCAGGACCTCCCTGTGCTCGACCGCGGAAGCGGCGAGTACGGCGATGTCTCGGGCGTGGGCCGCGGCGCCTACATCCTGGCCGACGCCGAGGGCGCCGAGGCGACGATCGTCGCCACCGGCAGCGAGGTGTCCACCGCGCTCGCCGCGCGCGACGAGCTCGACATGCCGGTCCGCATCGTCTCGATGCCGTCGTGGGAGCTCTTCGAGCAGCAGGACGAGGACTACCAGCAGTCGGTCCTGCCGATCGACATGCCGACGGTGTCGGTCGAGGCCGGCGTGCGGCTCGGCTGGGAGCGCTACGCCGACGTCAGCGTCTCGATCGATCGCTTCGGCGCATCCGCGCCGGGGGAGATCGTGCTCGAGAAGCTCGGCATCACGCCGGCGAACGTCGCCGCGCACGTGCGCGAGCTGCTCGGCTAGTCACTACCCACAGTTCGCGAGATAGTCCGGGCCCGGGTGCGCGGGGGGCAGCGCCGGGCAGTCGTAACTGTTCGGTGGCGGTGGCGGAGGCGGAGGCGCCTGGTTTTGGTCCTGCGGCATCGTGTTGTTCTGCGCCGCGCACTGCTCGGACTCGAGCTGCGACCGCGGCGGGTTGCACTGGAGCCCGCTTGAAGGTGGTGGCGGCGGTGGCGGCGCGACCGGTGGCGGTGGCAGAGGTGGCGGTGGTGGGGTCGGTGGAGCCCGGTAGATGTTCACGATCGTCACCTGCGGGGGATCGGGATACGCCGTGTAGCACGAGCTATACGGGCTGAAGCGCTGACGGCGGATGAACAGCTCGTCGTAGTCGCCGTTGGAGTAGAAGGTGCGCCGGTAGTACGTCTGGTTGTAGTCCGTCGAGCGCCGGTAGGTGCACTGGCGTGGCGGGGTGTAGTGCGGCGGGCAGCTCAGGCACTTGGCCTGTGACACGAAGACCGCGGGCTTGAGCGGGTTGCCGCAGAAGCAGCGCACGACCGGAACGCCGTACTTGTCGACGAGCACCGCCGTCCCCGCCTGGAGGATCGCCTGGAACGGGACGGCGACTCCGTTCTTGAGCGCGTGGTTCGTGACCTGCGTGTCGCGCGTCAGGGTCACCGGGTGCAGCTTGGCGATGTAGCGCTTGACGTACGCGTAGCTCGGCTTGGCCCCGAGCGCGCCCGCCCACACGCGCATGACCTCGGGATTATCGTGCAGGAAGCGCAGCAGCTTGTCGCGATCGCAGACGCTGTTGGAGCCACTGCCGCCGAACGGCTGCTGGCTCGAACCGTTGCCGCTCACCGGTAGCGCGACGCGTTTCGGGCCCTTCTTGGCCACCGGCGTGGTGAACGGATTCGGTCCCGGCTCCTCCGGCATCTGAAAGCGCACGGTCTGGGCATGGGCCGCCGTCGACTTGCCGCTGGACTTCTTGCCTGATCCGCCGCAGCCACTGGCCACGACCGCCGCCAGGCCAGCCGTGGCGACGAGGACCTCAAACCAGCCTCTCGTGAGCGTCATGTGGTCACATCCCGGCGACCTGAACCTCCGACGACGCGAGCCTAGAAGCGCCCGGCGCCCCGGTCAATGGCCAAGACGTCCAGCGGTCAGAGCACGCTCAGCAGCGACTTCGCGTCCGACGACACCGTCACGTGGATCGCCGCGGGCTCGCGCACCCACGCGATGAGGTCGAGCGACTGCAGGCGACCGAGCATGAACTCGAACGCCAGTCCCTGCGCGCGCGACTTGTAGGAGCGCAGGATGTCGAAGGCCCATCCGGTCGTGTGCAGCGAGTAGTTGCGGGTGGCCTCGAGGTTGCTCGCCACGAGCAGGCGCTGGTAGCGCTGGTCGCGCACGGTGCTCGTGACGAGGAGTGGCTGCTGTCCGGAGATCGCCTTGACGCCGGCGCCGAGGTACACGAGCAGGGCGAGCGCCGCGGGCCGTAGGCCGCGATAGGTGGACCGCGAGCGGCTCAGCCGGCTGGCGAGCTGGCCCATCCCGGGGTCGATCCGAATGCCGTTGCGGGCAAGCAGGGCCCGAGGTAGCGCGCGGATGCGCCCGTCGGCGTAGGCCTTTCGCAGCTCGGCCGGGGTGGCGAAGCGCTCGGTCTTGTCGCCCGGGTGCAGGACCTCCTCCGCCGAGTTCTTCGCCGTCTGCAGCGCCGACACGCGGTCGAGCTGCGCCGGATCTGCGCGGTACAGGCGCATGATCTCCTTCGCCGCGAGCACGCGCCAGTAGTACGTCGCGGAGTCGTCGCCGAGCGATGCGAGCTTGGCGTACGTCTTCGGGTTCTGCAGCGGCGTCGAGTTGAAGTACAGGCGCGTGTAGGAGATGTCGCGCTTGCCGTAGAGGCCGAGCACGGTCTGCAGGTTGCCGACGCCCATGTGGTAGCTGACGACCGCGAGGTCATCGCGCTTGACCTTGCCGCGGGCGAAGACCAGGTAGCGGCCCATCGCCTGGATCGACTTGGCCGGATCGAAACGCTCGTCGATCCCCCGGCGCCGCGCACGCAGACGCTGCACGAGCGCGCTCTTGCCGCGCCGCGTCGCGCGCGCGATCGACCGGGTCACGCGGCGGGCACCCGCCGGATCGACGTGCATCCCGAGCAGGCTGCGCCCGGTCTCCGCCAGGATCTGGGCCAACCCGACCGCGCCGTCGAACCGCGGGTCGGCGTAGGCGTCGGGCCGGCCGGCGCTCTCGAGCATGACGATCGCCTCGAGCGTGTCGGGGTCGAGCTTGTCGGCGGCGGCGACGGTCTCGATGAGCGGCCGGTAACGCGCCACGCGAGCCGCGCTCTGGCGGGCGCCGCCGGGGCTCTTGGCGTAGATGACGTGCGCGTTGCCGCGGGCCGCGGCGGCGGCCAGGGCCGTCTCGCGAGCCGGCGTGAAGGCGAGCGGGTCGACCGTCTTGTCGTCGCTGCCGGGGGCCTTGCCCGAACCCGGGACGAGCCTCGGCGGGCCGCTCGAGCCAGAGTCGAGGATCAGCGTGGCGCCGAGAACCGCGAGTACGGCGACGATGAGCACCGCGAGCACGCGGACGGCGAACGACGACATCCGGACATACCCTGGCACACGGGATCGCCACGGGGCTCGCCTCCACCGGCCACGTGGCCGGTTCCGCCACGAACCCGCGCGGGCCCGCCTCCGCCGGCCACCCGGCCGGCTCCGGCACCCCTGGGGGATAGCCTCCCCCGCGCATGCGCACGCTGGCCCAAGGCGACCCGGTCGCGCTCGACGACGATCTGCTCATCGAGGGCGACAACCTCGCGGTCATGGCGGAGCTGCCTGACGGGGCGTTCGACATGGTGTACCTCGATCCGCCGTTCAACACCGGAACCGAGCAGCGCCGCGGCGCGCTGCACTACGCCGACGCCTTCGAGGACTACGCCGCGTTCCTCGAACCGCGGCTGCGCCGCACGCGCGAGCTGCTCGCGCCGCACGGCACGCTGTACCTGCACCTCGACTACCGCGAGGCGCACCGCTGCAAGCTCGCGCTCGACGTGCTCTTCGGGGCCGAATGCTTCCTCAACGAGCTCATCTGGATCTACGACTACGGCGGGCGGCCGAAGCGCCGCTGGCCCGCCAAGCACGACACGATCCTCGTCTACGTCCGCGACCGCGACCGCTACCACTTCGATGACGCCGAGGTCGACCGCGAGCCGTACATGGCCCCCGGGCTCGTCGGCCCGGAGAAGACGTCCCGCGGCAAGCGCCCGAGCGACTGCTGGTGGCACACGATCGTGCCGACGAACTCGCGCGAGAAGACCGGCTACCCGACCCAGAAGCCCGCGGGCATCGTGCGCCGGATGGTCGCGGCCTCCTCGCGCCCGGGCGGCTGGTGCCTGGACCCGTTCGCCGGCTCAGGGACGCTCGGTGCGGTCGCGCGGGAGCTCGGTCGCCGGTTCGTGCTCATCGACGAAAACCCCGAGGCTGTGGCGATCGCGAGGACGCGGCTCGCCACGGTCGGGCTTCCGGGGCCATCGGCCGTCCAGGCCGGTTCTTGATCCAGGACGTCGAGCTGGGAACGGTTTCCGCAGCCGCCGGACACCCGTTGCCGAGTGCTGAGCGTCCAGCGCCAGCGCTCGGCGCTCACCCGCCGGCGCCGGTTTCGCCGATGGAGCCATCATGGCTCGGTTCCTCCTCGCCGTTGCGGCTGTGTGCGCCGCTGTGGTCCTCGCGGCGCTCGCGTTCGACAGCACGACCGCGGCGCGACCCCGCATGCACGAGACCGTGATCCTGCGCTCGGCCCCGGGTGCCGCCCAAGCCGCGGCTCCGGCCCAAGCGCCGGCTCAGGGTCCCGCGTCTCCCTACGTCGCGCCATCAAGAGCACGCAGCGCAGACAACGGCGCCGCGAAGTCCGACCTGCGCAACGCGGTGACGGTGATGGAGAGCTACTACACCGATCATCAGACGTACGCGGGGGACCTCGGGCCGCTGTTTCCCGCCGCGGTCACGGTGATCAGCGCCGACGCCCAGTCCTACGCGCTCACCGCGACCGACGTCGGCGGCCGCACGTACGGGATCACGCGCGACGCGACGGGCGCCTTCGACCACACGTGCTCGCCGTCGGACCAACGCGGCTGCCGCGACGGCACCTGGTAG
>JAWVGM010000184.1:0-13439 GCA_033855075.1 Solirubrobacteraceae bacterium | reverse complement strand
CTGTAGGGCGTGCGTGACGACCTCCGCCGTGTCGGCGGGCGGCACCTGGAAAACGCCGAAGCCGAGCTGCGGGATCTCGACGCCTCCGCGCAGCGGGACGAGTGGAACCTGGTCTGTGGTGGAAGGGTTCATCTCGTTGCGCTGCCCGTTGTGCATGACGGCAAACGTGACGGCGAGTGCCGCGGCGCTGTGTGACGTTCCGGTGAAGCGCTGGAGGCTCGTGCCCGAAGCGGCGAACCTCTCGCCATGACGGTCTCGACCGCGACGGTGCTGGACGGGCTCGTCTTCGAACGCGGCGCCGTGCGCGTGGAGATCGTGCACCACCCGTTCTCGATCCACGTGCGCCGCGGCGGCCGGCGCCTCATCCGCGCGCTGGGCCTCTTCGGCATCGACGGCGAGATCGAGGACATGTTCATCCAGTTCACCGAGGGCGTCATCGCGGGCGAGGACCTCGGGCTGCCCGAGCGGGTCGTGTCGGCCGGCGTCGCCGAGACGCTCGCCGACGGCACGGAGCTGACCGTGCGCTGCGAGGGCGGACGGCGCGGGCGGCTGCGGATCACGCTGCCGGCGGACGAGACCGTCCGTCTCGAGCTCGACCTCGATGGCGATCCGCTCCGCCTCGCCGCCGACTGGGACGGCCGCGCCGAGGAGCACTTCGCGGGGCTGGGCGCCCGCCACCACCTGCGCGTCGATCACGCGGGGCGGGAGATCCAGCTCGGGGCCGACCGCTGCTACACGGGCCCCGACTGCCCGCAGGACCTGCTGGCCAAGGGCGGCGTCCCGCAGGGCGACTACGCGCCCGTGCCATGGCTTCAGTCCTCGCGCGGGTACGCAATCTTCGCCGCGGGCCACGGCAACGGCATGCGCTTCGAGCTGGGTGAGCGCACAGTTGTCTCCGCGCGGGCGCGCGCCGGCCCGCTGGCGCTGTGGATCTACACCGATCCCTCGCCCGCCGCCCGGCTGCGCCGCTACCTGCGCGCGAGCGGCCTGCCCGCGCTGCTGCCCGAGTGGGGCTACGGCTTCTGGAAGTCGCGTGACGTCTACAACCACCAGACCGAGGTCGAGGACGACGTCTACGGCTGCGCGCGCGAGAACATCCCGCTCGATGCCGTCGTGCTCGACTCCCCCTGGGAGACGCAATACAACACCTGGGAGCCCAACCCGTACCAGTTCACGGACTTCGACGGCATGGTGCGAGACTTCCGCGACCGCGGGGTGCGCACGGTCGTATGGATCACGCCGTGGACGAACCTCGAATCCAGCGACGGGCAGATGCCGCCCGACGCGCAGTCGCGCGCGCTGCACGACGCCCCGGCCTCGAACTACGCCGAGGGTGCCGAGCTCGGCGCCTACGTCCGCGGCGCCGACGGCCAGCCGTTCGTGGCGCGCTGGTGGATGGGCACGGGCTCGCCGGTCGACTTCACCTCCCCTGCCGCGGAGGCATGGTGGCGCGAGCAGGCCAAGCGCGCGCTGCGCCGCGGCGTGGAGGGCATCAAGGCCGACGACGGCGAGGGCTACTACTTCCCCGACGACGTCCGCTTTGCCGACGGGACGACCGGCGCGCAGTCGGCGTGGTCGGTCGGCCGGCGCTACCGCAGCTCGATGCAGCGCGCGCTGGACGAGGTGCACCCGGGTCGCGGCGTGCTCTTCGGGCGCAGCGGCTGGAGCGGGCAGCAGGCCACCGGGATGCTCTGGGGCGGCGATCAGGTGTCGGACTTCTGGTCGCTGCGCATCCTCGTCGCGGCCACGATCTCCGCGGCCGCCAGCGGCTACTCGAACTGGTCACACGACATCGGCGGCTACCTCGGCCATCGCCTCGTCGAGCGCTGCCCGCCCGAGCTGCTCGTCCGCTGGGTCCAGCTCGGCGCCTTCACGCCGCTCATGCAGGCCCACGGCCGGATGGTTCAGGAGCCGTGGACCTACGACCAGCGCACGCTGGACATCTACCGCGCCTACGTCCTCTTGCACGAGCAACTCGTCCCGTACGTGCGCGCCGCGGCCGCGAGCGCCGCGCGCTGCGGGCTGCCGATCATCCGCCCGCTGCACCTGATCGACCCCGGCGACGATCGCGGCTGGGCGATCGCCGACGCCTACGGCTACGGGCCGTCGCTGTGGGTCGCGCCGGTCTTGGACGAGGGCGCGCGCGAGCGCGAGGTCCCGCTGCCCCGCGGAACCTGGATCGAGGCGTGGTCGGGCGAGCGCGTGGCCGGCGGCGGCGAGGTCGTCGCGCCCGCGCCGCGCAGCACGATCCCGGTGTGGGTGCGCGAGGGCTCGCTCATCGTCACCTACCCCGCGTCGCACGTCGCCGAGGGGCTCGGCGACACGCCCGAGTCCGAGCGCCCGCTCGAGGCGACGCTGTGGGGCGAGCCCCAGCTCGGGCACGCCGCGGCCCACCTCGCCGACGGGACGCGCATCGCGTGGCGACGCGGAAGCTGGTCCGTCGATTGCGAGCGGGACGTGGTCTTCCGCGAGCGGTAGGGGCAGCTCAGGCGAACTGCATCGATAAAGGATGGGGGGAGCGAAATCCGGCTAGCGGGCCGTCCTCGCGACCAATCGCCTGACGTTGATCCGGCTATGCGTGCACTTTGCAAGGCAATCGCCCCTGAGGCCGACGCCCGCGACCCTCCTCGACCTTCGCACCCTCATCCTTCATCGCTGCAGTTTCGGGAACCGCGCGATCAGGGCCTGAACGCCAGCACTTGGAAGACCGACGTGTAGCCGACGTCGAAGCCGCGGCGCGCGCCGCGCAGGTACACGCGCCAGATCCTCGTGCGCTCAGGGCCCGCGAGCCGCTGCGCCTCGTCGAGACGCTCGTCCAGGCGGCGCGTCCACTCGGCGAGCGTGCGCGAGTAGTCGGCGGCGAAGCCCTCGACGTGGGTGGTCCGGAGCCCTCCGCGCTCGATCGCCAGCTGGACGCGCGAGAGCGGCAGCGCCTCGCCGTCGGGGAAGACGTAGCGGTCAGAGAACACGTCGTCGGTCGGGTCGGCGTCGGGATCCAGCGCGGCGATGCCGTGGTTGAGCAGTCGTCCTGCGGGCACGAGCAGCCCTGCGAGCGTGCGGGCGTAGCGGTCGATCTGCGCGTCCCCCACATGCTCGACCATGCCGATGCTGGCGATCGCGTCAAACGGCTCGTCGTCGAGCTCGCGGTAGTCGGCGAAGCGGATCTCGACGCGGTCCGCGACGCCGGCCTCCTGCACCTTCTGGCGCGCGAGCTCGGCCTGCGAGCGCGACAGCGTGATGCCGACGACCGACGCGCCGTGCTCGCGGGCGGCATGGATCGCGAAGCTGCCCCACCCGCACCCGACGTCGAGCACCCGCTGACCCCGCTTCAGCCCGAGCTTCGTGCAGACGAGCTCGAGCTTGGTGTGCTGCGCCTCCTCAAGCGTCTGCGCCCCGCGCGAGAAGATCGCGCAGCTGTACGTCATCGACGGGTCGAGGAACAGCGCGAAGAACTCGTTGCCGACGTCGTAGTGGTAGCGGACCGCCGCGGCGTCGCGCGCCGCGGAGTGGCGCTCGCCCTTCAGGATCAGCTCAAGCGACGGCATGCGCGGGATACCCGCTCGGCCGGCTGCCGCGACCGCCGCAAGCGTCAGACGAGCGCGGTCGGCGACCGTGATGGTGGGCGGCTCCCAGCCGTCGACGACCTCGAACGCCGCATCGAGATCGTCGGTGACGAGATCGCCCTCGACGTAGGCGCGGCCGAGCCCGAGCTCCCCCGGAGCGCGCAGGAAGTGCGCGAGCGCCGCGGGGCTGCGCGCGTGGAACTCGGGCGCGTCCTTGACCGTGGCCGGCACGACCGACCCGTCCCAGAACCGCAGCGCGAACGGGCGCTCGGGCAGCGCGCGGACGATCTCGCGCCGCAGCGGGCGGGTCAGGGCGCGGCCGGTCATAGGATGGCGGCTCGGGGGGTCGCGAAGGCGTCGACGATGGCGAGAAAATGTTCGATGTCAAACGGCTTGGTCAGATAGTCGTCGGCGCCCGCGTCCAGTAGGCGCTCGACTTGGCCGGGTGTCGCGTCGGCGCTCAGCATGACGATCGCGCTGCGGCCAGCGCGGGCATCCCCGCGAATACGCCGCAGCACCTCTTCGCCGGTGAGGTCCGGCAGGTTGAGATCGAGCAGGATCAGCGCCGGCCGATGCTCGCGTGCCAGCTCGACTCCAAGCTGACCCTGCGTGGCGACGAGCAGTTCGATCTCGGGGCGCGCGACGAGGATCGCCTCCACCAGCTTGATGTTCGACGGGTTGTCCTCGATGTACAGCACGGTTCGCGCGAGCCGGGCGCGGGCCCGGGCCGGCCGGCCGGATGGCTCACCATCAGCGGACGGCGCCGGCTCCGCCACGGGCGCTGCGACCACCGGCAGCTCGATCCAGAACGTGGTGCCCCGGCCGACCTCACTCACGAGGCCGATCTCGCCGGCCATCGCTTCGATCAGGCGCTTGGTCAGCGCGAGCCCGAGCCCTGTGCCCTCGATCTCGGTCGTCTCGGCGCCCAGCCGCTCGAAGGCAGCGAACGCGCGGGTGGCATTGGCGGCCGAGATCCCGATACCGGTGTCGGCCACCTCGATCCGAGCGGTCGGCGAGCCGCTGTGCGTCGTCGAGATCCGGATCTCTCCGCCCTCGCGGTTGTACTTCAACGCGTTGGACAACAGGTTGAGCAACACCTGCTTGAGGCGCTGGCGATCGGCGAGAACGTGGACCTCGTCATCGTCGGACACCGGCGGCACAAGGGTCACCGAACGAGCGGCCGCGAGCGGTTCGACCATTTCCAGCGTCTCCTGTACGAGCTGCCCGACGTGGACCGGCTCGATCGAGAGCGTGAGGTCACCACGCTCGATGCGGGCGAGGTCCAGCACCTCGTTGATCAGCTCGAGCAGATGGAGCCCGCCCTTTCGCATCTGCAGGAGCTGGTCGCGCTGGTCCACCTCCAGCGACCCATACTCGAGCAGCTCACCGAAGCCGAGGATCGCGTGCAGCGGCGTGCGTAGCTCGTGGCTCATCCGCGACAGGAACTCGCTCTTCGCGTTGTTCGCCTGCTCGGCCTGTTCCTTCGCGCGCCGCACATCTGCCTCCGCCTGCCTACGGTCGCTGACATCTCGCGCCACGGTGTGAAATTCGATTGGCTCGCCGCTCACCGGGTCGCGCAGTGCACGGATTTTGGCCTCGATCCAGACGGTCTTCCCATCTCCGCGAATGATGCGATAGGTGTTCGTGATGACGCCAGGCTGGTCATCGCGCGCCGAGAAATCGTCGCGCAGCGCGGCGACGTCATCCGGATGGACGAACTCAAACCCGAAGCGGCCGACCATCGCCTCGGGCTCGTATCCGTACACGGAGCGGCTGGCCGGAGAGACATACTTGATCCGCATGTCGAGCGAGAGGCGGCCGATCACGTCGGTCGAGTTCTCGGCGAGGAGGCGGAAGCGCTCCTCGCTCTCACGCAGTTCGAGCTCTGTGGAGCGGCTTTCGGTGAGGTCGCGGGTGACCTTGCCGTAGCCGCGCAGCGTCCCGTCGGCGTCGCGCAGGGGGGTGATGACGACGTTGGCCCAGAACCGGGTGCCGTCCTGGCGGACGCGCCACCCCTCGTCCTGCAAGTGGCCCAGCTCGCGGGCGGCCGTGAGCTCGCGGTCCGGCTTACCGGCCGCAACGTCGTCGGCCGTGTAGAAGACCGAGAAGTGGCGGCCGATGATCTCGTGGGCCGCATAGCCCTTGATGCGCTCCGCGCCGGTGTTCCAGGTCTCGACGCATCCGTCCACGTCGAGCATGAGGATCGCATAGTCCTCAACGACTTCGACCATCAGTCGAAATCGCTCCTCGCTCTCGCGCAGCGTCTCGCGCAGGACGCGCTCGTCGGTGATGTCCTCGCTGACGGCGGCGATCCGCGCCGCCCGCCCGTCCTGCATCCGGACGGGCTCGGCTCGCATCCTGATCCAGCGCGTCTCGCCGTCCCGTCGCACGATGCGAAACTCGAGGTTCGTCGGGCCCGTCATCGCGTCTCGTCGCGCAACGACCTCCTCGCTGTCGGCCTGATGGATCAACGACTGCAGTGCCAGCGGATCGCGGTACACGGTGTCGAGATCGATCCCGAAGATCGTCCCGACCGCCGGGCTCGCGTAGAGCACGGCCGGGGGATCGATGTCGGCAAGCAGGAAGCCGTGCGGGAACGTCTCGGTGATCTGCCGGAAGCGCTCCCTGCTCTCACGCAACTGCTCCTCCAGGCGGCGACGCTCCGTGATGTCGTGGATGTGACCGATGAGGCACGCCTCACCCCGGAACTCGAGGCTCGAGATCGACGCCAGCACGATCCTCGTCTCGCCACTCCTGGTCCGGACCTCCTCCTCGACATCCCGGACGAATCCCGCGTCGGCTACCTGCTCGAGCATCGTCGCGCGGCGATCGGGCAGCGCCCAGAAACCGGCTTCGACCATCGTCTTGCCCACGAAGTCGCGTTCCTCCCACCCGAGCAGCTCCAAGCAGGCCGGATTCGCGAACAGGATCACACCGTCGGCGAGGCGTGTGATCACCGTAGGGATCGACGATGCCTCAAACACCGTGAGCGTGCCGTCGCTCGCACGCCGTTGGTCGGCTTCATGCATTCGCGAAGCCGGGCCTGCGGTGTTCTGTAGTCCGTCGATCAGCGCGTTGCGCGGACGATCGCCTGACGGTAGGTCGGCCACGATGGGCCCCCGATAGGTGAGGCCGCGGATCTTCAAGGGACCGGGCAGCTCACGAGTAGACGACTTCCACCCTAGCGCGCCCCGATGACCCCGGTGGACGCGACGCGCGTCGATGTTGCGGCCGCAGGCCGGGCGGCGGGCAGGTCGCCCGGGATCTGCGCGCCCGGCGGCGGTAGAAGAAATGCCCCTCGTCCGGATCGAGCGCGCGGCGGCGAGAAAGCCCGGGCCAGACCCGGCAGCGCGTCGCCGATCCGTGAGCAGCCGACAGCGGCTCGCCGAGCGCTCAGCCTGATCTGCGCCGCGCCCGGGCGTCGGCCTCCAAGCGGCGCCGGTCGCGCTTCGTCGGCCGGCCGCCGCGATCGAACACCGGCGGTGCGGCGAGTCGCCGCTCGGCGGCCTGGCGCTCGCGAACGGCGATGCTCTCGGGCGTCTCCTCGTAGAGCAGGGCGGCCTCGCTCGCCGGTCCCCGGCGCGGCGCCGTGGCGAGCACGACGACGTGGCGGCGCACCTGGCCGATCGAGATCTCGAGCGCGTCGCCGGCTCCGACCTCCTTGCCGGGTTTCACGCCCTGGCCGTCGACGTGCACCCGGCCGCCCCGCACCGCCTCGGCGGCGAGCCCGCGCGTCTTGAAGAATCGCGCCACCCATAGCCACCTGTCGATGCGCATGCGATCGGCCATCTCACCGCATGCTTCCAGAGTCGCGCCCGCGGGCGTTCAGGCCCCGTTCAGGCGGCCCGGAGCATCCTGCATCGCCACGTGAGAAGGGACTCCATGCTTCGGTCGTTCATCCGTCGGACCCTCGGAAGTGAGCCGCTCGCGGCGAAGGTTCCCGAGATCACCGCGCTGTTCTGGATCCTCAAGGTGCTGACGACGGGCATGGGCGAGTCGATGTCCGATTTCCTGGGCCACGAGAGCATCCCGCTGGCGGCGGCCGTCGGCCTGCTGTTGTTCGCGCTCGCGATGGTGCTGCAACTGCGCGCACGCGAGTACCGGGCGCCGCTGTACTGGTTCGCCGTCATGGCTGTCGCCGTGTTCGGGACGATGGTCGCCGATGGCGCGCACCGCGGGGCCGGCCTGCCGTATGCGGTCACCACACCGCTCTACGCCGGGATCGTCGCGGCGACGTTCTGGCTCTGGCACCGCAGTCAGGGCACGCTGTCGATCCACAGCATCACGACGCGCCCGCGCGAGATCTACTACTGGATCGCGGTGCTCGGGACCTTCGCGCTCGGCACCGCGGCCGGCGACCTTACGGCGATCTCGCTGCACATGGGGTACTTCGCCTCGGCGGTCTTCTTCGCCGTCGTGATCGCGATCCCCGCGCTGCTGTGGTGGCGTTCCGCGATCAACCCGATCCTCGCCTTCTGGGCGGCGTACGTCATCACCCGGCCGTTGGGCGCCTCGATCGCCGATTGGATCGGCAAGCCCCAAGCCAAGACGGGGCTCGGGGTCGGCGACGGCATCGTCAGCCTGCTCGCGCTGGCCATGTTCATCGGCCTCGTCACGTACATCACGACCGGTCGCACCGGCGTGCAGCGCCCGCGCGAGCCCCAGCCCGCCGAGGCCTAGTGGGTCGTCCAGGATCGTTGTGCCCGAAACCCCGGGATGCCGGCGCTGCCAGGCAAGGACGAGAATCGGAGGAATACCGGGCGTATTCCGAGATTTGAGGACGCCGCCCGGCGGTGATCGGCGGCCGGGGTTTCGGGGGCAACGTTTGTGGGCGGCCCACTAGCGTCCGGCGCTGCGGGTCGCCAGGTCGACGTCCCACACGCCGGCGCGACCGAGGCGTCGCAGCGTCCATTGCTGCGGGCGGGCGGGACGCGGCCCGGCGCGGCGTCGCGGCCCGCTGAACACGATCGCCGGCGGATGCCAGTGCGGGCGCGCGGTCGTCGAGTGCCAGGTGGGCTGCACGCCCGCCAGCGGGGCGTCCAGCAGCCACGCCAGCGCGGTCTGGCGCCCCGGGTTGACCGCGGGTCGGCCGGCCGCGAGCACCGCGTGACGGCCACCGGCCAGCGCGACCGCGTCCTTCAGCTGGGCCAGGTCGCGATCCTGGGCTCGCGCGACGCTCACCGTGCGCGCGGTGGAGATGACGGTCGGCAGGGCGCTCGCGACGATCAGCACCGCCAGCGCCGGGGCTGCGACCCGAGCGACTCGCGGTGACACGAGCGCCAGCAGCGCGGCCGCTCCGACGCCGGCCAGGACCGCGAACAGTCCCACCGGCGCGGCGAAGTAGCGCCGCGTCCCCGGATATCCGAGCTGGGTCATCGTGGCGACGATCACCACGCATGCGATGGCGACGGCGGCGATGAGCAGGATCTCGCGCTGGCGCCGCCGTGCGGCATCGATGACCGCGATCGCGCCGAGCGCCAGCGCAGCCGCCGCGATCGCACCGGCGGCGCCACCCAGCGCGGCGAGCCCGCCGTCGTAGTAGCCCCCCGGGGCTCCGCGCAGCTGGGTCAACGGACTCCCGGAACCCAGCCAGGTCATCGCAAACCAGATCGCCGGAGGTACCACGACGCTCTCGAGCACGACGGGATCCAGCCGCCGCACGGGCAACCACCAGACGACCGCAAGCACCGCCACGATCACCCACGCCTCGGGGCGGATCAGGCCGGCCACGCCGAGCAGCACGAACGCGTGGCGATCGCGTCCGCTCAGCTGGCAGTCGACGGCTCCCAGCACGAGGACCAGCAGCAGCGGCTCCGAGGACCCGTACAGCGCGGTCACGCCCAGGTCGGGGCTGATCGCCAGGACGAGCGCCGCGATCGCACCGGCGACCGTTCCGCCGAGCCGTGCGCCGACCCGCCAGGCGAGCAGCACGGCCAGGAGCGCCGACACCCGCTGCAGCGCTAGCCACGCGAACGGCCCGACGTCCCCGAGCGGCGTCAACGGCGACACGAGCAGCACCGGCAGGGGCTTCAGCGACGGACCGCCCGCGGTCGCCAGCGACCCGTGTGCCAGCTCACGAGCCCACACCATCCACGACCACGCGTCGTAGCCCAGGCCGTGGGCGACGAGGAGGGAGCCGACGCCGACGACCGCGCTCAAGCCGGCGACGACACGCGCCGATAGGTGAAGCGACGTACCTCTCCTCCCCCCTCGCGAAGGCCCGCCATGCGGGCCTTCGCTGCTGCTCGGCACGTTCAGGCCGGCCGCGCGTAGCCGTGGGACGCCCTGACCAGCGTCTCGACGACGTCGAGCTCTGCCTCGTCGCGCGGGGCGTACAGCATGACCGCCGTTCGCGGGATGAGCCCCCGCAGCGCGACCGGGTGATGCTCCGCCCAGCCCGCGCCGATGGCCGCGTCGACGACGTCGAGCGGAAGCATCGCGTGGAGGCTGAAGTCAGGAGACGGGTGCAGATGCGCGAACTCGCGGCCGATCAGGAAGGCCTCGGCGGGCCCGGTGGGCTCGTCGTCCGCGAGCACCATCGCCCGCGCTCCCGGCACGGAGATCCCGCTGGGCTGCTCCACGATCCCGGGCAGCGCGAAGACCCGCCGCGCCAGCTCGTCGGCGATGGCCGGTTCGGTGGGCTGCTGATCGAGCTGCGTGTGCGGGTTCGTGGGCGTGGTTCGCGGCCGGCCGCCGGCGCGTGGGGGCAATTCCAGAGCAGACATGGCGTCAGGATCGCACGACCATCAGCTCTCGCCGCGCGCGACGAGCCGGCTCAGCACGATGATCGACTTCGTCCGCGCGATCTCGCGGTGCGTCCGGATGCGCTCGATCGTCGCCTCGAGATGCTGCACGTCGGTCGCGCGCAGATGCGCGAGGGCGTCGGCGTCGCCGGTGACGGTGTAGGCCGCGACGACCTCCGGCTCCTGCATGAGCGTGCCCCGCAGCACGCTCGGGCTCACGTTCTCGGCGCAATAGATCTCGACGAAGGCCTCCGTCGTCTGGCCGAGCGCCGCGGGATCGACGAGGGCCGTGAAGCCGGTCACCACGCCGGTGGCGCGCAGCCGGTCGACGCGGCGCTTGACCGCGGGCGAGGACAGGTTCACGCGCTCCCCCAGCTCGGCGAGGCTCATGCGTCCGTCCTCGAGCAGGAGGGCGACGATATGGCGGTCGAGCTCGTCTATGCCGCGAAGGATGCCGGGCGCACCGGCGCCTGAGCGCCGGTTGGCGCCAGGCGCAGCGCGCCGTCGCTCGCGAGCACGGCGAGCAGCCGCTCGACGAGCCAGTCGGCCTCGTCGTCGGTCAGTGTCAGCGGCGGGGCCAAGCGCACCGTGTGCTCGTGCGTGTCCTTCGCGAGCACGCCGGCGCAGAGCAGCTCCTCGCACACCGCGCGGGCATCGCGCTCCCACGGTGCGAGCTCGAGCCCGAACCACAGCCCGGTCGCGCGGATCTCGCGCAGCGCCGGCGGGCCGGCCGCGGTGAGCGCGGCGTGAATCCGTGCGCCGATACGCGCCGCGTTGGCCTGCGGTTCGCCCGTAGCCAGGAGCTCGAGGACCGCCCGGCCGACCGCACAGGCGAGCGGGTTGCCGCCAAACGTCGAGCCGTGCGTGCCGGGCGCGAACACGCCGAGGACGTCGTCGTCGCCGGCGACCGCCGACAGCGCCACGATGCCGCCGCCGAGCGCCTTGCCGAGCACGTAGAGGTCCGGCACGACGTCCTCGTGCTCGCACGCGAAGGTCTTGCCGGTGCGCCCGAGCCCGGACTGGATCTCGTCGGCGATCAGCAGCGCGCCGTGCTCGGTGCACAGCGCCCGCGCGGCGCGCAGGTAGCCGGCCGGCGGAGCGATGACGCCCGCCTCGCCCTGCACGGGCTCGACGAGGAAGCCGACCACGGAGGGATCGCGCAGTGCCGTCTCGAGCGCAGCCGCGTCGCCGAAGGGCACCGATGCAAAGCCCGGGGTGAATGGACCGAAGCCGTCGCGGGCGAGCGGGTCGTCGGAGAAGGAGACGATCGTCGTCGTGCGCCCGTGGAAGTTGCCGTCGCAGACGACGATCGTGGCGCGGTCGGCGGGCACCCGCTTGACGTCATAGCCCCACTTGCGCGCGGTCTTGATCGCGGTCTCGACCGCCTCCGCGCCGGTGTTCATCGGCAGCACGCGCTCCTTGCCACACAGCGCGGCGAGGTCGCGGGCGAACGGACCGAGCTGGTCGTTGTGAAACGCGCGGCTCGTGAGCGTCACGCGGTCGAGCTGCTCGCGAGCCGCGGCGATGAGCCGCGGGTGGCGGTGGCCGAAGTTGAGCGCCGAGTACGCCGACAGCGCATCGAGGTAGGCGCGCCCGCGATCGTCGTGGACCCAGGCGCCCTCGGCGTGCGTGACCGTGACCGGCAGCGGGTGGTAGTTGTGGGCGGTGTAGCGCTCGGTCAGCGCAGCGGTGTCCTCGCGGCCGAGCACGACGTCCAGCGCGAGGGTGAGGCAGCGCGGCCCGCCGCCCGCCTTGAGGAACTCCGACACGTCGACGACGACGGGCTCGAAGCCGCGGTTGCGCAGCTCCCGCTCCAGGCGAGGCGTGCAGGCCGGCATGACGATCGTGCGCCCGACCGCGACCGAGTTCGCGCAGAACGCGGTGGCCTCGTCGGCGGTGAGCAGGATCGGGTCGGGCACGAGCTCCGTGAGGCGGCGCACGCTCTCGGGATCCAGCGCGCTCGGCACGATGAGAGCCGACTCGGAATCCAGCGGGCAGAACGTGATGTCGACGTGGTAGTAGCGCTCGTCGACCAGCTCGACCGGCAGGATCCGTCCGGAGACCATACGGGCGAGGTCGACGTACGCGCCGGCCGATGATCGTGTGCGGTAGCCAGCCACGAGCGCATCGCCGAATGGCAGCGCATCGCCCGCTCCCTCCTGGACGACGTCCTCCGTCAGCTCGCGCACCTCATAGCCGCGGGCGCGGAACCATGGTTCGGCGTACAGCGGCTCGGGCCGGCGCTCGGGATGACGCATCCGCGCGGGGATGAACGTGCGCCCGTCGACGAGGCCGAGGTTCGCAGTGAAGACGAGGTCGGGCAGCTCGGGATCGGGCTCGAGCAGCTCGATCTCAGCGCCCGCCGAGCGGTAGGTGGCGACCAGCGCCTCCCACTGGCGCTGCGCGCGGTCGCGATCGACGGGGACCGACAGGTCCATCCACGGATTGATCGCGTACGACACAGCGAAATGCGTCGGGGGGCACATCAGGAAGCGCCGCCCCCAGGTCAGCTCTGAGCTCATGCCATGAACGATGGCAAAACTTCTGGACTGTTCTCTTGCGCATCTGTGCAAGATTTCGCTGTTTCTGCGCCTCTGAACGGAGAATGAGGCCGCACGGCATCATTTTCCCCGCTACCCGCTCGAGCGGGTAGCGTTGCGGCCGATGTGGATCGCCATCGGCGCCGGAGCGTTCATCCTCGCGTGCTTCGTGGTGCCGCTCGTCCTCCGCAGGGGTAAGCCCAGGGACTACCAGAACAACTGGTGGCCCTGGACGGACAACACCCCGCAGAGCCACCACAGCAGCAGCAGCAGTGACGCCGGCCACCACGGCGGTCACTCCGGCCACGGCAGCTGGGTCGACGTATTCGCCGGCGGCGGCGACAGCGGGGGCGGCGGCTGGGGCGGTGGCGACAGCGGCGGTGGAGGCGGCGGTGACTCCGGCGGCGGTGGTGGAGACGGCGGAGGCGGCGGAGGCGACTGACCGGCAGCTTTAGCCGTAGTGCCTGCTGGCTCGGAGTAGCGGTCCGCGAGACCAGCGTGTCGAATTTCGGGCGCTATACACCCCTGTATTCGACACGACCATCGGATTTGCCGCTCCAGGCGCACCCCTCTCTCCTATCGATGTCGTTCGT
>JAWVGM010000183.1:0-13823 GCA_033855075.1 Solirubrobacteraceae bacterium | reverse complement strand
CGTCTGACATGTCGACGCTCCCTTTCCTTCGATGCGGTAACCAGCCCGCGCCATACGAAGCGCGGGAGCGTCGACGCTTTCAACCACACCGGCGGCGAAGACACCACCCATACCGTCTTGTGCACGCCCACCGCGGCCTCGCGACCCGGCGCGGCGACCCACCCCTCATCCTTTATCGCTGCTGTTCAACGACCCTCGCGAACGCCCTCAAAGCCCCAGCACGCGCACCCCAATCTCGTCCGCCCCCAGATGGTGAGCGAGCTCGTGGCGCACCGTCCGCGTCACCTCGTGGCGCAGGCGCTCCGGGTCGTGGCCGAAGTCGCGCCGCAGCGTGTCGCGGTAGATGACGATGCGGTCGGAGGCGTTATCGCGCGCGACGCCGTCGCCGTGGTACAGGCCGTACGCCCGCGCCTTGCGCCCGCCGTCGGAGATGACCACGGCGACGTTGCGCTCCAAAGCGCGCTGGAGCAGGTCGGGCAGCTCGTCCATCGCCTCGCGGACGAGCTCGGCGAAGTCCTCGTCGTCGTAGGGGTCGAGGTCGAGGAACTCCATCTCGTCGGGGTCGGGCGCGACACCATCGCGCGCGAGGCGCTCGGACTCCTCGACGAGGCGCTCGAACTCCGCCTCGGACTCGGGCTCGCTCCAGCCGGCCATCTTCAGCCCGACGGACATCATGACCCCTCCGATGAGGCCGATCGCGAGCACGACGAGCGCGAGCCCCTGGAGCAGCCGTACGGGCGCTGACGCACTGAAGCCGTTCATGAGCGCCACGGCTCCGAGCCCGGCGCACAACGCGAACAGTGCCGCCACGAGGACCCGTCGCGTCGAGGGCGAGCGCATCCGCGTCCCCTACCTCATCGTGCGGGCGATGACCACCCGCTGGATCTCGTTGGTGCCCTCGTAGATCTGCGTGATCTTCGCATCACGCATCATCCGCTCCACGGGGTACTCGTTGACGTAGCCGTAGCCGCCGAGCACCTGGATCGCCTCGATCGTGACGGCCATCGCGGTGTCCGACGCGAACAGCTTGGCCATCGACGAGTACTTGCCGAGCTGCGGGTCGTTGCGGTCGGCGAGCGCGCAGGCCTTGTAGAGCAGCTCGCGGGCGGCGGCGGTCCGCGTCTCCATGTCGGCGAGCTTGAACTGGATGCCCTGCAGCTCGTTGATCGGCTTGCCGAACGCGATCCGCTCGCGCGCGTACTGCGCCGCGTAGTCCGTCGCGCCCTGCGCGATCCCGACCGCCTGCGCCGCCGCGCCCAGGCGCGTGCGCTCCAGCGTGCCCAGCGCGACCGACAGGCCCTTGCCCTCGACGCCGATGAGGTTCTCAGCCGGGACGCGGACGTCCGTGAACGACGGGCTGCCGGTCGGCGAACCCTTGATGCCGAGCTTGTGCTCGAGCTGACCGGGTTCGACGCCCTCGCGGTCGGACTCGACGATGAACGCCGAGCTGCGGTTGCTCTCGCGGTCGGTCTTGGCGAAGACGATGTAGAAGTCGGCCACGCCGGCGTTCGTGATCCAGTTCTTCTGGCCGTTGATGACCCACTCGTCGCCGGCTTCGCTGCGGACGGCGGCGGTCCGCAGCGCAGCGGGATCCGAGCCCGCCTCGGGCTCGGAGAGCGCGAACGCGGGCGACCACTCGCCGCTCGCGCAGCGCGGCAGGAAGCGCTGCTTCTGCTCGTCGGTGCCGAAGAGCTGGATCGGCAGCGTCCCGAGCTCCTGCACCATGAGGATGAGCGCCGAGGACGCACATGCTGCCGCGATCTCCTCGACCGCCATCTGGAGCATGAGCGTCCCTGTGCCGGTCCCGCCGTACTCCTCGTCGAACGGGAGGCCGAGCACGTCGTGGTCGGCGAGCAGCTCGCGCACGTCCCACGGGTACTCGGCCGCGCGGTCGATCTCGGCGGCGCGGGGAGCGATCCGTTCCTGCGCGAGTTGGCGGATCATCGCCCGCAGGTCCGCAAGGTCCTGCGGGATGTCATAGAGATCTGACGTGGTCGCTGACACGAACATCATCGTACCTTCGGGCAATCCGCCGTTAGCCAACCGATCCCGCAGGGCAGACAGGTGAGATGGGCATAGGCACCTCCATATTCCTGATCGCCGCCGGCGCGATCCTCCGCTTCGCCGTCACGGCGTCCGTTCAGGGCATCAAGATTGCGACCGTCGGGCTGATCCTGATGATCGTCGGGATCGTCGGCCTGCTGATCTCGCTCTTCCTGCTCTCACAGTCACGCGGCGCGTACGTCGAGCCACGCGAACGGGTCATCGAGCGCGACCCCTACGTCTGAGCCGGGGTCAGACGGTCGAGCTGTCGCCGGTCGTCCCGTCGGCGTCCGGCAGCCGGTACCACTCGACGATCTTGCCGCCGAGCACGCGAATGGCCGTGCGCGCGGTGTTGCCGCTGCCCGAGCCGCAAGCGCCGCCGGGCCGGCTGGTCAGCTGAAACGTGACGATCGTGAAGTCGCGCGGCGCGCCCCGGGTGCCGGTCACGATCGCGCCGCAGGGCAGTGAGTCGTTGAACGCGCGCACGTCGGAGCGGTCGTGCAGGACCAGGAGCGGCGTCGCGTTCTGGATCTTCGACGGCACGCCCCACTGCGCGCTGGCGGCACCCACGTGGCCTGAGCGCAGCGCATCCGCCCAGGCGCGGATGACCTTGGCCCGCGCGGGATCGGCGGCGCCTGTGGCCTCGAGCGGGACGCGCGACGGCAGCCCGAGCGCGCGTTGCGGGTCGCCGCCGTGCGGCGTGGTCTGCGTCGTCGTCGGGGAGCGAGCATCGTCCGAAGCGCCGCCCGAGCCGCCGCAGGCGACGAGCGCAGCGGCGCAGACCGCGAGCAGAGGCACGAGGCGCACGAGCATCGCCCAGTAGGATCACAGGTGCCCGGTCGCGGGACGTGGTTTGGGGAACGTCTGTGCGCCACGACGGTTGCGAGTCCATTTTTCGCCAGCCGTCACGCACAGAGACAGCACACCGTCGTTTGGCCTTTGGGTGCCGGGGTAGCGAAACAGCGTGCGCGTTTAGCCCACGTTCATCATCGACCAAGGGATGCGACATGGCCACGTTGGACAAGGAGGAGTTCGCGCTCCATTTTCCAGATGAGACAGCCGACAGCCTCGATCAGGACCAGGAATGGGTCGAGATCGAGAAGGACGGCGAGCGACGCCGGCTCCGACTGCACGACTACGCCGAGATCTACAAGATCCCGGGCCTGTACGAGCAGCTGTTCAGCGATCGGCTGGATTGCGATTCACCGCGCACCGTGTGCGACCTGCTCAGCGTCGAGCTCCATGAGGCAGGAGCCGACCCCGCGGATCTGACCGTCCTCGACTTCGGTGCCGGCAACGGCCTCGTCGGCGAACAGCTGCAAGAGCTCGGCGTCGGCGACATCGTCGGCGTGGACCTGCTCCCAGAGGCTCGCGACGCGGCACAGCGCGACCGGCCAACCGTCTACGAGGACTATTACGCGCTCGATCTGACCGCGCTCAAGCCCGACGAGCGCGAGGATCTCGAGCAGCACGAGTGCAACGTGCTGGCGTGCGTCGCCGCGCTCGGCTTCGGCGACGTGCCGACGGTGGCGTTCGCCGAGGCGTTCAACTTCGTCACGTCTCCGGGCTGGATCGCGTTCAACCTGCGCGACCGCTTCTTCGAGGACAAGGACCCGGCCGGCTTCGGCGGCCTGCTCAAGCGCATGTTCCGCGAGGGCATGCTCGAGGAGTGCGCCCGCGTGCGTTACCGCCACCGCGACTCGGTCGACGGCGAGCCGCTGCACTACCTCGCCGTCGTCGCCAAGAAGCACGCTGACGTGCCGATGAACTGGGCCACGGCCGCGTAGTTCATCGCTCGCCGGATGACGCGGCGCGCGCGCGCGCGTCAGCACGACGAGGAGGCTCGGGGGCGTGACGCGGCATGCGCAGCTCGAACCGAGTGGCGCGGTCCGGAATGAGCCGTAGCGCTCCGCCGTCAGCCTGCGCGAGGGCACGTGCGAGATGCAGCCCGATGCCGGTGCCGCCGGTGCGCGAGGCTCCCCGCTCGAAGATCCGGTCTGCGTCGGCATCGCCGATCCCAGGGCCCTCGTCCGTCACCGCGACGAACGCGGAACGCCCGTCGACCCACGCCAGGGCGCGCGCGGTGCCGGCGCCGTGGCGCAGCGCGTTGTCGAGCAGCACGTCGAGCACCTGCCCAACCGTCCCGCGCGAGGCCTGCGTGATCACGTTCGCGGCGGCCTTCACCTCGAGCCGGCGCCCGGCTCGCGCGAAGGCGGGCCGCCAGCTCGCCGCGTGCTCGGCGACCACCGATCCGAGGTTCACCGCGATCCGTTCACCCAGCGTCGCCTGACGGGCGTGGGCGAGCAGCGCGGCGATCGTCGTCTCCAGCCGGTCGGCTTCGGACAGCGCGACGTCGAGCTCGTCGGACGCCGTCTCGTGATCGTGGGCCGACGCGGCTTCCTCCAGGCTCAGGCGCAGCGCAGTGAGCGGTGTGCGCAGCTGATGGGAGACGTTCGCCGAGAACTCACGCTCGCGCGCGACGAGTTCGGCGATGCGTCCTGCGCTGCTGTCGAGTCCCTGGGCGATCGCATCGATCTCGGGGATGCCGAAATGCCCGGCCCGAACCGAGAAGTCGCCGTCACCGAGCTGCGCGGCGCGCTGGGCCACGGCATCAAGCGGTCGGCCAAGTCCCCGCGCCTGGAGCGCCGCGAGCGCCACAGCCGTGAGCACGCCGCCCGCCGACAGCGCGGCGATGAGCAGCCACATGCGATGGATCCGGTGATCGAGCTCCGAGCGCGGGGCCTCAGCGGCGATGGCGCCCGCGTGGCTGGATCCCGCGTGCACGCGCAGGACGGGCCCGGTGAACGCGGAGCCGACGGCGAGCGGATGCCCGGTCGGCGGATCGACGATGATCCGATGGCCGGGCCGGACGAGCGGACTGAGGAGCGCGCGTGAGATCGGACGGCGCGCCTCGAGGCGATCCTCGACGACGCCGGCCACGCTGTCGGCTTCGCGTTCGAGCCGTGCCGCCGCATCCTCCCGGATCCGCGCCGCCTCGACGAGGGCCAGCGGGATGCCGAGCACGACGACCGCGGCGAGCGCGATCACCGCCGTCGAGCCGATCAGCCTCCGTCGCACGGCCGGCTAGGGCTCGAAGCGCAGGCCGACGCCGCGAACGGTGACGAGGTGCGCCGGATCGTCGGCGTTCTCACCGAGCTTGCGCCGCAGCGAGGAGACGTGCATGTCCAGTGTCTTCGTCGTGCCGAACCAGTTTTCGTCCCAGACCTCGGCCATGATGCGCTCGCGCTTGACGACACGTCCCGTCTCGCGCAGCAGCAGCGCCAGCAGGTCGAACTCCTTCGGTGACAGATCGAGCTCGTCGTCGCCGCGCCAGGCCCGTCGCGCCGCCGTGTCGACGACCACGTCGGCGGCCTGCAGCCGCTCGGCGCTGACGAGGCGCAGCTGCGCCCGGACTCGCGCGAGCAGCTCGGCCATGCCGAAGGGCTTGGTGATGTAGTCGTCCGCACCGGCGTCGAGGCCGTTGACGGTGTTCATCTCGCCGTCGGACGCGGTCACGAAGATGATCGGGACCGCTGGACGGACCGCCCGGACCTGGCGGCAGACCTCGAGGCCGTCGATGCCCGGCAGGCCGATGTCGAGCACGAGGAGGTCGTGATCGCCCGCGACGCCCTTCGCGGCGGCATCGCGTCCGCCCGCAACCGCCTCCACGTCGTGTCCCTCGCGCTCGAGCGCGCGGACGAGCGGACCACGGATCCCATCGTCGTCCTCGGCGAGCAGTACGCGGGCCATCGCCCGATGGTACGGCCCCGGACGGGGGTTTCCCGCGGTCTTGACCGAACCTTTGCCATCGCCAGGCGCAGCGCTGACACGCCGTCTGGCAGCCTCCGCGACGACCCCACGCAAGGAGAGAGTCCAATGCCTCACGAACGCACAGAGGTGTCACCCGAGGCGATCGTGCGCGACGTCGCGGTCCGGGCGGTGACCGCGGTCGGCCTCGCCGGCATCGCGCTCATCCACCTTCTCGACGCGATCGGCAAGTACAGCGAGACCCCTTACCTGTTCTGGATGTACATCGCCCTCATCGGCGCCAGCCTCATCACGGCCGGCGCTGTCATCTTCACCCGATCACGCGCGCCGTTCCTCGCCGCGGCCGCGATCGCCACGAGCGCGCTGACCGGATTCGTGCTGAGCCGCACGAGCGGGCTCCCGCACGCGATGGACGACATCGGCAACTGGACCGAGCCACTCGGCCTCGCGAGCCTGTTTGTCGAGGGCGTGGTCGCGACCGTCGCCGCAACCGCGTGCGGCCTCGCCATGCGTCCATGGGAGCTGGGCGCGCCGTTGGGCACCGAGCTCAACCGGCGCTGACGGCCGCGGGGCGCAGTGCCGACCACACAGTCAGACGGCCGACAGATCGTCGGTGCGCATCGATTCGGGGGACCCGCCGGCAACGAGACGCTGACGAGCGCCGCGGCGCTCGTGCTGACGATCCTCCTCGCCGCCGAGGGCGTGACGATTCTGTGGCTCGGCGATCTGCTCAGTGCGCACATGATCATCGGCCTGGCGCTCGTCCCGCCGGTGTTGCTCAAGCTGGGCAGCACCGGGTACCGGTTCGTGCGCTACTACACGCGCTCGCGCCTCTATCGCGCGAAGGGTCCGCCGCTGCTCGGTCTGCGGCTGCTCGGGCCGGTGCTCGTCGTCTCGACGGTGGTCGTGTTCGTGACCGGCGTGCTGTTGCTGATTGCCGGTCATCGCGAGGGCACGACGCTCGAGCTGCACAAGATCAGCTTTATCGTCTGGGGCGCCTGCTTTGCCGTGCACTTCCTCGCGCACCTGCCCCGCGCGGCGCGCTCGCTGCGCTGGGACTGGATCGCTCCGCGGCGCCGCCAGATTCGGGGCGCGGGGCTTCGCCTGTCGCTGCTCGTCGCCTGCGTGAGCGCGGGAGCCGTACTGGCCGTGGCGCTGCTCTCCCCGATCGGCGCGTGGGTCAGGGGCCCGTTCTGATGGCACCCACCGACGTCACGAACCGCGAGGCGCGCGACCGTCTGCTCGCTCGTCTGCGCCTGCTCGGTCGGTCGCTGGCGGTCGCGGCCACCGGCGCGACCGCGGCGTTGTCGGCGCTGGCGGCGCACGCGTTCAAGGGCCATGACGGCACGAAGGTCAGCGCAGCGCGCGAACACCACGCCGCCGCGCCCGTCCACGTGCCTGCGCCGCAGCACGTCCCGGCGATCTCCGGCGCCGTCGCACCGCTGCAGCCACCAGCGGCGCCGCCCGCCCCGGTTGCGCCGCCCGGGCCGGTCGCACCACCGCCCGCCGCCGAGCCCGTCGTACCCGCGCAACCGCAGCAGCCGGCCGAGGCGCAAGCGCCGCAGACGTCCGGAGGCTCGTGAGCGTGCTCCCGGTCGCGCGCTGGACCGCGCTGGGGACCACCGTCGCCGTCGCCGTCTCCGATCCGCGGGCGCTCCGACGCGCGCGCCGCGCCGTCGAGATCGAGCTCGCCGCGATCGATGCCGCATGCAGCCGGTTTCGTGACGACTCCGAACTCGCCCGTCTGAACGCCGCGGCCGGCCGCTGGGTCGAGGTCAGCTCCACCTTCGTCGCGGCGATCACAGTCGCGCTGCGGGCGGCCGAGCTGACCGATGGCGCCGTGGACCCGACGATCGGGCATGCCCTCATGCTGGCCGGATATGACCGCGACTTCTCCCCTGGGCTGATCGACCGGACGCGTGCGATCTCGGCGCGCCGGGTTCCCGGCTGGCGCACGGTGCGGGTCGATCCCGCTCGCGGCCGAGCGCGGGTCGAGCGCGGAGTGGCGCTCGACCTCGGCGCCACGGCCAAGGCGCTGGCGGCAGATCGCGCGGCCGTTGCGGCCGCCCAATGCGCACCGGGGGCGAGCGTCCTGGTGAATCTCGGCGGCGACATCGCCACCGCCGGGCCACCGCCTCCGGGCGGCTGGCTGGTCCGTGTCGCCGACGATCACCGTGCCGGGCCCCACGAGCCCGGTCAGTCGGTGCTGATCACGCTCGGCGCGCTCGCGACCTCGAGCACGACGGTGCGGCGCTGGGGCGCGGCAGCGCACCACATCATCGACCCCTCGACAGGGCGACCGGCCGACTCGCGATGGCGCACGGTCAGCGTGGCCGCCGCATCCTGCGTGGACGCCAACATCGCCAGCACCGCCGGGATCGTGCGCCACGACGCGCCGGCCTGGCTGGCCGCACGTCACCTCCCCGCCCGGCTGGTCGACCGCGCTGGCGCCATCGTGACCGTCGCCCGCTGGCCCCCAGAGGCCGTCGCGGCGTGATCGCCGCCGCGACACACGGTCCGTCGGCGCTGTGGTACGCGACCCGCGGCTCCGGCGCTACCACCCTGGTCCTGCTCAGCGCGAGCCTCGTCTTCGGGATCGCCGAGGAGCGGATGTGGCGGCTGGTCGGAACGTCCCGCGCCGCGGTCGCGTCGCTGCACCGCACGGTCTCGTTGCTCGCGGTGGCGTTCCTCGCCGTCCACATCATCACGACCGTGCTCGACCCGTTTCCACCGATCGGCCCGGCGACGGCGGTCGTGCCGTTCGCGACGGACTACCGCCCGCTCTGGATGGGACTCGGGACGCTTGCCTCGGACCTGCTCTTGGCGGTCACGGTCACGAGCCTCGTCCGGCGCCGCCTGGGCTACCGCGTGTGGCGCATCGTGCACTGGCTGGGCTACGCGTGCTGGCCCGTCGCCATCGCGCACGGGCTCGGCACGGGTTCGGACACGAGGAGCGCGTGGATGCTGTGGCTGACGCTCGCGTGCGTCGGCGCGGTGACAGCCGCGCTCGCGGGTCGGCTGCTCGCGTCCGGCACGCCACCGCTCGCGCGGGTCAACGGCTTCGTCGCGCTGTCAGCCTGCGCCATCGCGCTCGCCGTCTGGCTTCCTGCGGGCCCGCTGGGCGCCGGGTGGGCCCGCCGCGCCGGCACACCGGTGAGCGTGCTGACGGCCTTCTCGCCCCGCCCGGCGGCCCGCCCGGTCGTGCGCGATGCGCTCAGCGGGCCGTTCGTCACCCCGGTCGCCGGGCGCATCCGCAACGGCACGAGCGCGGGCGCGGGCGCGAGAGCGATCGTCGAGCTGACGCTGCGGCTGCGGGGCGAGCCCCGCGGCGTGATGACTGTCCGGATGGACGGAGCCGCGCTCGCCGACGGCGGGCTCCAACTCGAACGCAGCGCCGTCGCGTTCGGTCCGCCGAGCGACCCGCGCCGCTACCAGGGCCGGATCGACGCGCTCGCCGGCAGGCGCCTGCAGGCGCTCGTCGGGTTGCCCGCCGGCCCCGCGATCCGGCTCACGCTTGATCTGTCGCTCGGGCGCACCACGATTACGGGCCGGCTACGGGCAACCCCGGTCGGCAGGACGGTCTCGTGAGCCTGCCACGGCTGCTGGCGGGCGCTCGGAGCCGCGCACTGTCGCGCGCCGAGCATGAGGCGGTCCACGGGCCGCCTCAGGCCGCCGGCGGCGCCGCGGAGCTCGTCGGCGCCGTCGGTGCCGCCGGCCTTCGCGGACGCGGCGGCGCCTCGTTTGCCAGCGCCCTCAAGCTCGGCGCGGCGGCCGGTGAGCGCGGGCCGCGCGCCGTGCTCGTCAACGGCGCCGAGGGCGAGCCCATGAGCGCGAAGGACCGGACGCTGATGGCCCACGTGCCGCACCTGGTGCTCGACGGCGCCCTGGCGGCGGCCGCCGCCATCGGCGCCCGCGACATCGTGGTGGCCGTGCGGGAGGACGCCGGCCACGCGCACGCCGCGATGCTCGGCGCCGTGGCTGAGCGCGACGACCCGGCGTCCATCAGCGTTGTCGACGTGCCCGCCGCCTATCTGGCCGGCGAGGAGACCGCGCTTGTTCACCTCCTCAACGGCGGCCCGCTGACCCCGACCGTCGCGCCGCCGCGACCTGCTCAGCGGGGCCTGCGCGGGCGCCCGACGCTCGTCCACAACCCGGAGACGCTCGCGCACATCGCCCTCATCGACCGCCACGGCCCCGACTGGTTTCGCGAGCTGGGCACCGAGGCCCACCCCGGGTCGACGCTCATCACGGTCGCCGGCGCAGTCCGCGACCCCAGCGTGATCGAGATCGAATGCGGCGCTCCGCTCGAGCAGGTGCTGGCCGCCGCGGGCGGCGCCGGCGAGCCGCTGCGAGCGGTGCTGATCGGCGGCTATCACGGGACCTGGATTCCCGCGCAGGACATCCCGGCGACGACCCTGGACAACGAATGCCTCGCCAGGCTGGGCGGAGGCATCGGAGCCGGTGTCGTCATGGCGCTGCCCGCGACGGCGTGCCCGGCCGCCGAGGTTGCCGCCACGGTGGGCTGGCTTGCGCAGCACAGCGCCCGGCAGTGCGGTCCCTGCCGCAACGGGCTTCCCGCGCTCGCCGGGCTGCTGGATGCGGTCGTCGCCGGCCGGGCGGCTGACGACCACCTCCAGCAGCTCGAGCGCTGGAGCGCCGCCCTGCCGGGGCGCGGCGCGTGCGGCCTGCCCGACGGCGCGGTGCGCTTCCTCGCAAGCGCCCTGCGCGTGTTCCCCCGCGAGCTCGCCGACCACGCGCGTCACGGGCCGTGCGACGCGTGCCGACGGCCCCGGACGCTCCACCTGCCCCCCACGATCGCGTGGGCGACGCCGTGACCTGCAGGCTGCGCGTCGACCCGATCGCGTGCACGGGGCACGGGCTGTGCGCCGAGCTCTTCCCCGAATGGATCTCGCTCGACGACTGGGGCTACCCGATCGTCACGCCCCTCCCGATCCCGGACCGCCTGCTCGAACACGCGAAGCGGGCGGTCGCCGCGTGTCCAAAGCTCGCGATCGTGATCGACCCCGTGCAACCGCGAGACGCGCACGACCGGTCGGCCTGAGCCCGGCGGCCCCGGCGTCAGAGCGGCCTTGCACCCGAGGCCATCAGCGCTCCGGCGAACGTGCCGAGGAGCATCCCGTGGAGTTCCTCGCGGGTGAGATCGTCGTGGGCGATCCAGTCGAGGATGGCGCCGTCGAGAAAAGCGAGCCAGCCGGCGAGCGCGGCGCGCGTCGCCGGGCGCTGGCCCTCGGGCCCCAGGCCCTCGCGGATGCGCTGCACCGTGGTCGACCGGACCTCCGCGACGAGGTCGCGCACCTCGGCCGCGCCGGTGCTCTCGATGAGCTTGACGTAGGCCACGGGACGCTCCTGCACCCAGCGCAGGTAGGCGTCGAGTGCATGGGAGAGCTGCTCGGCGGCGGGCAGCGAAGGATCGGGCTCGGTACGCGCGCGCAGATCCTCGGCGGCGTCGGCCAGCGCGGCCTCGAACAGCTGGCGCTTGCTCGGGAAGTAGTGGTAGAGCAGCGCCTTGGAGATCTTCGCCTGGCGCGCGAGCTGCGACATCGACAGCCCGTCGTATCCGTGCTCGGCGAACAGCGCAGTCGCGTGGTCGAGCAGCAGCTGCCGGCGCTCGTCGTTCTGTAGGCGCTTGTAGGCGGGCGGAGCCATCGGTACGCGCAAGTCTAGCGCTCTTCTTGACCGCTGGTCGACAATCGTGCTTCCGCCGCTGTTGATCGGGCTGCCGCTGCTCGCCGGGGGGCGTGGCAGCGCACGCGTCCCTGGCCGTCTGCCCGACCTGCTCGCGGCGCCGCGTGGCATCGATGAAAGCGGCTACCGTTTCGCTGATGCCATCCGTCTTTGACTCAAACGAGATCGAGGTCACCACCGAGCAGACCGCCGAGGCGCTCGCGTCCGGCGGCGCGCAGGTCATCGACGTGCGCGAGCAGTACGAGTGGGACGAGGGACGCATCGAGGGCACGGTCCACATCGAAATGGAGCGCCTGGCCTCGAGCGCGGAGAAGATCGACCGCGAACAGCCCGTCATCTTCCATTGCCGGCTCGGTTCGCGCTCGGCCTTCGCCGCGCAGGCGTTTCGCCGCGCGGGCTACGACGCCTACTCGATGGCGGGCGGCATCGAGCAGTGGGCAAACGAGTTTCGCCCGATGGTGCCCGAGGGCGCGACGGTCGCCAACCACTGAACCGTGGTGAGGCGGTTCGCTAGAGCTTCGTGACGTTGACCGCCTTCGGTCCCTTGTCGCCCTGCTCCTCCTCGTAGGACACGCGCGCGCCCTCGGCGAGCGAGCGGTAGCCGTCCGAGACGATGCCCGTGTGATGAACGAACAGGTCCCGGCTGCCCTCGTCGGGCGTGATGAAGCCGAAGCCCTTGTCGTCGCTGAACCACTTCACGATTCCGGTGGCCATAGAGCCGTCCCCTCCGATGATCCTCGTGCTGCGCCACCGAAAAACGGGTCCCACCCACCCGGCCCCAAATCTGCAACGCCCGCACTGCCCTTTCGCCGGGTCACACCCGGCCCGTTTCGGGCGGCAACGTACCACCCAACCCCCTGCTGGTGGGTCTTTTGCAACGATCACGACTGACCGTTTCAGCGAGAGGAGCACCGAGCCATGGCCGAAGGAGAAGCGCACGAGGTGGTGACCGGCGACGGCTACGCCGTCGGAAACATCGCGGCGCTTGGCGAGGGGGGCGGATTTCGCAAGATCCGGCCGGCGCTCGAGGTCAAGTCACTGGGCATCAACGCCATCGTGATGCCGGCCCAGTTCACGGGCCGGCGCCACTACCACTACGAGCAGGAAGAGACATACTTCATCCACCAGGGCCAGGCCGAGCTCGAGTTCGGCGACGGCTCGGTTCACCGTCTCGGGCCCGGCGGAATCGCCCGTATCGACGCCGCGACCGTGCGCCGGATCCGCAACGTCGGAGACGGCGACCTCATCTACGTCGCGGTCGGGGCGAAGGACGGCTACGTGGATAACGACGGTCACCTGCTGCCGTCCGAGGAGACCTGAGCGCGTGGGCGGCGCGGCGCGGCGCTGGGCGGCGACGCTCGCCGCAAGCGCGGCGCCGCTGGTGGCCGGGTGCGGTGACGACAACACGTCCGCCTCGTCAATCACCGCGCCGCCCGCTCCCGGGACCCGGATCGCCCTGACGATCCGCTACGACGACGGCACGGGGCGTCGTGCCGAGGGAACCGTCGTCTGCCGCCCCGGAGTCGCCCACGCCACCGCAGACCTCGCGGTGCGGCTGCCGACCGCAAGGCTCTGCCACGACGTGCACGCCCTCGCCGGCCTCATCGCGCACAAGCCCGGCCCGCGCGCGTGCGCCCAGATCATCGGGGGGCCGCAGACGGTCCGCGTCACCGGGACGATCGACGGTCGGGCGGTGAGCCGCCGCTTCACCCAGAACGACGGCTGCGAGATCGCCGACTACCGGCGGCTGACGCCGATCCTGCCGCTCAAGCGCTAGGGCGCGTGGCCGGAAGTTCTGCGTACGCGTGGACTCGTGCTCTAGGGCGCGTAGGTCCCGAAGCTCCAGCGATTGCCTTCGGGGTCGCGCGCGGAGAACTCGCGCGAGCCGTAGCCGGTGTCCTGGAGGGGCCGGATGATCTCCGCGCCCGCCGCGACCGCGCGGTCGTGGACGGCGTCCGGATCGTCGATGGCGATGTATACCGAGCCGCAGCCGGCGGACTTCCCCCAGCCGTCGTCGCGTTCGGTGCCGAGCATGACGATGCCCTTGCCCGCGCGCAGCTCGGCGTGGCCGACGGTGCCGTCCTCGCCGTCGTGAACTTCCTTCACGGTGAAGCCGAAGGCCTCGGTGAGCCAGTCGATCGCTGCGCGGGCGTCGCGGTAACGGAATACGGGGTAGGTGGTCATGGCCGGCACGCTACCCGCGTCGTAGACCCCGGTCTTGAACGAATGGGAACTAGGCCGCGATGCCGCGGCCGGCCGGCATGACCCGCGCGGCGTAGTCCGTCGGCGTCGCGTCGGCGAACGCG
>JAWVGM010000182.1:0-2714 GCA_033855075.1 Solirubrobacteraceae bacterium | reverse complement strand
GCATGGACAACATCCAGCCGGGCGCGATGCACTGGGTCAACCGCTACATCGGCAACCCGCTGCTGAGCGGCACGCTGAACCTCTTCTTCCGCACCGGCATCCGCGACGCGCACTGCGGCATGCGCGGGTTCCGCCGCGACATCCTGCCGACGCTCGACCTGCGCACGACCGGCATGGAGTTCGCGTCCGAGATGGTCATCCGCGCGTCGAAGGAGAAGCTCGACATCCGCGAGTTCCCGATCTCCTACGCGCCCCGCGGCGGCCAGACGAAGCTCTCGCGCTGGCGCGACGGCTGGCGTCACCTGCGCTTCCTACTCGTCCACAGCCCGACGTATCTCTTCATCGTCCCCGGCATGGCGATCCTCGCGCTCGGCGCGATCATCACGCTGATCTCGCTGAGCCAGATCGCGATCCTCGGACGCCAGTGGAACCTCCACACGACGGTCGCCGGGGAGCTCCTCGTGATCGTCGGGACGCAGATCATCGCGCTGGGCCTCTGCGCGCACGCGTACGGGACGTACTTCATGGCCGAGAAGGACCCGTGGTTCGATCGCATGCGGGCGCGCTACCGGCTCGAGCACGGCCTCATGCTCGGCGGCGCGATCCTGCTCGCCGGGTTCCTCATCGGCGCCGTCATCGTCGTGACGTGGGTCAACCGCGGCTTCGGCGAGCTATCGGAGGAGCGGCTCGCGGTCACCGCCGCGACGCTGATCATCGTCGGCCTGCAGATCTTCTTCTCGTCCTTCCTCTTGTCCATTCTCGGGCTGCGCCGCCGCGACTAGCCAGACCGCGTGCAACAGTTCATCGCGCTGGTGGGCCTGCCCGCCGTCCTGTGGCTAACCACCACGTGCCTTGGGCTGCTCGCCGCGCGCCTGGTCCGCGCCGAGCTCCACCGCGGGCTGCTCGCGCCGCTCGGGTTCTGCGTCGCGACATCGCTGCTGCTGACCGCGTACCAGCTCGGCCTGGGCGGGACCGGCGCGGTCGTCCTCCTCGTGGTGGGAACGGTCGCGGGGCTTGCGCTCGCGCGGCATGAGCTGCCCCGCAGCCTGAACCCGGGCTGGCCGGGAGCGGCCGGGCTCGCCGTCTACCTGCTGTACGCCGCGCCGGTGCTGCTGACCGGCGACTGGACCTGGTCGGGATACAACTTCCTCAACGACACGTCGGTGCAGTTCTTGCTCATCGATCACCTCCAGCACGCGGGCACCGCGGTCGACGGACTGCGGACCACGACCGGCGATCAGGTCCTGCGGAGCTATCTCGACACCGGCTATCCGATCGGCACCCACGCCTACGCCTCGTCGCTGACCGGCCTGCTCGGCGTCGGGCCGGAGGTCGTCTACCAGCCCTTCCTCGCCGCGATGGCGGCACTCGCGGCGATGTCGCTGGCGGTGGTGGCCGGCGCCACCCTCTTTCGGCCCGCCGCCGGCGCGGTCGTGGCGGCGATCGCCATGGCGTCGAATCTCATGTACAACACGGGGCTGCAGGGCAGCATCAAGGAGCTCGGGCTCGTCGCGACGCTGATGGCTGCCGCGGCGCTCGGGCGCGAGCTCGTGCGCGCCGAGCGCACGCTGCCGGCCGCGATCCTGCTGGGGATCGCGATCGCGTCGATTCTCAGCGTCTACAGCGCCGCGGGGCTGCCGTACGTCGCGATGCTCCTGGTCACGCTCGCCGCCGTCGTGCTGCTCGTCCACGGGCGGGCGGTGCTGAGCCGCCGCTGGGTCGTGGCGGGCGCCGCCGCCGGCGCTACCGCCGCGCTGCTCGCGGCACCGGCCGTCGCGAGCATCGCGCAGTTCTACAAGGTCGCCTCGGCCGTCGTGGACTCCGCCGCGCCCGCCGGCAGCGCCCTGGGTCAGCTCGCGCGGCCGCTCCCCGTCCTCCAGGCGGGTGGGATCTGGCTCGACGGCGCATACGCGACGCCGATCAGCCCCGACGTGCGCGCCGAGACGTGGACGAACCTCGGGTTGTGGGTCGTCGCAGCGCTCGCGCTGCTCTCGGTCGTCGAGATCGTCCGCCGCCGCTGTCCCGAGGCGCTGCTCGTGCTTCTGCCCGCGATGCTGACGGCGGCGTTCGTCGCCCCTGGCGTCGTCCCGTACGCCGACGCGAAGCTGCTGGCGATCATGAGCCCGTCGGTCATCCTCGCGGCCGCCATCGGGCTGAAGGCGATCGCCGGCGTCGTGCGACCCGTCGGGGCCGTGCTTGCTGTCGCGCTCGGTGCCGTGCTCGCCGGCTCGATCATGCTGTCCAACGCATTCGCGCTGCACGACAGCCGGATTGGCCCCCACGACCGGATGCTCGCGCTGCGCGCCGTCGGCGACGACCTCGCGGGACGCGGACCGGTCCTCTTCAACGAGTTCGAGGAGTTCGCCAAGTACTTCGCCGGCACGACGAAGCTCAACGCGGCGACCGAGTCCATCACCCCTCGCCAGGTCCAGCTCCGCAAGCCCGGCAATCTGTTCGGCCGCCAGTTCGACCTCGACCTCCAGCAGCTCGCCTACGTCGAGAGCTTCCCCTACATCGTCATGCGCCGTTCGCCGAGCGCGAGCCGGCCGCCGGCGTGGTACCGCCAGATCTACTCCAACCGCTTCTACGAGGCGTGGCAGCGCGACCCGGGGCCGCGGACGCTCGAGCATCTCCCGCTGCAGGGCCGCGACAAAGCCACCGCCGTACCGTCGTGCCGCGACGTGGGCGCGCTCGCGCGGCGCGGGCGGCGCTCC
>JAWVGM010000181.1:0-11027 GCA_033855075.1 Solirubrobacteraceae bacterium | reverse complement strand
GCAGGGCCAGGTCGTGGCGGTCATCGGCGACGGCTCGATGACCGGCGGCGTCGCGTTCGAGGCCATCCACCAAGCCGGCGGCCAGGGCACGCCGATCGTCGTCGTCGTCAACGACAACGGGATGTCGATCGCGCCGAACGTCGGCGCGATGTCGCGCTACTTCAACCGCGTGCGCCTGAACCCGAAGCACTGGCAGACGCGTGAGTCGCTCGAGGAGCGCCTCGCCGAGCTGCCCGGCATCGGGCCCGCGTTCGAGCGCCTCGGGCCGCAGTTCAAGGAGTCCATCAAGGCGTTCTGGGCCCCGGGCCTCTTCTGGGAGGAGCTCGGCTGGGCGTACGTCGGCGTCATCGACGGCCACGACATCCGCGCGCTGCGCCGCGCGCTGCGCAGCGCGTTTGCCGCCGGACGGCCGGTCGTCCTGCACGTCGCGACCGTCAAGGGCAAGGGCTTCGCGCCCGCCGAGGAGGGCGGCCTCGAGGGCATGGAGCGCTGGCACGCCGCGAAGCCGAAGTCGATCGCGAACCGCACGCCGACGAAGGCCATCGCCCCGCTGCCCGGCGCGATCCGCCGCCCGCCGCAGTACACCCAGGTCTTCGGTGACGCGCTGGTCCGCGAGTGCCGCCGCGACGAGCGCGTCGTGGCCATCACCGCGGCGATGAACTCCGGCACCGGGCTGAACATCCTGCAGAAGGCGATGCCCGACCGCTACTTCGACGTCGGCATCGCCGAGCAGCAGGCGGTCCTGTTCGCGGCGGGCCTCGCGCTGGAAGGCGTCAAGCCCGTCGCGGCGATCTACTCGACGTTCCTTCAGCGCGCCTACGACCAGATCGTCCACGACGTCTGCCTGCAGAAGCTCAACGTCGTCTTCGCGATGGACCGCGCCGGCCTCGTCGGCGACGACGGGCCGACGCACCACGGCGTCTTCGACATCGCCTACATGCGCCCGCTGCCCAACATGACGCTCATGGCGCCGCGCGACGAGGCGATGCTCGTGCACATGCTGCACACCGCGCTGCTCTACGACGACGGCCCGGTGGCGCTGCGCTACCCGCGCGGGGAGGGCGTCGGCGTCTTGCTGCCCGCCGTTCCCGAGCCGATCGAGATCGGGATCGGCGAGATCCTGCGCGAGGGATCGGGCAAGGTCGCGATCGTCGGGTATGGCAGCGGCGTGGAGAAGGGCCTCGAGGCGGCGGTGCTGCTGAGCGCTCGCGGACTCGACGTCACGGTCGCCGACGCGCGCTTCGCCAAGCCGATCGACGCGGCGCTCATGGGTCAGCTCGCCTCCGAGCACGAACTGCTCGTCACCATCGAGGAGGGTGTGCTCCAGGGCGGCTTTGGCAGCGCGGTCTGGGAGACCCTCAACGAGGGCGGGGCCGGCGACACGCGCATCCTGCGGATCGGTATGCCCGACCGCTACGTCACGCACGGCACCCCGGCGATCCTGCACTCCGAGGTCGGCTACACCGGCAAGCGGATCGCCGAGCGGATCGAGGCCGCGGTTTCGGAGCGGGCGCCCGCGTAGTGACGTCGCGCCGCCTCCGGCGATCACGTGTGACGTCGCCCGGAGGTCGCCGGTCCCGGCGACCGGATGGCGAAACGGTTCGCAGTCAGCTCGTCGCCCTCGCCGCGACCGGCGGACTCGCCCTCGCCGGGCTGGGCTGCGCAGGCGGCAGCGTGCAGCGCGTCCAGCTGTTGCAGATGACCCAGCCGACGGTCGTCGCGAGGCAGGGCCGCGCGGTCCAGCCGACGGCGGTGCGGACGTCGCTGACGAGCGCAAGCGCCGCGGCGGCGGGCCCGGCGGTCGTCGTCCCCGAGGTCGGCTCCATCGCCGCCGGGCAGACCAACCGGGGGCGGCTCATCAACGGCGTGCAGTTGCCCGCGAGCGGGCCGGACTGGATCGCGCTCAGCCCGCCATCCAACCGCTGGACGACTGACCGGATGCTCGCGTACCTGTTCGCCGTGCTGCGCGACTACCGCCTCGCCAACCCGGGCGCGCCGCAGGTGATGATCGGCGACCTCAGCCTGCCCTACGGCGGAAGGTTCGCCGGGCACGTCTCACATCAGAACGGCCTCGATGCCGACGTCTTCTACCCGCGCCTGGATCGCTCGCTTCAGGCACCGCGGCGGGTCCGCGACGTCGACCGCGCCCTCGCGCAGGATCTCGTCAACCGCTTCGTCGCGGCCGGGGCGCAGTTCGTGTTCGTCGGCCCGCACGTCGGCCTCGGGGGCCCGCCGGGGATCGTCCAGGTTCTCAAGGACCATGACGACCACGTGCACGTGCGCATCGCGAACGCCAGGCGTTAGTGACGCGGAGCTACGGGTTTATCCGCAGCTCCGCGATCTGCACGCCGCGCTTCTCGAGTTCGGCCTCGTAGATCCCGTCGGCGTCCGCCTTGAAGCTCATCGTCGCCTGTCCGCCGGCGGGGACGTTCTTCTTGAGGTCGTAGCCGTGGACGTGGATCTCGTCGGCGACGTCGGATTTCACCGTGAACTTCACCGTGTCGCCCTTGTTGAACTCAAGCCGCTGCACGCCGCCGACCGGCTTGCCGTTGCGCACGGTGATGACGGGGACGGCCGAGCGCTTGGGCGGCTGAGGCTGGCCCGGCGTCGCGGTCGTCGCGCCGCCCAGCTTCTCGGCGTCGCTCTTGCCGTTATCGCCGAGCGACGGAACGATGATGATCGCCGCGACGGCCGCGATCGCGGCGAGGATCAGCAGGATCGCGCGTTGCTTGCCCGGCATCGGGCGCAGCCTAGCGCGGGCAAAGAAACGGCCCGCCGGGTGAGGGCGGGCCGTTCCCGGGAGGAGAGACCCTGCTATGTCGTCTGGCTATGTGAGCGCCGGGCGGCTGTTCAAGGTGCAGCCCCGGGGGAGGCTGGTGCCCAGACGCTTCGTCCATTGTGCTGGCTGACCGGCCAATCGGGAGTGAGAGGGGTCACACAAGGCGAACGGATACCGTTGGGCAGATGGCCCGCATGCGCTTGGACACCCTGCTGGCCGAGCGCGGCCTGTTCGAGTCGCGCAGCCGCGCGGCCGCGTCGGTCATGGCGGGCGAGGTGCGCCTCGGCGGTGACGGGGAGCGGGCCTCCAAGCCCGGCCAGCTCGTCGATCCCGACGTCGCCGTGGCCGTGGACGAGCGCCCGCGGTTCGTCTCGCGCGGCGGGATCAAGCTCGCCAACGCAATCGCGGCGTTCGGCCTCGATCCCAGCGGGCGCGACGCGCTCGACGTCGGGGCCTCGACCGGCGGGTTCACCGACTGCTTCCTGCAGGCGGGCGCCCGTCACGTCGTCGCACTCGACGTCGCCTACGGCGAGCTCGATTGGCGCCTGCGCAACGACCCGCGCGTGACCGTGATGGAGCGCGCGAATGCCCGTGGCGTGGCGCGAAAGGATCTTCCCTACGCGCCCGATCTCGCCGCGATCGACGTGTCGTTCATCTCGCTGGCGAAGGTGATGCCGGCGGTGCTGGGCACCCTCGCACCCACCTTCGACGTGCTGGCCATGGTCAAGCCGCAGTTCGAGGTGGGGCGCGGCCGCGTCGGCAAGGGCGGCGTCGTGCGCGATCCCGACGACCGGCGGGCGGCGCTCGTCGGTGTCGCCGCGGCCGCGCAGCGGCTCGGCGCCTCGGTGCTCGGCTTCGCCTCGTCGGGCCTGCCCGGCCCGAAGGGCAACCTCGAGAGTTTCGTCTGGCTGGCGGAGGCCGGCCGCGCCGGTGCACGCGAGGATCTCGATGCTGCCGCGCGCGAGGTGGAGCCGTGAGCGAGGTCCGCCAGGTCACGGTCCTGACGCACACACGTCCCGGCGAGGTGGCCACGGCGCTCGAGCGGCTCATCGCGGCGGCGCATGAGGCGGGCGTCGGGTTGCGCTTCGACCCCGACGAGACGGCCAAGCACGGCCTCGACGCGGTCGCCGACGACGTCATCGTCCCGAACGCCGAGATCATCGACGACGTCGAGCTGTGCATCGTGCTCGGCGGCGACGGGACGATCCTGCGCGCGCTGCGCCGTTACGCGCGCACGGACGTCCCGGTGTTCGCGGTCAACTATGGCGAGGTCGGCTTCCTCGCCGCGATCGACCCGGCCGATCTCGAGGAGTTCGGCTTCGAGCGGGCGCTCGCGCACGACTTCGAGGTGCTCCGCCTGCCGGCGATCACCGTCGCGGTCGGCGACGAGTCGCTGCTGGCGATCAACGACGTCTCGATCCACCGCAAGATCGGCGCCCGCGTGGCCCAGCTCGCCTACGGCGTCGAGGGCGAGGAGGTGGGTTCGGTGCGCTGCGACGGGCTCGTCGTCTGCACGCCCGCGGGCTCGACCGGCTACAACCTCGCCAACGGCGGCCCGGTCATGGCCTGGGGGGTCGCCGGCTACTGCGTGTCGTTCATCGCGCCGCACTCGCTGACCGCACGCGCGCTCGTCGTCGCCCCGACCGACCGGCTCAGCCTGGCGAACTGCGGATCGGACGCCGTCGACGTGTCGCTCGACGGCCGCCCCGCGGGCGAGATCGCCCCCGGAGCCGCGATCCAGGCCCAGTTCGAGGACGGCGTCGCTTGCCTCGCGCAGGTGCCCGGCTGGTCCTTCTACCGGCGGCTGAGGACGAAGTTCGGGCGGCTGTCGTCGTAGGTCCTTCTGCGACCGACCCTCGCGCGCCGCGGTCGACGAAACAGCAGCGATGAAGGATGAGGGAACGGCTTGGCTCAATGCCCGCAGGCGCGTACATAAGTGACCAACGGCTGTCGTCGTAGGCCCTTCTGCGACCGACCCTCGCGCGCCGCGGTCGACGAAACAGCAGCGATGAAGGATGAGGGAACGGCTTGGCTCAATGCCCGCAGGCGCGTACATAAGTGACCAACCGCGCGGCTGGCCGCGACGAGTGGTCACAACTGCACGTATGACGTGCATAAGTGACCACTCGACGAGAGAAGTTGCACGGTTGGTCACTAATGCACGTTCTCGAGGGCGCCGCGCGAATGGCCCCGCTGTTCTTCATTGCTGCTGTTTTGGAACCCTGAGCACGCCGCGTCCCGCCGGGCAATGAGGACGCCCCGGGCGAATCCGTCGGGCCTCACTGCTAGACCGTTCGGCGATGCTCACCGAACTGCGCGTCGAGAACCTGCTGCTCATCGAGCGGGCAGAGCTGCGGCTCGCCCCGGGGCTCAACGTGCTCACGGGGGAGACCGGGGCGGGGAAGACCGTGCTCGCCCATGCGCTGGACCTGCTGCTCGGCGGGCGCGCCAAGCAGGGGATCGTGCGGCCCGGCGCGGCCGAGGCCTACGTCGAGGGCGTCTTCGAGCTGCCCGATGTGCTGCGCGCGGAGCTCGGGGAGCGCCTCCCCGCGGACGCCGAGGAGGTGGTGCTGGCGCGCAGGATCGGCGCCGACGGCCGCACCCGTGTTCTCGTGAACGGGCGCTCGGCGACCGTCGCCGACCTGCGCGAGCTCGCCGCGCCGCTCATCGTGTTCTACGGCCAGCACGAGCACCGGCGCCTCACGCTGGCGGGCGCACAGCTCGAGATCCTCGACGCTTTCTGCGGCGACGCTCAGCTCGCCCGGCGCGCGAAGGTCGCCGAGGCGCACGCCGGCGCCCGGGACGCCGAGCGCGTACTCGCCGAGCTCCACGAGCTCGCCGGCGCGCGCGAACGTGAGCTCGACCTGCTCGAGTTCGAGCTCGCCGAGATCGACGCCGCCGATCCGCGCGAGGGCGAGGCCGATGGGCTGCGCGCCGAGCGCGAGCGGCTGCGCCACGTCGAGGCGCTGCGCGGGGCGTCGCTCGGCGCCTCCGAGGCCGTCGCCGTCGAGGAGGGCGGAATCGGTACGCTGCTGGCCGCCGCGGGCCGCGGGCTGGCCGCCGTCGACGGCATCGACGCCGAGCTCGACGGGCTCGGTCAGCGCTGGCAGGCGCTCGCGATCGAGTCCGACGACCTCGCCGCCGAGCTGCGCCGGTACGCCGAGCGGCTGGATGCGCAGCCCGGGCGCCTGGAGGCAGTCGACACGCGCCTGGCGGTCCTCGACCGGCTCGAGCGAAAGCACGGCGGCACGATTGCCGGCGTCCTCGCGCACGCCGAGAGCTGCCGCGCGCGGCGTGACGAGCTCGTGGGCGCCGACATCGCCGTCGAAGCGGCTGCCCAGCGCCTGCAGGAGGCCCGGGCCCAGCTCGCGGCCGGCGCCGCGGCGCTGCACAAGGCGCGCCGGGCGGCCGCGCCGAAGCTGGCCTCCGCCGTGCGCCGGCGCCTGGATGACCTCGCGATGAAGGGCGCCTCGTTTGACATCTCACTCGAGGAGCGCGAGCCGGGCCCAACCGGCGCGGACGCCGTCGAGTTCTCCATCGCCGCCAATCCCGGCGTTCCGGCGGCGCCGCTGCGCGACGTCGCCTCCGGGGGCGAGCTGTCGCGGGTCATGCTCGCGCTCATGGGCACGACGTCGGCGAACAGCACGGGGACGCTCGTCTTCGACGAGGTCGACGCCGGCATCGGCGGGCAGACCGCGCGCGCCGTGGGCGATCAGCTGCGCGCGCTCGCCGCCGGCGGCCAGGTGCTCTGCATCACGCACCTGCCGCAGGTCGCCTCGCTCGCCGCGCGGCATTTCTCGATCGCCAAGAGCGCGCACAGGGGCGTCGCCCGCACGACCGTCACGCAGCTGCGCGACGACGAGGTGGTGTCCGAGCTCGTCCGCATGCTCGGCGCCGACGAGGACGGCGATGGCGCGGCGCGGCGTCACGCCGAAGAGCTGCTGCGCGCGGCGTGACCTCAGGCCTTGCCGGGCGCGTCGCGCTCGGCCGCGGCCTTGGCGTCGTCCGGGCCGCCGCGCTGCCAGACCATCTGCTGCGGGAAGGGGATCTCGATGCCCTCCTCCTCGAAGGCTCCCTTCAGGCGCTGGCGCAGCTCGCGGCTCACGTCGTACTGATCGGAGGGCCGCGTCTTGATGACGAGGCGGATGACGACCGACTGCGGGCCGAGCGACTCGACGCCCCATACCTCGGGCTCCTCGATGATGTCCTCGCGCTCGTTCCACAGCTCGTCGGCGACGCGCTTGATGACCCGCTTGGCGTGCTCGATGTCCGCGTCGTAGGCGACGTCGATGTCGAGCAGCGCGCGTGACCACAGCTGGCTCTTGTTGCCGACGCGCCGGATCTCGCCGTTGGGGACGTGCCACACGGTTCCGTCGACCGCCCGCAGGCGCGTGGTGCGCAGCGAGACCGCCTCGACCGTGCCGCTTGTCTCCCCGTCGAGGTCGACGATGTCGCCGACGCCGAACTGGTCCTCGACGAGGATGAACAGGCCTGACAGGAAGTCCTTGACCAGCGACTGGGCGCCGAAGCCGAACGCGATGCCGATGATGCCCGCGCCGGCGAGCAGCGGCGCGAGGTCCAGCCCGATCTCGCCGAGGATGAGAAAGCCCGCGATGAGGAAGATGACGAAGCTCGCAACGCTGCGCAGCACGCTCGTGAGCGCGGTGATGCGCTGCTCGGCGCGCACGCTCGTCACCTCGGAGTCGAGCAGCGCGTTCGGGGTGCGCCGGCGGACCGCGCCGATGCGCTCGCGCACGGCACCGGAGTGCAGGCTGCGCAGGGTGCGCTTGACCCCGCGGCCGACGATCCGGTTGACGATCCACGCGCCGATGAGGATCGCGACGATCGTCAGCGACTTGCCGATCAGGAAGTCGGCGATGTCGGCCAGCGAGCGATTCCCGGTTCCTTCGTAGACCTGCCGGCAGAAGAAGCCGGGGTCCTGGCCGCACACGTCGTGGACCTGAGACTCGGTGACCGCTGTGATGAGCGCTGCGATCACGAGGCTCAAAAACGCTACCACCCGCTCCAGCGGTTCCGTCGGGCGTGGCAAACATGCCTTCGCAAGTGCTTCACAACCCCATCTAGACTCCGCCGATGGCCGTAGCCGTCGCCAGAGAGGTCTCTGGGCCCGCTCGACTCGGCCGCCGTACGAAGCTCCTCGTGAAGACGCTCCGTCCGGGCGCGGTCGCCGTGCTCGATCACCGCGATCTCGACCGGGTGTCCGCCGAGGACCTCATCGCGGCGGGCGTGGTCGCCGTGCTCAACTGCAGCCCGTCCTCGACGGGCGCGTACCCGAACATGGGGCCGTTGCTGCTCGTGCAGGCCGGGGTGCACCTCGTCGACCTGCCCGACCGCAAGCTCTTCGACACGCTCAAGGACGGCGAGCAGATCACCGTTCACGGCTCGGAGGTGCGGCGCGACAGGAAGGTGCTGGCGACCGGCTCCATCCAGGAGCCCGAGGCCGTGCGCGCGGCGACCGACGAGCGCCGGCGTGAGATCGGCGACGCGCTCGAGGCGTTCGCCCAGAACACGATCGAGCACATGCTCGAGGAGCGCGAGCTGCTCTCCGGGCGCATCGAGCTGCCGCGCTTCGACACGGACTTCCGCGATCGTCCGGCGCTAATCGTCGTCCGCGGCGTCGACCACCAGAAGGTCCTGCGCGCGCTGCGTCCCTACATCCGCGACGTCAAGCCCGCGATCCTCGCCGTCGACGGCGGCGCCAACGCCATCCTCGAGGAGGGCTTCAGGCCCGACATGATCGTGGGCGACATGGACTCCGCGACGGAGGCGACGCTGCGCTGCGGCGCCGAGCTCGTCGTCCACGCCTATCCCGACGGCCGCGCGCCCGGCCGCGACCACCTGGAGAAGCTCGGCCTGCCCTACAAGCTCGTGCCCGCCCCCGGCACGAGCCAGGACGTCGCGATGATCATCGCGGCCGAGAAGGGTGCGCAGCTCATCGTGTCCGTGGGCTCGCAGTTCAACCTCGTCGAGTTCCTCGACAAGAACCGCCGCGGGATGGCCTCCACGTTCCTCACGCGGCTGCGCCTCGGCGAGATCCTCGTCGACGCCAAGGGCGTCAGCCGGCTGTACCGGCCCCGGCCCGGCTCCGCGCCGCTCGTGTCGGTGTTGCTCGCGGGCCTGCTGTGCCTCATCGCCGTCGTCGTGCTGACGCCGGCGCTGCGCGACGTCGCCGAGCTGCTGTGGCTGAAGCTCGAGGTCGTCCTCGGGATCGAATAGGCAGTGTTCGACTTTCGCTATCACGCGCTGTCATTGGCAGCCGTCTTCATCGCGCTGGTCGTCGGGCTGCTCCTCGGGGTCGCCATCGGCGACAAGGAGCTCGTCTCCTCGGCGAAGAAAGACGTGCTCAAGTCGCTGCGCGGCGATGTCGCGACGGCCAACCGCGAGCGCAACGACGCGCGGGCCGCGCTGGCCGACGAGCAGGAGTACAGCAGCGCGTCCTATCCGATCCTGACCGCGGGAGAGCTGCGCGGCCGCCATATCGGCCTTGTCATGCTCGGCGAGAACGACGACGCGCCGAAGATCGTCGACGCCGCGCTGAAGCCGGCCGGCGCCCAGCTCAAGGTCGTGACGGTCGTGAAGTCCGGTGTCGACAGCGCCGCGCTCGCCAGCGCGGCGCGCGGGACGCGGTATGCGCAGCTCGCGCGCAGCGATGACCTCGTCGACGATTTCGGACGGCGGATCGGCGTGCAGATGGTCGAGGGCGGCAAGCTCATCGGGCTCGTGCGCACCGACCTCTTGCGGTCGCTCAGCGGATCGTTCAGCGGCCTGGACGGCGTGGTCGTCATGCGCTCGCCCGACAAGCCGAAGGACCGGAAGGCCGCCGACCGCCTCGACCAGCTGCAGAAGGGGATCGTCGCCGGCCTCTTGAGCACCGGCGTCACGGTCGTCGGCATCGAGAAGCGAAGCGCAGATCCCTCGCAGGTCGGCTGGTATCGCGATCAGAACATGTCGAGCGTCGACAACGTCGACGAGCTCGCCGGCCACGCGGCGCTGGTCTTCGTCCTCGCCGGCGCGGACGGCGCGTTCGGGCGCAAGGGCGGGGTATCGCTTCTGCCGCCGGTCGTCGGCCGACAGGGTCCGTGATGGACTCGAATGTTGATCGAGGGCATGACGCCTTCGTCCGGTTACAGCGCTAGGTTGCCTCGGTGCATTTCTTGCCCGCCGCCATCGCCTTCGTTGCCGCACTCGGGCTGGCGCCGCTGCTCATCGCTCGGCTGACCGGGGCGGCCCTCGTGGCGCCGAATTACCGCGGCCTGTCGCTGCCGGTGCCGCTCGGACTCGTCATCGTCCCGGCCGGGCTCGTGGCGCTCGTGCCGGTGACGCTGCTCGCGCGGCTGGCGGATTCGGACATCTACCCGGACAACTTCGGGCTCGTCATGGTGCTCGTCCCGGGCATCGCGCTGCTCGGGCTCGTCGACGACGTCCTGTCGGGCGCCTCGCGCGGCTGGCGCGGGCACGGCGCCGCGCTCGTGAGCGGCGACCTGTCGACCGGCGCGCTGAAGGCGATCGGCACGCTCGCGCTCGCGCTGCTCGTGGCTTCGGGCCTGCCGGGCAGCGAAGGCGAGTTCCTGCTCGCGGCGGGCGTGATCGTCCTCGCGACGAACGTCTTCAACCTGCTCGACCTGCGGCCGGGGCGCGCCGTCAAGTCGTTCGTCCTGCTCGGGATCGGCCTGACCGCCTCGACGGCGCTCACCGAGCCGATCGCCACCGTCGGGATCTTCGCCGCGCCGGTGCTCGTCGCCGGCTTCTTCGACCTGCGGGAGAAGGCGATGCTGGGCGACACGGGCTCGAACGTCATCGGCGCGCTGGCGGGGCTGTGGCTCGTGCTCACGCTGGACACCGACGGGCAGGTCATCGCCCTCGTCGTGCTGCTCGTGATCAACGTCATCGGAGAATTCACATCAATTTCCGCGTTCATCGAGAAGGTTCCGGGATTGCGTCACCTAGACTCGCTGGGCAGACCTTCGTGAAGCCCGCATGACGTCATCCGGCCGCAACACCCGCTTCATCTTCATCACGGGCGGCGTCGTCTCGTCCCTTGGAAAGGGGATCGCCGCGGCCTCGATCGGGCGCCTGCTCGTGGCCCGCGGCCTGTCGGTGGGGCTGCAGAAGTTCGATCCGTACATCAACGTCGACCCCGGCACGATGTCGCCCTACCAGCACGGCGAGGTGTTCGTCACCGAGGACGGCGCCGAGACCGACCTCGACCTCGGCCACTACGAGCGCT
>JAWVGM010000180.1:0-5772 GCA_033855075.1 Solirubrobacteraceae bacterium | reverse complement strand
GAAGCGCCCGGTCGGGGTGGTCGAGCCGGGGCGTCCGACGGCGATCGTCACGCGGCGGGCGACCTCGCCGCCATGGCGCACGACGAGTCGGTGGGCGGAGACGTCGATGTGGATCGTGTACGGCTCGTCGACGAGCTTCACCGCCGCGGCGGGGATCCAGCCGACCTGGGCATTGCGCAGGGGGTCGGACACGACGCCCACCCCGCCGTTGCGGAGCTCGACGACGCCGAGCACGCTGCGCGATCCCCATGTCGTCTTCGTGCCCAGCGTGCGCACGACGCGACCGCCCGGCTTCGTGCGCAGCTGCGTGCGGCGCAGAACGACCGCGCCGTGCGGGCCGGTCGGCACCGCCTCCCCGGCAGACGCCGGCGGGTCCTTGCGGGGCGCGATTGCGACGACCGGGCGTACGTCGAGCGGCGAGCTGGCGGCGGCGGCCGCGACCGCGAAGGGCTGGCCGACGTCGCGGCGCACGCCCTGCGGCAGCGCGATCAGAACCGCAAGTCCGGCCGCGAGCACGGCGAGGACCGCGATGTCAGGCCGTGCGCTCACGGCTAGACCAGCTCTTCGGTGAGCTTCTTCAGGCGCGCCCGCGGCTCGGGCATCTTCAGCCGCTCGAGCAGCTCGTCGGCGAGCGCGAGGTAGTCGGCGCCGAGATCGGGGCGGTGGTCGAGGATCGAGACCGCGAGCTCGGCGGACTCCGCGTAGGCGATGGACTGGCGCACCGTCGAGTGGAAGAGCTTCTCGCCGATGTGCTCGCGCAGCGAGTCGAACGCCTCACGGCTGTGGCGCGTGCGCATGTCGGCGATGTTGAGCACGACTCCGAGCCAGCCGAGTTCGGGGTTGAGCCCGTCGCGTGCGAGCTCGACGACCTCGAGCGCCTGCTCGACGCCCTGGAGCGCGAAGTACTGCGCCTCGGCGCTCAGCAGCGCGTGGTCGGCCGCGACCAGCGCGTTGACCGTCAGCAGGCCGAGCGACGGCGGGCAGTCGAGCATGAGCACGTCGTAGGAGTCCTTCAGCGGCGCGAGCGCGCGCTTGAGGGTCATCTCGCGCCCCATCTTGCCGGCGAGCATGAGCTCTGCCTCGGCGAGCGACAGGTTGGCCGGAATGATCCCGTCGTGGACGGCGTCCGCGGCGACGGCGCGTCCGCTGAGGACGTCGCCGATCGTCGGCGTCGCCTCGGGGTCGACGTCGAAGTAGTCCGACAGGTTGCCCTGCGGATCAAGGTCCACGGCGAGCACGTCGAGGCCGATGCGGCGCAGCACGTCGGTGAGGGTGCGCACCGACGTCGTCTTGCCGGTTCCGCCCTTCTGCGAGAGGACTGCGATCGTGGCGCCCAAGGGCGCTGATGCTACTCGGCCTGCAGAGCCTCGGCACCGGCCGCGGCGACGGCGACGGTCAGGTCGACGAAGCGCAGCCGATAGCGGCCGATGAGGATCTCGTCACCGTCGCTGAGCTGGTGTGACGAGACGCGCTTGCCGTTGACGAACACGCCGTTGAGGCTGCGATCGTCAAGCACGCGGACGCCGTCCGGCTCCCCCACGAGCACAGCGTGGCGACGCGACACAGTCGGGTCCTCGAAGCGCAGGTCGGCCGACAGGCTGCGGCCGATCCGCATCGAGTCCGCGCCCAGCGCCATCGTCCGCGTGGTGGTTCCGTCTTGGAAGACGAGGTAGCGGCCGGGCTCGTCGATCGCGGCGAGCGCGTCCTCGATGATCGAGTCGCGCTCGGCCCCGTCGGCGTCGCCGGGAAACGAACGCTTGAAGCGCGCCGTGCCGAAGAGCGACGTGCGGGTGAAGCTTGCGCCCGTGCAGCCCGGACAGGCGGGGAGGACGTCCTCCGTCGTCATCGTGAGGACGTAGCCACAGACATCACAGCGGAACGATCCGGTGCCGGCCAGCGTTCCCGACGCAAGTGACTCCATCTGCAAGCTCCCTCTGCCGGTGTGGGGTGGGGCCACCGGCGGTTCAAGGATTGTGCGGAATATAGCGACGTAGTCAAGCTCCGCCTCCTTCCCCTGGACGGAACAGGAGGCGAGCTACCCATGCTCCGGGGAGACATAAACCCAGCCTCAACACGACCGAAGGATGGAAGGAGCGCTGCGACCGGCGGCGAAAGAGCGGCCATGGCCAGGACCGCGACGATGGACGAACAAGATCTCGAGCGCGCGCTGCTGCGCAAGAGTGTCGGGGCGCTCGAGGATGCGCGGCCCGTCTGCGCAGACTGCGGGCGTACCCCGCTCATCGGTGAGACCGTCCACCGATTTCCCCGTGGCATCACGGTGTGCGAGCTGTGCCGGCCGCTGCGCCGCGGCGAGCCGCAGGACTCGGCACGCGTACGCCACAGCGAAGCTGGGCTCGCGGTGCGCGTGCACCGCGTCCCGCGTTCCTGACTCGCAGCGCGCCGCTGCGGTGACCCCGCGCCGGCCGGTCCGGCGGGTGGGCGGGCCGGTATCTTGGCGAGCAATGGACGCCGTCAGGCTCTCGACGACGATCGCGCGACCCCCGGAGGAGGTCTTCGAGTACCTCGCGGACATCGCGAACCACCCCGAGTTCACCGATCACTTCCTCACCGACTGGCATCTGACGCGCGAGGACTCCTATGGCCTCGGCGCCGGGGCACGCTTCCGCGTGAAGACGCGCCTTGACCGCTTTGCCTACGGAGACATCACGCTCGACGACGTGGTGGCGCCCGAGCGGATCGTCGCGACCGGCCGCGGCGGGCGCTTCAACCGGGTCCGCCACCGCACGACGTGGACGCTGACGCCCGACGGCAGCGGCGGCACAAGGGTCGAGTTCTGCACGGAGTCCGAGCCCAAGATGCAGTCAGATCGCCTCATGGAGAAGGCGCTGCGCGTCCGCACCGCCGCCACGCGACACAACAAGCGCGCGCTCGACCGGTTGCGGTCGATTCTCGAGAAGGGCGAGCAGCGTGGCGCGCATGCGACCCTGTCCGGCGGAGCTCGTAAGCCCGCCACCGGGTTCAGACTGTAGATTTCGCGCCGCCCGTGCCCCGCCCGCGCCGCCTCGTCACCGTACTCGTCGCCCTGCTCGCCTCGGCGGGCCTGTCCGCGTGCGGCAAACACCCCGACAAGAACGCGCGCGTCGTGCGCGCCGAGACCGAGGGCATCTACCTCGACATCGGCAAGCTGAACTACCAGGTGCAGGTGTCGCGCGCGATGAACCCGTACGACACGCAGGACAAGGGCCTGCTCACGGGCGTTCCCGCCGCGCAGCGTCAGCTCGCGAACAACGAGACGTGGTTCGGGGTCTTCCTGCGCGTCGAGAACGAGACGAAGAGCGCGCAGCTGCCCTCCGACGACATCGAGATCCGCGACACCCAGGACACGGTGTTCAAGCCGGTGGCGCTCGATCCGAGCAACGTCTTCGCCTATCGCTCCACCGAGGCGATCCCGCCCATGCAGGTACTGCCGATCCCCGACTCGCCCGCGTATGACACGTCCTCGCGCGGCGCGCTCGTCCTCTTCAAGCTCAAGAACTCCACGCTCGACAACCGCCCGCTCGAGCTCGTGATCCAGGGCCGCCAGCTCCCCGCGCAGACGGGGATCATCGACTTGGATGTGTAGTGGCGTCGGACGAAGGGCGAAATCACCTTTTCGAACGTAGTCCCGCGAGGAGGACGTCGCGGGCGATCGGGGCCGCCGACTGACCGCCGGCGCCCGCGGCGACGACGAGCACGCCGACCGCGACGCGCGGCACGTTCGACGGGGCAAAGGCGGCAAACCAGGCGTTCGTGTCCGTCGGGTCCGCGGGTGGAGGCGGCGGGCAGGGGGCATCCTGCGTCGGGGTGCAGTCGGGCACCGCCGTCGTGCGCAGCTCGGCGGTGCCGGTCTTGCCGGCGACGCTCACACCCGGGATCGCCGCCGCAGTGCCGGTGCCCGAGCGGACGACGGCCTCCATGAGGCGGGTGACGAGGCGCGTCGTCTTCGCCGGGAAGACGCGCGTGCGCACGGTCGGCTGGCTGCGGTCGAGCGTGAGCTTCGGGCGCTTGCCGCGGTTGGCGATCGTCGAGGCCACGAGCGCCATCTGCAGCGCGGTCGCCTGCACCTTGCCCTGCCCGATCGCCGACGAGCCGACCGCCAGGGAGTCGCCGATCTGATCGGCGGGCGGGATCGTGCTCTTCGCGGCGCCGGGAATGCCGAGGTCCGCGTTGAAGCCGAACTTCTCCGCGGTCTGCACGAGCCGCGCGGCGCCGAGCTTTGCGCCGAGCGGCGCGAACACGGAGTTGCACGACTGCGCGAACGAGTTCACGAGCGTGCCGCCGCAGGACTCCCCGTTGGCGTTCTCGAGGTCGACGCCCTCGAGCTGTGTCTTGGTCTGGACCGGGAACGTGGAGTTCGGGCCCGCGAGCCCGTACTGGAGCACCCCGGTGAGCGTGATGATCTTGAACGTCGAGCCCGGCGGCGACAGCCCCGAGAACGCGATCCCGGAGAGCGCGAGGATCTGGCCCGTGCGGGGTCGCACGACCGCGACGCCACCGACGCGGGCACCGAGCGCGGTGACTGCGGCCCGTTGCACGTCGGGATCGATCGTCGTGTGGACGGCGTGCCCGGCCTTGGCCTGACGCGTGCCGAAGAGCGTGCCGCCCGCGCGCAGCACGCCGCCCGGCTGCCCGGCCAGGTCCTGCTCGAAGACCTTCTCGAGGCCGGACACGCCAACCCGCGCGTCCGCCGGATAGCCGAGCTCGCGCAGTCGCCCCCGGTCCTCCTTGGGCGGCGCGTCGATCTGGCCGACGATCGACGTGGCCGCCGGGCCGAGCGGCGAGCTGCGGTCCGGGCCCTCTGCGAGCGGACGCCCGTCGTTGGCCAGGAGCGCGGCCCGCGGGGGCAGGGTCGTCGTGCGCTCGAGCTTGTCGCCGCTGCGCACCCCGGGGAACGTGAGGTTGCGCGCCCAGGCGACCTTCGCGCTGTCGTCCTTGCCCTCGAACGGCAGGCTCAGCGTCGAGTGCACCGGGCCGAAGAGCCGTGTGCGCACCGTGATCGGAACCGCGACGCCGCCGCCGTGCACCTTGCCGACCTTGCCGGCCGTCACCCCGGTCGCGGTCGCGGTCGCCGCCGTGCGGCGGTAGTCGGCGGTGAACTGCGCGAGCGGGGTCGCGCGCTTGGCGGTGTCGGTGAGCTGGTCGTGCATCGCGGCGTAGTCCCCGTGCTCCCACGCCGCGACGAAGCGCTCGGCCGCGATCTCCTCGGCCGGCCTGCCGCCGCTGAGCAGGAGGTAGGCCGCGACGACCGCGAGCAGGCACCCCGCCGCGATCGCGATCCGGCCCGGCGGTGCTCGCCGCCGTCGCGGCGCGCGGCGTGAGGATGCAGTCAGCTGGGAAGAGCGCACCGACACGTGGCTAACTATGGCTCTACCCGCGGCGACAACGCGCCATGATTGCCGTCGTGACGCCACTCGACTTCGGCATCGTCGTGTTCGCGCTGGCGTTCGGCCTCGTCGGGGTCGCGCGTGGATTTGTCACGGGGGCGCTGTCGCTCGCGGGCTTCGCGGCGGGCGCCTGGCTCGGGACGAGGTTCGGGCCCGGCCTTCTCGGCGTCGACAACACGTCTCCCTACGCTCCGCTGTTCGGGCTCGTGGGCGCGATCGTGGCGGGCTCGATCATCTCCCTCGGCGCCGAGGGGTTCGCGATCCGGCTGCGCAACGCGATCCAGATCCCCGGCTTCGCGTTCCTCGACGGGCTCCTCGGCTTCGCCCTGAGCGTGGCCCTCGCGCTCGGGCTCGCGTGGGTCGTCAGCGTGATCGTGCTGCAGACGCC
>JAWVGM010000179.1:0-7215 GCA_033855075.1 Solirubrobacteraceae bacterium | reverse complement strand
CCCGTGTCCATGTCCATGAAGATGACGCCCTGCGCCTCGAGCTTCTCGTTGATCTGGTGGTAGACGACCTCGGACTCGTACTGCGCGCCGACGCCGGAGAGGAACTTGCGCTCGGCCTCGGGGATGCCCAGGCGGTCGAAGGTCTTCTTGACGTCGTCGGGGACGTCGTCCCATGAGCGCTCGGCGCGCTCGGACGCGCGCACGAAGTAATGGATGTTGTCGAAGTCGACCTCGGCGAGATGCGGCGAGCCCCAGGTGGGCATCGAGCGGGCGAGGAAGTACTCGAGCGCCTTCAGGCGGAAGTCGAGCATCCATTGCGGCTCGTTCTTGAACTCGGAGATCTTCTCGACGAGCTCCTTCGTCAGGCCCTTCGGCGCCTTGTACAGGTAGTTCTCGGCGTCGTGGAAGCCGTACTTCTCCGTGTAATCGGAGTTGATGCCCTGAAGGCCCTCTTGCTCAGCGATGGTCTCGGGAGTTGCCATGTAGCTATTCAACCTCCAGCTTGATCATGTCGTCCTCGACCCTGACGTCGAACACGTCGACGGGGACGTAGGCGGGCAGGGTCTTGGGAACTCCGGTGCGCAGGTCAAAGACGGATCCGTGTCGTGGGCATTCGACGGTGCAGTTCTCGGGGTCGAACGCCCCCTCGGCGAGCGTGCCGTTGTCGTGCGAGCAGCGATCCTCGATGGCGTACAGCACGCCGTTGCAGTTGAAGATCCCGATCTCGAGGTCCTCCCACTCGACGATGCGAGCGCTGCCGGGCGGCAGCTCGGAGATCGGGCAGATGTCGATGATCTCTGACATGAAGATTTGGAGCCCCTGACGCACAATCCCGCCTTCGCTACTCGGATATAGGCCAGTGTAGCGTCGGAGGGCAGGATTCATAGGTGATCGGCGCCCTTCGGATGGCGCTCGACGCCGCCCTCCGCCTCGCTCGGCGGGGTCGCGGGCTCCCAGTCCACCGCCTGCCCCAGAGCGGCGCCCTTGAGCACCTTCAGCGTGAGCAGCGCGCACTTCATCCGGGTGGCCGAGATGTCGATCCCCAGCAGGTCCAGGACGTACTGGCGATCGAGCTTGATGAGCTCGTCGACGGTCATCCCCTTGATCTCGTCTGACGTCATCGACGCCGATGCCTGGCTGATCGCGCAGCCGTGGCCGGAGAAGCGCAGGTCGGTGATCCGGTCGTCCTCGTCGATGCGCAGCTCGACGCGCAGCTCGTCGCCGCATAGCGGGTTCGTGTCCTCGAAGGCGCGGTCGTGCGGCTCGAGATGACCCCAGTTGTGGGGGCTCTTGTAGTGGGCGAGGATCTCCTCGCGGTACAGGGAGTCCATGCTCATCACGCGAAGATCCTCCGGACGTCGGCGAGGGCATCGACGAGGGCGTCGACATGGGCGCGGGTCGAGTGCACGGCGAAGGAGGCGCGCGTCGTGGCCGAGACGCCGAAGCGCTTCATGAGCGGCTGCGCGCAGTGATGGCCGGCGCGGACGCATACGCCGTTGGAGCCGAGGATCTCGGCGATGTCGTGCGGGTGCGCGAAGTCGAGCGTGAACGCAACGAGCGCGCCGCGCTTGTCGGCGTCGGTCGGGCCCATGAACTGGAGGCCGGGGACATCGGCCAGGCGATCGAGCGCGTAGGCGGTCAGGTCGTGCTCGTGTGCACGGATCGCGTCCAGTCCGATGTCGGAGACGAAGTCGACCGCGGCGCCCAGGCCGATCGCCTCGGCGATGTTCGAGGTGCCCGCCTCGAACTTCGCGGGCAGCTGGCCCCAGCGGATCTCCTCGACGGAGACCGACGAGATCATGTGCCCGCCGCCGATGAACGGCGGCATCGCGTCGAGGATCTCCTTGCGGCCCTGCAGCACGCCGATCCCCGTCGGGCCGTAGAGCTTGTGGCCGGTCCAGGCGTAGAAGTCGGCATCGAGCTCGCGTAGATCGACGGGCATCTGCGGCACGGCCTGCGAGCCGTCGACGACGACGACCGCGCCGGCGGCGTGCGCCTTGGCGACGATGTCGGCGACCGGGGCGATCGTGCCGGCAGCGTTCGAGACGTGGGTCGTCGCGACGAGCTTCACGTCGCCCTTGGCCAGGATCCCGTCGAGCGCGTCGAGGTCGAGCATCCCCTCGTCGTCGACGCCGACCATGTCGAACGTCGCGCCGGTGGCCTCACAGAGCATGTGCCACGGGACGAAGTTCGAGTGGTGCTCGAGCTCGGTGACCACGACGCGGTCGCCCGGGCCGACGTTCGCGCGTCCCCATGAGTACGCGACGAGGTTGATCGCCTCGGTCGCGTTCTTCGTGAAGATCGTCGTGTTCGGGTCCCAGTTCACGAACGCCGCGATGCGGTCGCGGGCGCCCTCGAAGAGCTCGGTCGCCTCGGCCGCCAGCGCGTAGACGCTGCGGTGCACCGTCCCGCGATGGTGCTCGTAGTAGTCGTCCATCGCCGCGATGACCGGCCGCGGCGTCTGCGACGTCGCGGCGGAGTCGAGGTAGATGACGCCCTCGCGCTCGAGCGAGGGAAACCCGCCGGCCAGCGGCGTGTCGGCCAGCGTCGTCACGACACCGGGAGCGCGAACTCTTCGCGCAGCTTCGCGTAGCCCTCCGCCTCGAGGCGGTCGACCAGCTCCGGGCCGCCGTCCGTGGCGATCCGCCCGTCGAACATGATCGAGACCTTCGTCGGCGTGACCATGTGCAGGATGCGCTGGTAGTGGGTGATGATCAGCACGCCCATGTCCGTGCCCGCGCACACGGTGTTGACGCCGTTGGCGACGACGCTGAGCGCGTCGATGTCCAGGCCCGAGTCGGTCTCGTCGAGGATCGCCAGCTTCGGCTCCTGAAGCGCGAGCTGGAGGATCTCCATGCGCTTCTTCTCACCGCCGGAGAAGCCCTCGTTGAGGTAACGCGAGGAGAACTCCTTGGGGACGCTCGTGAGCGCCATCGCCGCCTCGACGGTCTTGCGGAACTCCTTGAGCGAGATGTCGTCCTCGCCGCGCGCGTTGCGGTGCGCGTTGATGACCATCCGCAGGTACTTCGTCACGGTCACGCCGGGAATCGCGACGGGGTACTGAAAGGCCATGAAGAGGCCCATGAGCGCGCGCTCGTTCGTGTCGGCCTCGGTGATGTCCTCGCCGCCGAAGAGGATCTGCCCGTCGGTCACCTCGAGGCTCGGGTGCCCCATGATCGCGTTGGCGAGCGTCGACTTGCCCGAGCCGTTGGGCCCCATGAGCGCGTGGATCTCACCCGGGGTGACGGTCAGGTTGACGCCCTTGAGGATCTGCTTGTCCTCGGCCTGGACGTGAAGGTTGCGGATTTCGAGCTCGGGCATGGTCTCCTTGGGCTTGTCGTGAAAGGTGTTGAAGGTCAGGCCGGCGCCGGCGCCGGGGCGGGATCGGGCGCGGGCGCGGGGGTCGCGGCGGTGACGCGAACCGGACGGACTCCGAACTCGCGCTGGCGGAAGTCGACGAGCTCGGTGAGCGTCGTCTGGCCGAGCGTCTTCAGGACGCCCGCCTGCACGCGCGTCCACAGAAGCTTCGTGGCGCAGCCGCGACCGGCGTCGTCGTGGTGGGAGCACAGGACGCGGCCGTCGGCGTCCTCGCGGTCGTCGACGAAGCACTCCATCGGGGCGACCGACCCCTCGAGCGCGAGCACCACCTCGTCCATCGTGATCGTCTCGGGCGCGCGCGCGAGCTGGTAGCCGCCGTGGGCCCCGCGCGTGCTCTCGACGAGTTCCGCTCGCTTGAGCAACGCGACGATCCGCTCGAGGTACGCGAGCGGGAGGTTCTCTGCGTCGGCGATGGCCTTCAGCGAGACCGGCTGGTCGCCTTCCTGACAGCCAAGCTCGACAAGGAGGCGCACGCCGTACTCCGCCTTCGTCGTGAAGAACATGGCCGCTAATCCTACCAGCGCGGTCGGAATGGCGAATCGAGGCGATTGGGGTCTGGGCGCGCCATTCTGCGACGAAGTCGCTCGTCATCTGCGCGCCCGAACTGCGCTCGGCGCTCCACGCCGCGCGGAGGAGCCGCGTCGGGGTAGTCTCGGCGCCGATGGACGTCACATCGATCGAATCTGCGCTCGCCCGCCTCGACGAGGGGCTTCAGGAGGCGCGCGCCGCGACGGAGATGCTGCGCGACGGCGACACGACAGCGATGGCCGACCTCGACGCGGTCATCGACGCGATGGCGCGCGAGATCGCCGAGATCAAGGCGCGGACCGGCGCGAGCTTCTAGGCCGGTGGTCCACAGCCCCGTATGGAGGAGTACCGTTTCCTCCAAGGGCGCCCCGGTCTGACCGGCTGGCACGCTCCACCTCACCGAAAGGAACTGCCGATGGCAATCGCGCCGTGCGCGCAGGACGTCGAGCCTTGCGCAAACGAGAGAGCGGACCGCATCGCGACCGGCCTCGTCACCGTCGTCCCGATCCTCGCCCTCGGCCTTGTCGGCTGGCAGGGCTGGCAGAGCTTCCTGCACTGGCATGACGTCGTCGTCTTCGCGATCTTCTACGTCCTCACCGGGCTTGGCATCACCGTCGGGTTTCACCGCCACTTCACCCACCGCGCGTTCTCGACGAGCCGGCCGGTGCGCGCCGTGCTCGCGATCATGGGCACGGCCGCCATCGAAGGCCCGATCATCGCCTGGGTCGCCGACCACCGAAAACACCACGCCTTCTCCGATCAGGAGGGCGATCCCCACAGTCCGCACCACGGCTTCGGCGGCGGCCTGCTCGGGTCGCTGCGCGGCCTCGCCCACGCACACCTGGGCTGGCTGTTCCTGCATACCCAGCGTGGCAACAAGGCGCGCTACGCCCCCGACCTCATGTCCGACCCGGTCATCCGCTTCGTCGACCGCACCACGCTTGTGTGGATCGTCGCCGGGCTCGCGCTTCCCTTCGGGCTCGGGGTCGCGCTCGGCGGCACGGTCGTCGCCGGTCTGACCGGGCTGCTCTGGGGCGGCGCGGTCCGGATCCTCGTCCTGCACCACGCGACCTTCTCGATCAACTCGCTGTGTCACTTCTTCGGCAAGCGGCGCTTTGACAGCGGCGACGAGTCGCGCAACCTCGCGTGGCTCGCGCTCCCGACGTTCGGCGAGGCGTGGCACAACAACCACCACGCGTTCCCGACCTCGGCGGCCCACGGACTGGGCGGCGTCGAGCGCCTGCTCGATCCCAGCGCGCTCGTCATCGGGGCGATGGAGCGCCTCGGGCTCGTCTGGGACGTCGTGAAGATCAGCCCGGAGCGCCAGGCGGGGAAGCTCGCGACGGCCTAGTACTGCTCAGCCCGTCGAGACGAGGTACGCCCGCTCGGGCTGGGTGGTGGGAATGAGCTCGGACTCGAGCGCGGCCAGCCGGCGGCGCTCGAGCTCGGCGTTCATCGCGGCGGTGAGGCGCGCCGCGCCGACCGCGTCGCGACGGGTCGCGGCGTTCGGTCCCCGGATCGCCCAGATGGCGACCCGCCGACCGTCCCGCATCTCGGCGATGCCGACCTCGCGCAGCACACCGTGGCGGCCGAGCGAGAAGCGCTCGATGTCCTCCCAGGCGAGGACGAAGGTACGACCGGCGTTGACGATCCGCACGCCGCGGTCCTCCATCCACACGCGGGCGACGCCGGCGATCGCGAACAGCGCGAAGGGCGTGGCCAGCAGCGCGAGGATCGGGATGCCGGGCATCGCGTGGCCGGCCTCGGCGACGATGAGCATCTGCGCGCCGAAGAACAGCGTCGCGGCGGCGGCGCCGACGCGATCGACAAGAGCGTGCTCACGCGGTTGGCTGGTCATACGAACGTCATCGTCCGCGGGCCGAGCTTCCTGCAGCGACCGGTCGAGGTCTGGCCAGAGATCCTGGGCGAGTCGCTCCGGGAAACACGAAGGCGACCGCGTGCGGTCGCCTCACATGCTGCTTCAACGTCTGCGGGCCACTAGGCCCGGCTGCGCTCTAGAGCGTCTGGACGTTGACCGCCTTCGGGCCCTTGTCGCCCGCCTCAGCGTCGTAGCTGACCTTCGCGCCCTCGGCGAGCGAGCGGTAGCCCTCGCCGAGGATGCCCGTGTGATGGACGAAGAGATCCTTCTGTCCGTCATCCGGGCTGATGAAGCCAAAGCCCTTGTCGTCGCTGAACCACTTCACGGTGCCGGTAGGCATGCCGTCTCCTCAGGATTTGTGCTGCAACCCCGAGGATGCTGAAAGGCAACGTTCACGGGCGCTGGCACTTCTTCGCCGGACCGTCGGTCCGACCGTTCCTCGCAAACAGTACCGGCTCACTACGCTGAATGGACATGCCGGTAACCAGAAACGATCTACGCAACGTGGCGATCGTCGCCCACGTCGACCATGGCAAGACGACGCTGGTCGACGCGATGCTGTGGCAATCGGGCGCTTTCAGAGTCGGCCAGGACGTCAACGAGCGCGTCATGGACTCCATGGACCTCGAGCGCGAGAAGGGCATCACGATCCTCGCGAAGAACACCTCGGTCCGCCATGACGGCGTGAAATTGAACATCGTCGACACGCCGGGACACGCCGATTTCGGCGGCGAGGTGGAGCGCGGCCTGTTCATGGTCGACGGCATCCTGCTGCTCGTCGACGCGAGCGAGGGACCGCTGCCCCAGACGCGTTTCGTGCTGCGCAAGGCACTCGAGGCGCGGCTGCCGGTGATCCTCGTCGTCAACAAGGTCGACCGGCCGGACGCGCGCATCGCCGAGGTCGTCGACGAGGTCTACGAGCTCTTCCTCGACCTCGACGCCGACGAGGAGCAGATCGACTTCCCGATCGTCTATACGAACGCGAAACTCGGCCATGCCGGACTCGAGCCCGATGACCTCGAGGACTCGCTCAACCCGCTGCTCGACCTACTGATCGAGTACATCCCGGCGCCTTCCTACGAGCCCGACCACCCGCTTCAGGCGCAGGTCACGAACCTCGACGCCTCCCCGTACGTCGGCCGGCTCGCCCTCTGCCGCGTACGCCAGGGCACCATCCGCCGCGGCCAGGCGATCGCCTGGTGTCGCGCCGATGGCACGATCGTTCAGGAAAAGGTGTCCGAGCTCTACGTCACCGACAACCTGGATCGCGTCGAGACCGACGAGGCCGGGCCCGGCGAGATCATCGCCGTCGCGGGCATCGCCGAGATCACGATCGGCGAGACGCTCGCCGATCCGGAGGACCCGCGCCCGCTGCCGGTCATCACGGTCGACGAGCCGTCGCTGTCGGTGACGATCGGGATCAACACCTC
>JAWVGM010000178.1:0-8792 GCA_033855075.1 Solirubrobacteraceae bacterium | reverse complement strand
GCCGCACGCCTCGGCTCGATCAACCCGACCGGCCTCAGCGGCCTCGAGCTCACGGCCCTGGCCGCGGCGATCCTGGGCGGCACGTCGCTGTTCGGTGGCCTTGGCAACGTGATGAAGTCGTTGGTGGGCGCGCTCATCCTCATCACGCTCGCCAACGGCTTCAACATCCTGAATCTGGGCGCCAACTACCAGGGACTCATCGAGGGTGTCGTGCTCATCGTCGCCGCCGGCATGTACACCGTCGCGCTGCGTCGCCAGCAGCGCTCACGGATCCGGACCATCAACGAGATCCCCTCGGGGCCAACCGGTCCGGTGGCGCCGTCGGGCGCGACTGCCGCCGAGCTGGCCGCCGCGGGCAGCGCGCCGCGGTCATGAGCGCGGGTCTGCGCCTGAGCGCCCTGCACAGCACCCTGGTCCCGGGCCAGGAACTGGCCTACGTCGAGGCGCACCGCAGCGTCCCGAGCGATCTGCTGGCGAGCCTGACGTCGGCCGGCGTGCGTGACTGGGCGATCTGGCGTCAGGGTGGTGACCTGTTCCATCTCATCGACACCGACGACTACGCCGCTGTGGCGGCCGCCCTCGCCGATGACCCCGCCAACAATCGCTGGCAGCAGCAGATGCTCGCGTTCGTCGACGGGTGGGTCGAGCTCGACGAGGTGCCGGCGTTCGCCGAGCTCTCGCTCGTCTGGTCGCTCCACGCGCAGCGCGCCGAGGAACGGTGCACCGAATGACCGAGAGGTTCCGCGTCATCGACGCGCACCAACACTTCTGGGACCTTGCCAAGGTCGACTACCCCTGGCTCACAACGGAACTCGGTTCCATCCACCGCACGTTCGATGTCGCCGACGTCGAACCCGACGTCGCGGCCAGCGCGGTCGACGACGTGATCCTGGTCCAGGCGGCCGGCTCCTACGCCGACACGGACGCGATGATCGCCATCGCCGACCGTTGGGAGCGCGTCGTGGGCATCGTCGCGTGGCTGCCGCTCGAAGACCCGGCCGAGGCTGCTCGGGCCCTCGAGCGCTACCGCCGGGATAGCCGCATCGTCGGCATCCGGCACCAGATCCACGACGAGCCCGACCCCGACTGGATCCTGCAGGACTCGGTCTTCGAGGGGCTGCGGCTGGTCGAACGGGCCGGTCTGGCCTACGACGTGGTGTCGGTGTTGCCGCGCCATCTCGAGCACGTGCCGCGTCTGGCCGCTGCCTTCCCGAACCTCCAGATCGTGATCGACCACCTCGCCAAGCCGGCGATCGCCGATCGCGGCTGGGAGCCGTGGGCATCGTTGCTGACCGCGGCCGCCGCGGCGCCCAACGTGACGGCGAAGCTCTCCGGCCTCGACACCGCCGCCGGACCGGACTACGGCGCGAGCGACCTGGAACCCTACGTCCAGCACGCTCTCGCACAGTTCGGGGCCGATCGCCTCATGTTCGGCAGCGACTGGCCCGTCAGCACGCTCGCCGGCGGCTATGCGCGCTGGTGGGATGTCGTCGCCGAGGTCCTCGCCCCGCTCACGGTGGACGAGCGGACCGCGATCTATGCCGGCACCGCCGCTCGCGTGTATGCCATCAAGCCCCAGCAGGAAGGTGGCGCGTTGTGAACGGCGTCCAGCAACTGACCGGCCTCGTCGACGCCGTTGACATCCACGTGCCCGTCGACCACCGCCGTCGGATCGCGATCGTGGGAGCCGGGGCGATCATCGAGAACGCGCACCTCCCGGCCTACCGCGCCGTGGGCCTCGAGGTCGTCGGCATCTTCGACCTCGACGGCGTCCGCGCCAAGACGGTCGCGGAGAAGTTCGACCTGCCGCGGGTCTACTCGTCACTCGAGGAGCTCCTGGCCGACCCGCAGGTCGAGGTCGTCGACATCGCGGTCGTCGCCCACGCGCAGCCCGACATCGTGCGGGCCGCGATCGGCGCAGGCAAGGACATGCTGTGCCAGAAGCCCTTCGCTCCCGACCTCGACACCGCCCACGAGCTCATCGCCCTGGCGGCCGAGCACGGCCGCAAGATCGCGGTCAACCAACAGATGCGCTATGACGAAGGCGTCAGTGTCGCCCGCGCTGCCCTCGCGGCGGGCTGGATCGGCGAGGCCACGACGATGAGCTTCCACGTCGACATCGCGACCGACTGGTCGGCGTGGCACTGGCTCGTCGTGTCCGAGCGCCTTGAAATCAGTTACCACTCAATCCATTACCTCGATGCGATCCGCTCGATCCTGGGTGACCCGGTCAAGGTGTTCTGCGCCGGAGGTCGCCGTCCCGGACAGGTCGCGACGGGGGAGACGCGCACGATGTCAACCCTGCTGTTCGCGAACGGCACCCGGGCGACGCTGCACGTCAACCATGAGAATCTCGGCGGCGACTACCGCGCGGAGTTCCGCCTCGACGGGTCGGAGGGATCCGTGCGGGGCACCCTCGGTCTGCTCTACGACTATCCGCGTGGCCGTCCCGACACGGCGGAGATCTTCAGCCGCACGCTGCCCACGGACGGCTGGCTGCCCTACCCGGTGACCCGGCGCTGGATCCCCGATGCGTTCATCGGGCCCATGGCCGGGCTGCTGCGCTGGATCGCCACGGGGGAGCAGGCTCCCACCGCTGCCGCGGACAACGTCAAGACGCTGGCGCTGGCCGAGGCGCTGTATGCCTCGATGGAGACCGGCGAGGCCCAGGTGCCGCGCTCATGAGTACGCCCGTATTCGACTTCGCCGGCAAGCTCGTCCTCGTCACCGGTGGTGCCGGTGGCCTCGGCGTGTCCTGCGCCCGGATCTTCGCCGAGCACGGAGCGACGGTGGTCCTCGCGGACCTGCCCTCGCCCCGCCTCGACGACGCCGTGGCGGGCCTGTCCGAATGGGGCAAAGCGTTGGCACTGGCCGTCGACCTGTCGGACCTGACCGTGTGCAGCGAGCTCCCCGCACTCGCCTGCGAAGCTGCCGGTAGGGAGTCGCTCGACGTGCTCGTCAACGCGGTCGGCATCATGCGGACGCAACCGATCGCCGAGCTCACGCCCGCGCACTGGGCGCGGACGCTGACGATCAACCTCAACGGAGTCTTCGCCACCACCCAGGCCGCCGCCGAGCGGATGCGCCCCGGGGCCAGCGTCATCAACCTCTCGTCCGTCGCAGGCCGCTCGGGTCGAGCCAACGCGGCCGACTACGCGGCGAGCAAGGCCGCCCTGCTGTCCTTCACGAAGTCGGCGGCGCTCGCCTACGGTCCGGCCGTCCGCGTCAACGCCGTCTGCCCCGGTGTGTTCCTCACCGACATGTGGGCGGGCATCATGCGCGACCGCGACGCCGAGTTCGGAGCCGGCGCGGGGCAGCGCTATCTCGACGAACTCGCCGACAAGACCGCCCTGGGGCGCGTAGGACAACCCGCCGAACTCGCGGGACTCGTGGCGTTCCTGGCCAGCGACCTCGCCGCCTTCATCACCGGTCAGGCGATCAACGTCGACGGTGGATTGGAAATGAACTGATGACGCAGAACGCCACTCCCTTCGACCTTCTGCAGCACCTCTACGGTGATGTCGAGATGGCCGAGCTATTCTCCGCGGATCGCACGGTCGAGGCGTGGAAAGCCGTCGAGGGCGCGCTCGCCCACGCCCAGGGCACGCTCGGGATCATCCCCCAGCACAAGACGTCCGCGATCCAAGCGGTGTGCGCCGATCCCGACAGCATCGACCACGAGTCGTTGTGGCAGAGCGCCCGCACGATCGGTTATCCGATCCTGGGTCTCGTGCGCCAGATCGACGCTGCCCTGTCGGAGGAAGACCGCGGCAGTGTCCACTTCGGTGCCACGACGCAGGACATCATGGACAGCGGCCTGGCGTTGCAGCTCGACGAGGCTCTCGCGCTGCTCGAGTGCCGGCTGGCCGATTTCGGCTCCGGTCTCGCGGCACTCGTCACCGAGCACGCCATGACGGTGATGCCCGGACGCACGCACGGCCAGCAGGCCGTGCCGACGACGTTGGGCGCCAAACTCGCAGTGTTCCTCGCGGAAGTCACGCGGCACCGGCTCCGGCTGCTCGCGGCGCGCGACGATGTGCGCCGCATCTCCCTGTTCGGCGCCGGCGGCACGTCGGCAGGCCTGGGGGACGATGCCGCTGAGATCCGCACGCTCGTGGCCGAGCGCCTCGGTCTCGTCGACGCCGTGATCCCGTGGCACGTGGCGCGGGACTCGATCGTGCATGCCGCCGACATCGCCGCAGGTGCTGCCGCGACGACGACGCGCCTCGCCCGCGAGGTCGCCGACCTGTCCCGCACCGAGATCGGCGAGCTCGGTGAGGCCAAGGGCCACCACCGCGGCGCCTCCTCGACCATGCCGCAGAAGGCCAACCCGATCTACTGCGAATCGATCATCGGCCTGTCGGTCGCCGCCCGCTCGGCCGCCGCGGGACTCTCGCGGGCCGCCGAGGCCGGACACGAGCGTTCGACGGGCGAGTGGCAGGTCGAATGGACGCTGCTGCCTGCGTTGTTCGTCAATGCAAGCTCGGCCCTCAAACTGAGCGTCGAGCTCACCCGCGAGCTCGCCGTCTATCCGGAGCGGATGCGCGAGAACCTCGCCGTCGACGGCGGACTCATCATGAGCGAAGCCGTCATGATCTCGCTCGCCCCCCACCTGGGTCGCGAGGACGCACACGATGTCGTCTACGAGCTGGCCCTCAAGTCCCGCGCGACGAAGACATCGTTCACCGAGATCCTGAGCGGATGGCTCGCGGAGCATCCGGAGATCCCGCTCATCGAGATCGAGGCCGGCGAGAAGTCCGTCGGCCAGGCCACCCAGATCTGCTGCGCGGCAGTCGACATGTGGACCGCCTCGCTCACCAGCAATCCTCGCCCGTGGAAGGAAACGCGATGAACGCCCGCATCAACGAAGGTCTCGAGGACCTGAACGCCATGTGGCGCATCAGGGCGCTCGAAGAGAAGATCCGCGACTTGCGTTTCAGCGAGGATATCGTCGGCTCGGTCCACCTGGCGATCGGCCAGGAGAGCATCGCCGTCGCCGCGTGCAGCCAGCTGCGAGAACGCGACGCGCTGTACGCGACGTACCGTGGCCACGGCTGGGCCGTCGCCAGGGGAGTGCCGCCGCGCGAGATCTTCGGCGAGCTCATGGGTCGCACGTCGGGCGTCAACGGTGGTCGCGGCGGGTCAGCGCACTTCTCCGCACCCCAGTACGGCTTCCACGGTGAGAACTCGATCGTCGGAGCCGGAGCTCCCATCGCGGCCGGTGCCGCGCTGGCCGGCAAGTTCGACGGTTCGGGCCGCGTCGCCGTGGCGGTCTTCGGAGACGGCGCCATGAACCAGGGCGCGGTCGCCGAGGCGATGAACTTCGCCGCCGCCCTGAAACTCGGTGTCATCTTCATCTGCGAGAACAACCGGTACTCCGAGCTGACGCCGATCAACGACATGGTCGCCAACCCCGACCTGTCGCAGCGTGCCACGGCGCTCGGTATACCGGCTGTGCGCATCGACGGCAACGATCTGGCTCAGGTCCGCACCGCGGTGAAGCTGTCGCTCGAGGCCGCCATCTCGGGTCGCGGTCCCTCGTTCATCGAGGCGCACACGCAGCGCATCGTCGGCCACTACATCGGCGACGCCGAGCAGTACCGGCCCGCCGGCGAGCTCGAGGCCGACGCCAAGCTCGAACCCATCGCGCGGCTGCGCCGCGAGCTCGCCTCCGCCGGAGCGAGCGAAGCCCAACTCGACCGTTGTGAACAACGCGCCCGCGAGGAGATGGACACGGCCGCGGCCGCTGCCCTGTCCGATCCGCTGGTCGCACCCGAAACCGCAGGGGAGCACCTCTATGCCTGAGACCGTGAAGCTCAACTTCGGCGGCGCCATCAACGCAGCCCTCGCCCGTGCCCTCGAGGAGATGCCCGAGACGCTGCTCTACGGCGAGGACCTCGCCAAGCCGGGTGGCGTCTTCGGCGTCACCCGCGGACTGCAGAAGCGGTTCGGCGACCGCGTCTTCGACACCCCTATCAGTGAGACCGCGATGCTCGGTGCGGCCGTGGGCGCGTCATCGTTCGGTCGCCGCCCCATCGTCGAGATCATGTGGATCGACTTCTCGCTCGTCGCTTTCGACCAGATCGCCAACCAGGCCGCCAACGTCCGGTACGTCTCGGCGGGCCGCACGTCGGCGCCGCTGACGATCCGCACGCAGCAGGGCAACAGTCCCGGCGCGTGTGCGCAGCACTCGCAGAACCTCGAGGCGCTGCTCCTGCACATCCCGGGCATCCGGGTCTGCATGCCGACGACGCCACAGGACTCCTACGACCTCGTGCTGTCGGCCATCGCGTGCGACGACCCGACGATCGTGATCGAGAACCGCACGCTGTATGCGGGCGCCAAGGAAGAAGTGACCGTCAACGGTCCCATCCAGCCCATCGGCGGCCACCGCAAGCGCCGTGAGGGATCCGACGTCACGATCGTGACGTGGGGCGCCATGACGGCCAAGGTCCTGAAGGCGATCGACCTCGTCGGCATCGACGGGATCAGCGCCGACGTCATCGAGGCGGTGTGGCTCAACCCCTTGGACGACACCGCGATCCTCGAGAGCGTCGCCAAGACGGGGCGCCTCATCGTGGTGCACGAAGCCGCCCGGACCGGCGGCTTCGGCGCCGAGGTCATCACGCGCGTCGTCGAGTCGGGTGCGCACCTAGCGGGCGCGCCAATACGCCTGGGACTCAAGGACTCTCGACTGCCGTCCGCGCCGCACCTGGCCGCCCGGCTCCTCCCGCAGGTCGACGACATCGTCGCCGCCCTGCGCCAGTCGGTGGGCGCTGCGGCGCCCCGAGGCTGAGGGGTAGCGCATGCTCGGCGTCTGGCATTTCAGCTTCACCGTGGCCGACATGCACAAGTCGGTGGAGTTCTACGAGGGTGTCCTCGGACTGGACCTGATTCACCGCCAGGACCAGGACAATGCCTACACCCGCACGCTCGTCGGCTACGACGACGCGAGCCTGCGGGTCGCGCAGTTCGCGGTCCCGGGGCAGCCGCGGGGCATCTCGACCCACGACCTCGAGCTCGTCGAGTACGTGGTGCCGCGTGGCGAGCCGTTCGGTCCCGAACGGCACCGCCCGGGTGCGTCCCACATGGCGTTCGTCGTCGAGGACGCGGTCGCGGAACACGCGCGGCTCAGTGCGCAGGGCGTCGAGTTCATCTCACCGCCGCAGGCAATTACGTCAGGAAAGAACAAGGGCGGATCTACCTGCTACTTTTTGGACCCGGACCAGATCACCCTCGAGCTGGTCCAGCCTCCTCGCCGGGAGAACTGACCTGAACGCAACGGAGATCTGACGACATGGGCTCGAGAGCCCGAGTGACCCTCGCCGATGTGGCCAAGGCCGCCGGCGTCGACGTCTCGCTCGTCTCCCGCGTACTGCGCGGCGAGACGGTGCGGCTCCGCGAGGAGACGCGCGACCGGATCCGGCACCACGCCGAAACGCTGGGCTATCGGCCCAATGCCATTGCGCGCAGCCTGCGCAGCTCGCACGCCGGCGCCTACGGCCTCATCATCCCGGACTTCACGAACCCCGTGTTCGCGCAGATCATTGCAGGAGCCGAGACAGCCGCCGCGCGGCGCAACAGCGTCATGATGACGGCGAGTGGCGCCGGCTGGGACCGCGCGCACTGGTACGAGGCGCTGGACGGCGGCCGCGTCGACGGGCTGCTCATCGCGGGCGGCTCGGCGATCGACCTGGCCAACCTGCGTGTTCCCTACATCCTGGTCAACCGGACCTTCAGCGGTGTCGAGCGCTATGTCGTGCTCGATGACAGCAAGGCGGGGCAGATGGCCATCGAACACCTCGTGGCGCTCGGCCACCGCGACGTCGTATTCCTCGGCGGCCCCACGGTCGCCGACACCGCGACGCGTCGCCGCGAGGGCTATCGCACGGCGCTCACGGCGGCCGGGTTGACCCTGCGTCCCGAGCTCGAGGTCCAGGGCGACTACACCGCGTCCGGTGGTCGCGATGCGATGCGCGCGGGCATCGAGTCCGGCCTGGAGTTCACCGCCGTCGTCGCCGCCAACCTCCCCAGCGCGCTCGGCGCGCTCGAGGCATTACGCGATGCGGGGCGCAGCGTCCCGCACGACGTCTCCGTCGTGGCGATCCACGACGCGGAGATCGCCGACTTCGTCAACCCGCGGCTGACCACCGTGCGCATGCCGCTCACCGAGCTCGGAGCCCGCGCGATCGAGCTGATTTCTACAACGCCGGCGACCGACACCATCACCGAGGTCGTCGCCGAGCCCATGGACCTCGTCGTCCGTGAGTCCACCGGACCCGCACCGGCCCGATGAGCGAATTCCTCGTCGAGATCGCGATCGACCTGCCGGACGACCATCCCGCGGATGACCTGGCGATCCGTCGCGCGGAGGAAGGCATCCGCGCCGCCGAGCTCGCCGCAGCCGGGCACCTCGTACGGCTGTGGCGCCCCGACGGTCCGGGGTGGCGCAACCTCGGGCTGTGGCGGGCCGACGACGAGGCCCACCTGCGCGCGATCATCGCGACGCTCCCGATGCACCTGTTTATGACGCTGGACGTGCGCCCGCTGGGCTCCCACCCCAATGACCCGGGAGCCACGGCGGACTGACACGATTTTTCGCGCGACCAGCAGACTGGAGGTGACCTTGTGTAGGTGACCTTTGGTCGTAAAGCTCGTCGTTGCTTGCCGGTGTGAGTCCGGTCCGGGTAGCTGTCAGGAGGCCCGGTAGCAGACTGGCGGCTTGGTCTGGAAACGGATCAGGTCGAAGCCCAGTGTCGAAAGCCCTTTAAGCCTAGATCCATGTGTGTCAC
>JAWVGM010000177.1:0-9684 GCA_033855075.1 Solirubrobacteraceae bacterium | reverse complement strand
ACCGCGACGTGCAGCCGGTCGTCTTCTGCGGCCTGTTTCCGATCGACTCCGACGAGTACCCCGACCTGCGCGACGCGCTGGAGAAGCTCACGCTCAACGACGCCGCGCTGTCGTGGGAGCCCGAGGTCTCCGAGGCGCTCGGGTTCGGCTTTCGCTGCGGCTTCCTCGGTCTGCTGCACATGGACATCGTGCGCGAGCGCCTCGAGCGCGAGTACGACCTCGAGCTCATGGCGACGATGCCCTCCGTCCGCTTCGAGGTCACGCTCTCGGATGGTTCGGAGTCCGAGGTGCACATTCCGTCCGACTTCCCCGACCCGGCGCGCATCACCGAGGTGCGCGAGCCGATGATCGACGCCTCGATCCTCACGCCGAAGGAGTTCGTCGGCGCGGTCATGGAGCTCTGCCAGGAGCGCCGCGGCACGCACAAGGGCATGCACTACCTGTCGGCCGACCGCGTCCAGCTCTCCTACGAGCTGCCGCTCGCCGAGATCGTCATCGACTTCTTCGACGCGCTGAAGTCGCGCACGAAGGGCTACGCGTCACTCGATTACGAGCTGCGCGACATGCAGGTCTCCGACATGGTCAAGCTCGACATCCTGCTCGCCGGCGAGACCGTCGACGCGCTGTCGATGATCGTGCACCGCGACAAGGCTTATGAGGTGGGCCGCACGCTCGTCGAGAAGCTGCGCGCGAAGATCCCGCGCCAGCAGTACGACGTCCCGATCCAGGCGGCGATCGGCGCGAACATCATCGCTCGCGAGACGGTGAAGGCCTATCGCAAGGACGTCATCGCCAAGTGCTACGGCGGGGACATCTCGCGCAAGCGCAAGCTGCTCGAGAAGCAGAAGGAAGGCAAGAAGCGCATGAAGCAGGTCGGCAGGATCGAGGTTCCGCAGGAGGCGTTCCTGGCCGTGCTCGAGCTCGGGGACTGAGCGGGCGGCGGCGACGGGTTCGCTTTTGGCGTTGGTGGGAGGCCGCCCGCGGATGGGAGGGGACCGCTCGGGTCCTGCGGACGAGCTCCTCGCCGGTCCCCTCCCACCGCGGCCGACCTACGGGCACGGGCTTGGGCTCGTGGCCGCGGGCTGGTCGTCCGGGGTGCGTGGTGGGCAGGTAGCGGCGACGGCGGCGCCGCGCCTGAGTGCAGGCGTGGCCATGAGCGCGCCCGCGGTGAGGTCACGGACCTCACCGCGTCCGCTTGGGTTCCGCGGCAGTCCAACGCGCGGATCGGCGGTTGACAGAGTGCAGAACTCCACAATCCGTGCAGCGCCCACCGCCCCCGGACGCGACCAGGCCCGTGGAATCGGGCTGGCGCTCCCCGCCGGGCACGGTGTTGGCGCCCCTTCACGGCTCAAACGTCACGGGCAGCAAAAAGTAAGGCACTACTTCGCTCCGCGCCCGGTTCGGCGTCGCGCGTCGACGACCAGCCGAGCGGCGTTACCCCTTCCGCCAACTCGGCGTCCTGCTCGCAGATCAAGAGATCGAGCTGAGCGCGGCGATCCACGCAGCGTTCGACCTGGACTGACCGCCGCCGAGATGACAGTCCTCCGATTGGCGCATCGGCGTCTGCGGGCGCGCAATAGGATCAGCCGATGAGCGTCTTCACCGGAGCAGCGCTGGTCTCGATCATCGCCATCGGTGTGGTGATGAAGGTCGTGATCATGAAGCTGATCCGCGACGAGCTCGTCAAGCTCAAGGACTGACGCGGCCGAGCCACGGCGCTACGGTGCGGGCCTCGTGTCTCGCCCGTCGCCGGCAGTCGTCGTCGCGCTCGCTGCGCTGCTCGTGGCGCCGCCGTCTGCTTCGGGCGACTCGCTCACGAAGCGCACGACGCGCTCGGTCACGATCGGCGGAGACGCGGGCGCGGCGTACTCGCACCTCAAGCTCCTGCCGGGCTGGAAGCGCGTCGTCCGCGAGGAGCTCGCCACGCCGCACAAGCGCCGCCACATCCACCGCCGCTCGCTCTTGTACTTCGCGCAGCTGTCGGACTTTCAGATCGCCGACGAGGAATCACCGGCGCGCGTCGAGGCGCTCGATCTGGCCAAGACCGACTTCTTGTCGGCCTGGCGCCCGCAGGAGGCGCTCGAGCCGTTCACGGTCGATCAGGTCATCCGGCAGGTCAACCGCTTCGACCGCAGTCCCGTGCGCAACCGGCGCACGCGCCACGCGCGTCTGGCTCTGTCGATCACGACCGGGGACTCGACCGACAACCAGCAGATCAACGAGACGAGCTGGGTCGTGCGGCTGCTGGAGGGCGGGCCGCTGAACCCCAACTCCGGCGTCGAAGGCGGGCTGTGCAGCGCGCTGTACCCCAAGGGCGAGGCCGCGCGCTACACGGGCGTGCAGGACGACGACGACGTCCTCGAGTCCGGCCGCTTCTATGACCCCAACGCGCCGTCGGGCGACTTCGCCGCGTGGCCGCGCTACCCCGGCCTCATGGACCGCGCGCAGCAGCCCTTCGATGCCGCCGGCCTGCGCCGGCGCAGCTACGTCGTGTTCGGCAACCACGACGGCACGGTGCAGGGCAACGTCCACGCGCTGCAGGCGCTCGACAGCATCGCGCGCGGGTGCCTCAAGCCGCTGACGGCCAGCGGCGTGCCCAGCATCACCTCGCTGCTCACGAACCCGCTGCGCACGGTCGTCGTGCCGCCCGACCCGGCGCGCGGTTTCGCCGATCGCCCGACGTACAAGAAGCTGCACGACACCGGCCACCAGAAGGACGCGCACGGCTTCGCGTACGTCGACCCGGCCGAGCTCGCCGCGTCGCACGGCCAGGCCGCCTACTACGACTTCCGCCCGCGCAAGGGCGTGCGGATGATCGCGCTGAACACCGTCGCGGAGGGCGATCAGATCAACTCCAACGGCAACCTCGACGCGCCGCAGTTCGCCTGGCTGGAGCGCACGATCAAGGCCGCCGAGGCCCGTGGCGAGCTCGTGATCGTCTTCGGCCATCACCCGATCCGCAGCCTCACGAACCCGGCACCCGACGAGCAGGCCGGCGACTGCGCGCTGAAGGCCGTCTACGGCCCGGGCTGCGACCTGGATCCGCGCAGCTCCAAGCCGCTGAAGTTCGGCGCCGACCTCGAGGCGCTGCTGCTCGCCCACCCGAACGTCGTGGCGTACGTCGCCGGCCACACGCACGAGCACCGGGTGACGGCGTTCAAGCGGCCCGGCGGCACGGGCGGCTTCTGGGGGATCGAGACGTCCTCGGAGATCGACTGGCCGATCCAGTCGCGCCTGCTCGAGCTCATGGACAACCGCGACGGGACGCTGTCGATCTTCGGCACGATCATCGACCACGCCGCGCCGCTGGATCCGCCGGCGCCCGGCACGCCGGCGGCGACGTTCAGCCCGAAGACGCTCGCCGCGCTCGGCCGCGAGTTCTCCTTCAACGACCCGCAGGTGGGCGTCGAGGCCAAGGCGGAGGGCCAGCTGCGCGACCGCAACGTCGAGCTGCTGCTGCCGGATCCGCGTGGATGATCCGCATGTCGCTCAGTGGCCCGGAGTGTGTCGCACGAGCTCTGCGCGCTCGCCCTTGCCGTCGAGGTGGACGCTGAGCAGCGGCCCGACGCCGCGGCCGTAGAACTTCAGCTCCTGCACGTGCGGCTCGAGCGGCACGAGGTCGCGCGTCATGAGGACGTTCGTCCTGACGAAGCCGAATGGCACCTCGACGTGCTCCTGGCCGACCGTGACGACCGCTCCCTTGTCCTCGGCCTGGCCCTTCAGGTACTCCTGGCGGTAGGAGAGCCCCGGCACCGGGTCCGCCGGCACCGCGACGCCCGCCTGGGCGCCGTCGACGCCCGCCTCGAAGGAGCCGGCCCGGCTTGTGACCTTGCCGTTGTGGTACTCGGCCGTCTTCTCGCCGAAGTACCAGATGTTGCCCTTGGAGTCCTGGGCGTACCAGTCGTCGGTGGACTCGGTCTTCTTGCCGTGCTCCGTCGCGACATCCGTGATGACCCGAGCCGTGACCCCGTTGGCGATCGTCTGCGTCTTGTGCGTGACCTTGACCACGACCTTTTCGCGCTTCCCGGTGGTGTCGGTCTCGCGGTAGACCCACGTGCTGCCCGGCTTCATGGGGAAGTAGGGGTTGTCGATGTTCGTCGTGAAGTCGGCGGGGTTCAGCGTCACGGATTCGCTGCCCTGCGGCAGCCCCCGGTCGGGGGCCGGGGCGGCGCCGCTCGTGGCAGCGACGGCCCCTGCGGCAACGGCGCAACCCGCGGCGGCGGCGGCGAGCTTGTGCTTGAACATGATGTTGTTCCCTTCGAGTAGTGGAGGGAGACGTTCTACGGAGGGCCGATGAGGGCCCTGTGAGGTGGGGATGAGCCAGGGATGAGGGCCGGGCCGATGCCCCGTCGCGCCCCAGAATGGGTACCGTGCCGGTGCGGGGACTGACCTATTGACGTCGAGGGAGAGCAGCTGATGGAAGCGCAGGGCGCGGCCACCACGGAAGGGCCCCCCGCACCAAGATTGCGACCGCTCTCCTTCGGAGAGATCCTCGATGTCGCCATCAAGCTGTGCGTTTCCAACGGCGCGACGCTGCTCAAGGCGGTCGTGTTCGTCGTCCTGCCGGTGCAGGTCGTCTCGACGATCATCACGATCTCGACGGGCGGCGCCGACTTCGACGTCTTCGGCGATACCAACGCGGGTGGCCACAGCGCGCACGAGACCAACGTGTACGTCGCCGGCCAGGTCGGGGCCGCGCTGTTGCAGACGATCGCCGTCGTGCTCGCGACCGGTGCCTGCTTCCGCGCGATCGCTCGCGCGTACCTCGCCGAGAAGCCCGACTGGCGCGAGTCGCTGCGCTTCGCCGTCAAGCGTTTTCCGCAGATCCTGTGGATCGGCGTCATCTACATCGCGACGTTCGCGCTCGCGGTCGTCGTCATCGCGGTCCCGATGGCGCTCGCCGGCACGGTCGCGAGCTTCGTGGTGGGCGGGATCGTCCTGTTCGTCCTCTTCGTCTGGCTGTACATCGTGTGGTCGCTGGCGGTCCCGGCGCTGATGGTCGAGGACGTGCGCGGGGTCAAGGCGCTGCGCCGCTCCCAGAGCCTCGTGACCGGCCGCTGGTGGCAGACGTTCGCGGTCATCATGCTCGGCTTCCTGCTCGCGTCGGTGCTCTCGAGCGTGATCCAGGCGATCTTCGTCGGTGTGATCCTCGTCGGGGTCGACACGAGCTCGCTGCTCGCGTGGGTGATCATCGGCCTCGCGGGCCTCGTGAGCCTGATGATCACGACGCCGTTTCAGGCCGCGCTGCTGCTCGTCGTCTACTTCGACCTGCGCGTGCGCAAGGAGGGCTTCGATCTCGAGCTGCTGGCCGAGCGCTTCGGCTCGACCGGGCGCTTGCAGGCGACGCCGGTGCCCGCTGCGACTCCGCAGCCCAGCGGCATTCCGGGCTACGAGCCGCCGGCGGCGCCGGGGACGCCCTACTGGCCCGCCCCGGAGGGACCGCGCGGGACGCCGCCGCCGCGGCCCGATCCCGGCCCGCCGCCGCCGGGCTGGGCGCCGCCGTCGACTGATTCGTGAGGCGGCTCGCCGCACTCCTCGCGCTGGGGGCGGTCGCGCTCGCGTGTCCGGCGGGCGCGTTCGCCGCCGATGCGTCGTCGGATGAGGTCCGCGCGCTGGCGCGCGCGGCGCTGAACGATCCCGCGGCGCTCGCGCGCCTGCGCGCGATCGATCGCGTGGACGGCCGGCCGGTGCGCATCGCCGATGCCCTCCCGGCCGGCGACCGCGACGCGCTGCGGGCGCGGCTGCGCGTGCTCGCCGAGGGCTCCGGCGGCGCGTCGGCCGCGGCCGGGCCGGCGGCCCGCGACGCGGCGCGCGAGGTGCTCGCCGACGGGCGCTACCACGAGAGCGGCCTGCCGCGCCCGCTGCGCCCCGTGTTTCAGTGGCTGGGAGATCGGCTCGCGCCGGTCTGGAACTGGGTCGGGGATCGCTTCCGATCGATCTCCGATCTCGCCCCGGGCGCCTCGGCCACCGTCTGGGCGCTGCTCGCCGGCGCGCTGCTGGCGGCGACGGCGCTGCTGGCGGCGCGCGCGGGGGCGCGGCGCCAGTCCGCGGCGGCGGCGGGCTCGGCGGCGGCGCGCGCGGGGCGGACGGAGACCGCGGCGAGCCTGCTGCGGGCGGCGGCGGCGGCCGAGTCGCGCGGGGACCTGGACGAGGCGCTGCGGCTGCGCTTTCGCGCGGGGCTGCTCGATCTCGACGAGCGCGAACTCATCGAGCTGCGCCCGGCGCTCACGAACCGCGAGCTGCTCGTCGCGGTGCACTCGCCGACGCTCGGCGAGCTCGTCGAGGACTTCGAGTCGGTGGCCTACGGCGGGCGCCCGGCCGCGAGCGACGATCTGCGGGAGGCCCGCGACGGCTGGCCGCGCGTGCCCGAAGAGGCCGCGCCGCGATGAGGCGCCTGCGGCTGCCGAAGGGTCCCTGGCTGTGGCTCGCGGGCGCCGTGGCGCTCGTCGTCGCGCTGAACATCGCGGCGATCATCGAGTCGGCGCTGCGCCCGGAGCCGAGCGGGCGCAGCGGATCGGCGTACGCGACGCAGCCGCGCGGAGCTGCGGCCTGGGCCGAGCTGCTCGAACGCTCCGGCCATCCGGTCCGCCTGCTCCGCGACCGGCCGGCCGGCGCGCGGCTTGACCCCGGCACGACGGTGGTCGTGCTCGAGGCGAGCGACCTCGACGACGAGGACCGGGTCGCGTTTGGCAACTTCCTCGTCTCGGGGGGGCGGCTCGTGCTGGCGGGCGAGGACCCGGCGAGCTGGATCCACCAGCTCGTGCGCCCGCCGCGATGGACGTTCACCGGCCGCCGCAGCGTGAGCCCGGTGGCGCCGGTGCCCGAGACGGCGGGGGTCCGGATCGTCGCGACGAGCGGAGCCGGCGGTTTCGTGGACACGGGTGCCGGAGACGCGCTGCCCGTGCTCGGCAGCCGGCCGGCGCTGATGGTCGTCACCACGCTGGGCTCGGGCCGCGCGGTCCTGCTGGCCGACGCCAGCCCGCTGGAGAACCGGCTCATCGGCCACGCGGACAACGCGGCGTTGGCCTTGGCGCTCGCCGGCCCGAAGGGCCGCGAGGTCGTCTTCGTCGAGTCGGTGCACGGTTTCGGCCGGGCGACCGGGCTCGCGGCGCTGCCGTTGGCCTGGCGCTTCGCGCTCGCCGGCCTCGGGCTCGCCGCGCTGCTGTGGCTGCTCGCGCGCGCCCGCCGCTTCGGTCCCGCCGAGGACACGGGCGCCGCGCCCGCGCCGGCCCGCCGCGAGCACGTCGAGGCGCTCGCCCTGTCGCTGCGACGGGCCAAAGAGCCCGAGCTCGCGCTCGCCCCGGTGCGCGAGCAGGCGCGAGCGCAGGTCATCCGGCGGGCCGGGCTCGCGCCCGGCGCCGCGGACGGCGAGGTGCGCGAGGCGGCGCTGCGGCTGGGCTACGACGATGCCGAGGTCGCCACGATGGCCGGCGACGGTGACGACGACGCAGCACTCGCCGCGGGGCGGGCGCTGGCGAAAGGACGGCGATGAAAGAGCTCTACGAAGCCGTGGCCGGCGAGGTGGCGAAGGTCGTGGTCGGCCAGGACGAGGTCGTGCGCTCCGTCGTCATCGGGCTCGCCGTCAACGGCCACGTGCTGCTCGAGGGTCCGCCGGGGGTCGCCAAGACGCTGCTCGCCAGCGCCGTCGGGCGCGCGCTCGGCCTCGAGTTTCGGCGCGTGCAGTTCACGCCGGACATGCTGCCGTCGGACCTCACCGGGACCAGCACGCTGCGCGGCGGCGAGCTCGCCTTCCGTCCCGGCCCGGTCTTCACGAACCTGCTGCTCGCCGACGAGATCAACCGCACGCCGCCAAAGACGCAGGCCGCGCTGCTCGAGGCGATGCAGGAAGGCCAGGTCTCGATCGACGGCGTCGCCAACCCGTTGCCGGACCCGTTCCTCGTCGTCGCGACGCAGAACCCGATCGAGTACGAGGGCACCTACCCGCTGCCCGAGGCGCAGCTCGACCGCTTTCTCATGAAGGTCGACGTCGGCTACCCGCCGGCCGACGGCGAGCTGCGGATGCTCGGGCTCGCGCGGGAAGGGGTGCGCGCGGCGTCGCTGGATGACGTGCAAGTGGTGGCGGGCGCCGAGCAGCTCCGCGCGGCGCGGGCTGCCGTAGACGCCGTGACCGTCTCCGACGAGGTCGCGCGCTACCTCGTGACGCTCGTGCGCACGACGCGCGAGCTGCCGAGCGTCCAGCTGGGCGCGAGCCCGCGCGCCGCGGTGCACCTGCTCGTCGCGGCCAAGGCCGCCGCCGTCCTCGCGGGTCGCACGTTCGTGACGCCCGACGATGTGGTCGGGCTGGCCGCGCCGGTGCTGCGCCACCGTCTCGTGCTGCGCCCCGAGGCCGAGCTCGAGCGCTACGACGCGGATGCGGCGATCCGCACGGCGCTGGACTCCGTGCCGGTGCCGAGGTAAGTAGGCGTGAGCCCGACGACGCGCAGCGCGGCCGCGCTCGCCGCGATCGCCCTGTCGGTCCTGCTCGCCGGGCCGGTGCTCGGCGGGCTGCTCGTCGCAGCGCTCGTCGGGGCGTTCGTCGCCGACGCGCGCGCGGCGCGCCGGCCGCCCCGGGCTCGCCGGCGGGTGGCCGCGATCGTGCCGCGGGGTGCGCCGTCGGAGCTCGTCGTCGACCTGCTCGACGGCGATGCAGACGCACGCCGGATGCGCGTGCGCCAGGCCCGCGTGTCCGACGTCGAGGTCGTCCCGCAGGAGGCCGAAGGGACGCTGCGCGCGCAGCTCGTCGGCCACCGCCGCGGCCGCCGCGTGCTGCCGCCCGCCGTCGTACGCGCCGAGGGCCCATTCGGCCTGGCGACGTGGGATCACCCCGTCGGCGAGGCGACCGAGCTGCTCGTCTATCCCGACCTGCCCGCGGCCCGGCGGCTCGCGCTCGCCGTGCGGGCGGGCCGCTTCCGCGAATCCGGGCGCCGCTCGCGCGGTCCGCTCGGCTTGGGGACCGAGTTCGAGTCGATCCGCGACTATGAGCCCGACGACGACATCCGCCAGGTCAACTGGGCGGCGACCGTCCGCCTCGGCCGCCCGATGAGCAACCAGTACCGCATCGAGCAGGACCGCGACGTCATCTGCGTGCTCGACTGCGGCCGGCTCATGGCCGCCCCGCTCGCGGCCGGAGCGACGCGCCTGGATGCCGCCGTCGACGCTGCGACCGCCGTCGGTCTCGTCGCCGACGAGCTCGGCGACCGCTGCGGGACCTTGGCGTTCGACGGCGAGCTGCGGCGCCGCATCTCGCCGCGGCGTCTGGGCGGAGAGGCGCTGGTGCGCGCGGTCTTCGACCTGCAGCCCAGCGCGCAGGACTCCGACTACGAGCTCGCCTTCCGCCACGTCACGTCGTCCAAGCGCGCGCTGGTCATCGTCTTCACCGACCTAATCGAGGAGGTCGCGGCGCGCTCGCTGATCGAGGCCGTCCCTATTCTGGCCCGCCGCCACGAGGTCCTCGTGGCCGGCGTGATCGACCCGGACCTCGACGCCATGTTGCGAGTTGAGCCGGCGCGCGAGCTCGATGTCTACCGCGCGGCCGCGGCACTGGATGTGCTCGCGGCTCGGGAGCGGGCCGCGGCGCGGGTGCGGGCGGCGGGGGCCCGGGTGCTGGAGACGGCGCCGCGGGCGCTGGGGGAGGCGTGCGTGGGGGAGTATCTGCGGGCGAAGTCGCGAGCTCGGTTGTAGATC
>JAWVGM010000176.1:0-6952 GCA_033855075.1 Solirubrobacteraceae bacterium | reverse complement strand
CGACCGCGATGATCTTGTCGAGCGCGTCCAATCCCAAGATCGCGGTGTGCTTCCCGGGCCGGACCCGCGCGCGGTGCAGGCGGTTGCCGACCGCCTTGTAGAGCACCTCGTTGACGAGCGTCGACTTGCCAGAGCCCGACACGCCGGTCACCGCGGTCATCACGCCGAGCGGGACCTTCACGTCGATCTTCTTGAGGTTGTTCTGCGCCGCGCCGCGGATCTCCACGTAGCCCGACGGCGTGCGCCGCCTCGCCGGGATCGCGATCGTCCGCGTCCGGGCGAGGAACTGGCCGGTCAGGGATTCGGGAACCTGCTCGATCTCCTCCGCGGTACCCGCCGCCACGATCCAGCCGCCGTGCTCGCCGGCGCCGGGTCCCAGGTCGACGAGGTGGTCGGCGGCGCGCATCGTCTGCTCGTCGTGCTCGACGACGATGACGGTGTTGCCGAGATCGCGCAGGCGCTCGAGCGTCCCGATCAGCTTGTGGTTATCGCGCTGGTGCAGCCCGATCGACGGCTCGTCGAGGATGTACAGCACGCCCACCAATGACGAGCCGATCTGCGTGGCCAGCCGGATCCGCTGCGCCTCGCCGCCCGACAGCGTCGCCGCCGCGCGGTCCATCGACAGGTACCCGATCCCCACGTCCTCGAGGAAGCGCAGCCGCTCGCAGATCTCGCGCAGGATCATCCGCGCGATGTGGCGCTCGGTCTCCGTGAGGTCGATCTCGTCGATCCACGTCAGCGCGCGGTGTACCGACAGCGCCGTGAACTCATGGATCGCCATCCCGCCGACGAGCACCGCGCGCGACTCCGGCCGCAGCCGCGAGCCTTTGCACGCCGGGCACGGCCGGACGCTCATGTACTCCTCGATCTTCTCGCGCGAGAACTCCGAATCGGTCTCGCGGTAGCGCCGTTCGAGGTTGGGAATGATGCCCTCGAAGCGCGTCCGGTAGGAGCGCCGGCGCCCGTAGCGATTGCGGTACGTGACCTGCACCGGCTCGCCGTTCGTCCCGTAGAGGAAGAGGTCGCGATCCTCCTGGGCGAGCTCGCTCCACGGCGCCTCGCGGTCGACGTCGTAGCGCTCGGCGATCGCCTCGGCGATCTGCTCGTAGTAGTTCGACGCGCTGTTGGCCCACGGCGCGAGCGCGCCCTCGGCGATCGACAGCGCCGGGTCGGGCACGATCAGCTCGGGGTCGATCTCCCGCATCGAGCCCAGGCCGGTGCAGCGCTCGCACGCGCCGTGCGGCGAGTTGAACGAGAAGATCCGCGGCTCGAGCTCGGGCATCGACGTGCCGCATTTCAAGCACGCGAACCGCTCGCTGAAGGTGAGGACTCGTCCTTCGGCGTCCCCGTCGCCGCGGGCGGGCAGGATCTCGATCTCGATGATCCCGTCGGCCAGCGCGATCGCCGTCTCGACGGAGTCCACCAGGCGCTTGCGGACGTCGTGGCGCATGACGAGCCGATCGACGACGACCGAGATGTCGTGCTTGAACTTCTTGTCGAGCTCGATCGGGTCCTCGAGCATCCGCAGCTCGCCATCGACCTTCACCCGCGTGTAGCCATCCGAGCGCAGCTCCTGTAGGACCTTCCCGTACTCCCCCTTGCGCCCGCGCACGATCGGCGCCATGACCATGAACCGCGTGCTCTCCTCGAGCTCCATGACCTGGTCGACGATCTGCTCGACGCTCTGACCCTCGATCGGCGCGCCGCAGACGTGACAGTGCGGGCGGCCGACCCGCGACCACAGCAGGCGCAGGTAGTCGTAGATCTCCGTGACCGTGCCGACCGTCGAGCGTGGGTTGCGCGACGTCGTCTTCTGGTCGATCGAGATCGCCGGCGACAGCCCCTCGATCGAGTCGACGTCCGGCTTGTCCATCTGCCCCAGGAACTGTCGCGCGTAGGCGCTCAGCGACTCGACGTAGCGGCGCTGCCCCTCGGCGTAGATCGTGTCGAACGCGAGCGAGGACTTGCCGGATCCCGACAGGCCCGTGATGACCACGAGCGCGTCGCGCGGAAGCGACAGGCTGATGTCCTTGAGGTTGTGCTCGCGCGCACCGGAGACGACGAGCTGATCGTGCTTGGCCACCCCATCATTGTAGGGCGGCGAACAGACGTTCGATCGAAGACGATCCCGCTACGTGCGGCAACTACCCCTCGACGGTCGCGTACACCTCGTCAAGCAGCGCTTCGCGATCTGAGAGGTCGAAGTTCTCGGCCAGATAGCGGTCGGTCTCGGCGCGCGACTGCCCGTTCAGGGCCATGTTGAGCGCGATGAGCCGAGCGCCCTCGACGTCCTCCTCGGCAGGCGTTTCGTCGATCTCCGCCGCGTACTCCTCGGGGGTCTCGTCGATGGCATCCTCCTCGACGACCGCCACGATGACCTCCTCGACCACCACGACGTCGAGCTCGGCCTCCGGCTCCGGCGCGGCGGGCGCGACCGGCGCCGGCGCGGCCTGGGTCTCGCCGGCGGCGTCGTACAGCTCGCCCATATTTCCGGAGAGCAGGGAGAGATCGGCGTTCAGCCGGTTCGCACCCGTGCGCAGCGACTCGACGAGCGCGCTCAGCTCGCTCTCCATCGCGTCGACGCGCTGGAGCATGAGCGCGGTCGCCTCATGCACCTTGCCGACGTGCTCCTGCGAGCGCTCGATGGACTCGTCGCGGACGCGCTGGGAGTCGCGGGCGGCCTCCTTGCTGATCCGTCCCGCCTGCTCGCGCGCCTCGCGCTCGATCTCCGCGGCGCTCGCCTCCGCGGCCTCGACGATGACCTGCACCTGCGAGCTGGCCACCGATGCCAGCGAGTCGCCTCCGGGCCGCGGACCGGCGGAGGCCGCTTCGCGCCGCAGCGCGTCGACCTCCCTGGCAAGCGCAGCCAGGTGCGAATCGACGGCCGACGGCTCGTAGCCGCGGCGGCCGATGGGAAAGTCTCTCTTCTCGATGAACTGACGGTCGAGCGCCAACGGGAAGCCTCCGGTGGTTCTTCGCGTTCGGGATCCGGTCGTCGCACATTACCGAGGTCGGCGCGGGAGTCCCACTCCCTCATGCGTTCGCTCCACGAGACCGTCGCGCTCAAGTGCCGCGAGGAGGCGCTCGAGCCGCACCGGCTCGATCTCGGCGGGCATGCCGTGCCCTGCCACGAGCGCTGCAACGATGCGCCCACGCGCCCAGCGGTCGCTGCCGGCGAAGCGCTCGCGTGGGCCGCGCGCGGGCTTCGGCGCGGCCGGGACGAGCCCCCGCGAGGCGCACCACGGCGCCGCCGGACAGGCGTCGCAGCGCGCGGCGCGGGCTGTGCAGACCGTCGCGCCGAGCTCCATCGCCGCCTGGTTCCAGTCGACGTGGCGGCGTTGCGGGAGCAGATCGTCCGGCGTCGTGCCGATGCGCTGCGCGACGCGGCGCACGTTCGTATCGACCGCCGCGACCCGCTCGCCGAACGCGAACGCCGACACGGCCGCGGCCGTGTACGGCCCGATGCCAGACAGGCTGAGCAGGCCGGCGGTGTCGCGCGGCCAGCCGTCGCGGGCAACCACCCGCGCGGCGGCCTGTAGCCGCAACGCGCGCACGTTGTAGCCGAGCCCGACCCACGCGGAGACGACGTCCGCGGGCTGCGCGTCGGCGAGCGCGGCGACCGTCGGCCAGCGTGCGAGCCAGCGCGTGTAGTACGGCACGACGCGGGCGACCTGCGTCTGCTGCGTCATGACCTCTGAGACGAGGATCGCGTACGGGTCGCGGGTGCGCCGCCAGGGCAGATCGCGGCCCTCGCGGTCATACCAGGCGAGAACCGCGTCGTGAAGGTTGTCGTACATATGCATTGATCTGTTGTATAAGGACAACGTGGGCCGGAAACCGAAAGGGATCCAGCCGCCGCTGTACAACCGCATCGGCGTGCTGCGAGCCGAGCACAGTCTGTCGCGCCAGCAGCTCGCCGAGGCGATCGGGGTCAACTACCAGACGATCGGTTACCTCGAGCGCGGCGACTACAGCCCGAGCCTTGACCTCGCGCTTCGTCTGGCCGAGTTCTTCGACCTCCCGATCGAGGCGATCTTCGCCCGCGCGCCCTTCCCGCCCACGTCACGCCAGACGTCCACCCCGGTCCTTGAGGAGACACCGTGAGCACGATGGCGACGCCGATCACATCCGCCGCGAGTCGCGACGTGACGTGGCGCGACGCCGTGCCGCCCCTGGTGCGATAGAGCTACGCCGGCGCCTCGTTGGCCTGCGCGGTGTCGAGCTCGCGGCGCAGGTCGCGGATCTCGTCGCGCACGCGGGCCGCGTACTCGAAGCGCAGCTCCTCGGCGGCGGCGAGCATCTCCTCCTCCAGCTCGACGATCGTCTGCTCGAGGTCTGAGAGCGACATGTGCTCGGTCTTGCCCGCGCGCTTGCGGCGCTTCTTGCCCGGCAGCTTGGACTCGGACTGCAGGAACTCGGCGATGTCGGAGATTCCCTTGACGATCGTCGCGGCCGTGATGCCGTGCTCCTCGTTGTAGGCGACCTGGATCGCGCGCCTGCGGTCGGTCTCGCGCAAGGCGGTGCGCATCGCGTCAGTCTCCTTGTCGGCGTACATGATCACCTTGCCCTCGATGTTGCGGGCGGCGCGGCCGATCGTCTGGATGAGCGAGGTCTCCCCGCGCAGGAATCCCTCCTTGTCGGCGTCGAGGATCGCGACGAGCGACACCTCGGGGAGGTCGAGGCCCTCACGGAGGAGATTGACGCCGACGAGCACGTCGTACTCGCCCAGGCGCAGGTCGCGGATGATCTGGATGCGCTCGAGCGTGTCGATCTCGGAATGCAGGTAGCGGACCTTGAAGCCCATCTCGAGCAGGTAGTCCGTGAGGTCCTCGCTCATCTTCTTCGTCAGCGTCGTGACGAGCGTGCGCTCCTCGCGCTCGACGACCGTCCTGATCTCGTTCATGAGGTCGTCGATCTGGTTGCGCGTCTCGCGCACCTCGACCTGCGGGTCGACGATGCCCGTCGGGCGGACGATCTGCTCGACGACCTTGCCCGAGTTCGCGCGCTCGTACTTGCCGGGCGTCGCCGAGACGAACACGACGGTCGGCGTGATCTGGAGGAACTCCTCGAAGGTCTGCGGGCGGTTGTCGAGCGCCGACGGGAGGCGAAAGCCGTAGTCCACGAGCGTCTGCTTGCGCGAGCGGTCTCCCTCGTACATGCCGCCGATCTGCGGAACGGTCTGGTGGGACTCGTCCAGGAAGCAGACGAAATCCTCGGGGAAGTAGTCGATGAGGCAGTACGGCCGATCGCCCGGCGCGCGGCCGTCGAGGATGCGCGAGTAGTTCTCGATGCCGTTGCAGAAGCCCATCTCGCGCAGCATCTCCATGTCGTACTGCGTGCGCTGTCTGAGCCGGTGGGACTCGAGCAGCTTGCCCTCGGCCTCGAGCTCGGCGCAGCGGGCGTTGAGCTCCGCGGCGATCTCCTGGACCGAGCGGTCGATCATGCCTTCCTTGACGTTGTAGTGCGTGGCCGGCCAGACCGCGACGTGCTCGAGGTCGTCCTTGATGAGCTCGCCGGTAAGCGGGTCGAAGTGCTGCAGGCGTTCCACCTCGTCGCCGAACATCGTCACGCGGAAGGCGGTCTCCTCGTAGGCGGGGAAGACCTCGAGCGTCTCCCCCCTGACCCGGAACGAGCCGCGCCCGAGCGCGGTGTCGTTGCGCGTGTACTGGATCGAGACGAGCTTTCGCAGCAACTCGTCGCGGTCGACGATGTCGCCCTTGCGCAGGACCTGCATGTTCATCTCGTAGGTCTCCGGCGAGCCGAGGCCGAAGATGGCGCTCACGCTCGCGACGATGATCACGTCGCGGCGGGCGAACAGCGCGGCCGTGGCGGCGTGCCTGAGGCGGTCGACCTCCTCGTTGATCGCGGAGTCCTTCTCGATGTAGAGGTCGCGGCTCGGGACGTACGCCTCGGGCTGGTAGTAGTCGTAGTAGGAGACGAAGTACTCGACCGCGTTCTCCGGGAAGAACGTGCGGAACTCGTTGCACAGCTGCGCCGCGAGCGTCTTGTTGTGCGCGAGCACGAGCGTCGGGCGCTGCAGCTCCTGGATGACCCCGGCCATCGTCATCGTCTTGCCGGTGCCGGTCGCGCCGAGCAGCGTCGTGAAGCGGTCGCCGGAGCGCACCGTCGCGGAGATCTGCTCGATCGCCCGCGGCTGATCGGCGGCGGGGGTGAAGAGGTCGTCGAGCTTGAAGTCGGGCATGGGCGCGGGTTCCACGATAGCCAGGGTCGCGGCCAACGGATGACCGGAATCGCGCGCCGCGACGGGGCCGAATCACGCGAGCCTGGCAGCTATTGCCTTATATGCGGGCACATGCTGCCAGAGTCGCGAGGATCGCCGACCGACAGTACGGTCGGGTGACGCACGCGCATCTCATCGCGGCCGGCGTGGACCGCAAGCGCATTCAACGATGGCTCGCCGACGGACGGCTGCGGCGCGTCCATCGCGGGGTCTACGCCCTCGGCCACGTTGCGCCATCACTGCGCGGCGACTACATGGCCGCCGTGCTGGCCGCCGGAAACGGGGCCGTGCTGAGTCATAGGGCACTCGGCTTCATGCTCCGGATCCTTCGGACGCGGCCGCCGCTCCCGGAGGTCACCGTGCCCACAGGCGCCCACCGCACGCGCCCCGGAATCGTCATTCACCGCGACACACATTTACACCACCTCGACGTCGACACCTGGCACGGCATCCCGATCACCACCATCCCTCGGCTCCTGCTCGACCTCGCCCCTCACCTCACGCCCGAGCAGCTCACGCGCGCGTGCCACGAGGCCTGGATCCACCACGGCACACGCCCCGAGGCGATCGAGCGGTGCATCGCTCGCCACCTCCACAAGCCCGGCGCCACCAAGCTGCGCCAAGCCCTCGGATCGGACGTCACCCTCAGCGTCCTCGAAGACGGCTTCGTCGACCTCCTCAAGCGCAACCAGCTCCCGCTCCCGCGCACCA
>JAWVGM010000175.1:0-21214 GCA_033855075.1 Solirubrobacteraceae bacterium | reverse complement strand
CGCTCCCCTCATCCTTATCGACGCTGTTTGTCGACCGCGCGCCCGCGCAGCACCACGCGCACCTCCACATGCGCGGGCCGCGATGGAGACTCCAGCGACAGGAAGTCGCGGACGGCGCCGCAGTGATGGCAAAACGGGCAGCCCATCGGATCGGTGGGCGCGGCAGGCGACAGGCCGAGTACGACCGGGGCGTCGCACCTCGGGCACGCGAGCGTTCCGGAGCCCAGCCGCGACGAGCGGGCGATGCGGTGCTCCTCGGCGCGCGCGAGCCGCCGGATCGGTTCGGGGCGCAGCGGCTCTGATCCCTCCCCGTTGCGCTCGATCGCCACGCGGGAAAGTCTAGGCACCGCCGACAAGTGCCCGGCCGAGCGCGTCGATGTTCCCCGCGCCGAGCACGAGGCACACGTCGCCGTCACGCAAGCTGGCGCGCAGCACCGTCTCGGCTGCGGCGAAGTCCGGCGCCCAGGCGACCGGCCGGCCGCGCGCCGCATCGGCCGCGGCCTCGGCCACGCGCAGGCCCGAGACACCGGGGAAGTCCTCGGCGCGCTCCCGCGCGGGATAGACCTCGAGCACGCACGCGCGGTCAGCGAGCACGAGAGCGGCCCCGAACTCGCGCGCGAGCAGCTGCGTGCGCGAGAACAGGTGCGGCTGGAAGGCGGCGATCACGCGCCCGTAGCCGAGCGTGCGGGCGGCGAGGATCGCGGCGCGCACCTCGGTCGGGTGGTGGGCGTAGTCGTCGACGATCTCGGCGCCACTCGCCGTCCTCCCCAGCCGCTCGAAGCGCCGCCCCGCACCGCGGAAGTCCGCCAGCGTGCCCGCCAGCCGCTCGGGCGGCACGCCGGTCATGACGCACGCGGTCAGCGCGGCTGCGGCGTTGGCCACGTTGTGCGCGCCGGGCACGGTCAGCTCGACGTGCTGCTCGGCCCACGTGAAGCGCGCGCCGCGCTCGTCGAGCACGACGTCCGACGCGCCGAAGAACGCCGCCTCGCTGACCCCGACGCGATCGAGAAACGCGACCGCCTCGGCCGTGTCGGCGACGATGACGCGCAGGCTGTCGCGCAGGAAGGTCCCGAACGCCCGCTCGAGCTCGACGTGCGACGCGTAGGTCGTGTGGTGGTCGAGTTCGATGTTCGTGACGATCGCGATCTCGGGCTGCAGCTCGAGGAACGAGCGGTCGGACTCGTCGGCCTCCACGACGAGCCACTCACCGCTGCCGAGCGCCGCGTTCGTGCCGCGACCGGGCAAGCCCGGTCGGCGCAGCTCGCCGCCGATCAGATAGGACGGATCCTCGCCGAGCGCGAGCAGCGCGTGCACGACCATCGACGATGTCGTCGTCTTGCCGTGCGTGCCGGCGACCGCGATCGTCCGCCGCAGGCGGCTGACCTCGCCCAGAAGCGCGCCGCGGTGGATCTCGGGCAACCCTCGCTCGCGCGCGGCGACCCGCTCGGGATTGTCCGGCCCGATCGCGGTGGAGACGACGAGCTCGACGTCGCCGCCGGCGGGGACGTTCTCGGCGGCGTGCCCGACGACCGGTGCGATGCCCGCGGCGCGCACCCGCGCGAGGTAGGAGGACTCCGCCTGGTCTGAGCCGGTCACGTCCGCGCCGAGCGCGTGCGCCACGAGCGCGAGGCCGCTCATCCCCGCGCCGCCGAGCCCCACGAAGTGAAGTCGCCGCCCGTTCCAGGCCTCGGCGGTGATCACGCCGCACGCTCCCGCGCGGCCGCGAGCACCTCGTCGGCGATCCGCTGCGCGGCGTCGGGCCGGGCCAGCGCGGCCGACGCCGCCGCCATCGCCGCCAGGCGCGACCTGTCGCCCAGCAGCGCGCCGGCCTCCTGGCCGAGCCGCGCGGCGGTCAGCTCGCGATCCGGGACGACCACAGCCGCGCCGGCGTCGGCCATCCAGCGGGCATTGGCGGTCTGGTGGTCACCCGTCGCGTGGGGATAGGGCACGAGGATCGCCGGCTTGCCCGCGGCGGCGATCTCGAAGATCGAGCCGCCGGCGCGCGCGACGCACAGATCACAGGCCGCGAGCGCCTGCGCGAAGTCGTCGATGTACGCGCGCAGGTCGTAGTGCGGTCCGCCGACGCGGTCGCGCAGGGCGTCGTGGTCGCGCTCCCCCGCGGCGTGCAGGACCCGGAACGGCGCGGCCCCGAACGCCTCCACCGCCGCCTCGTTGATCGTGCGAGCCCCGAGCGAGCCGCCGAACACGAGCACGCACGTCTCGCCCTCCACGAGATCAAACCGCGCCCGCGCCGCAGCCACGTCCTGCGCCGGCGGCGGGACCGGCCGCCCGGTGAGCAGGTAGCGCGCCCCGCGCTTCCCCGCGATCGGGAACGCGAGGCACACGCGCCGGGCGAGCGGGGCGAGGAGGCGGTTGGTGACGCCGAGGTGGCTGTCGGCCTCGGTGAGCACGAGCGGTACCCGCGCCGCCGCCGCCGCGAGCCCGACCGGTCCCGCGACATAGCCGCCGCCACCGAGCACCGCCGCCGGGCGCAGCTCGCGGACGATCCGCAGCGCGACACCGACGGCAGCGCCTGCGCGCAGGCCGGCGCGCGCGGCCCGCACAGGGTTGGAGCGGCTCAGGCCCTCGACGCGGATCGTCCGCAGCTCGTAGCCGGCCGCCGGGACGAGCTGCGCCTCCGCGCGCTCGCCGCCGACGAAGACGACGTCAGCTCCGGCCGCCCTCAGCCGCTCGGCGACCGCCAGCGCGGGCACCACGTGCCCGGCCGTCCCACCTGCCGCGATGAGCACTCTGGGCACGCCCTGATCCTTGCGCATCGTCCCGACGCGAGGCGGGGTTGGGCAGCGCGCTGAGGTGCAGCTCGTTGCGCGCGGCGACGTTGAGCAGCATTCCCATCGTCACGAGCAGCACGATCAGGCTGCTCGATCCCGACGAGATGAACGGCAGCGGCACGCCGGTCAGCGGCGCGAGCCCGAGGACGGCGAAGACGTTCAGCAGCGCCTGGCAGAGGATGAGGGACGTGAGCCCGGCGGCGAGCAGCTGGGCGAAGCGGGTCGTCGCGGCCTTCGCCGTGCGCAGCCCCGCGTAGCCGATGAGGCCGTACAGGAACAGCAGACCGCTGATGCCGGCGACGCCGAGCTCCTCGCCGATGACGGCGAGGATGAAGTCGGTGTGCGCCTCGGGCAGGTAGAAGACCTTCTGGACCGACTCACCGAGGCCGACGCCGAACAGGCCGCCGGAGCCGAGCGCGATCTGGCCCTGCACCGCCTGAAAGCCGATCGAGTCCGAGTGCGCCCACGGGTTGAGGAAGGCCGCGAAGCGGGCCGCCCGGTAGGGCTCGACGAGGACGAACGCCACGACCAGCACGGCGCCGATGCCGGCCATCACGCCGAGCAGCCGCATCGGGACGCCGGCCACCATCAGCAGCGCGCCAAGCGTGAACGCGATGACAAGCGCCGTCCCCAGGTCGGGCTGGGAGGCGATGAGCAGGATCGCGGCGCCACCGACGACGAGCAGCGGGCTGGCGATCGCCTTCAGCGTGCGCAGCCGCGCCGGGTGCGCGGCGAGCAGGCCGGCGGCGTAGAGCACGAGCGAGAGCTTCATGAGCTCGGAGGGCTGGAACTGCAGCGGGCCGGCGCCGATCCAGCGCGTGGCGCCGTTGATGCGCACGCCGACGTGCGGGACCTTGACCGCGAGCAGCAGCACGAATGAGATGCCGAGCAGCATCGGGGTGATCCGCCGCACGAACTCCATCCCGCTGCCGCGCGCGAGCGCCTGCATGAGGACGAGGCCGACCGCGCCGTAGGCGACGTACTTGACGAGATAGCCGGTGCCGTCGCCGCCGGTCTCGAGCAGCGTGCGCGCCGACGAGGCGCTGTAGACCATGACCGCACCGGCCGCGAGCAGGCACAACGTCGCCGTGAGCAGGATGTTGTACTCGACCGGCTTCGGCGTGCGTCTCTTGGCTGGCGGCTCGGCGGCAGAGCCCATCGCATGGCTCTTCGACGGCGCCATCCCAAGTCCTCGCGCCGATCGCCCCTGTGTCCTATCTCACATTCGGCGCGGGCCGGGGGGTTCATCCTTTACGGCATGCCGCTCGCATTCGCATTCGCCGACGGAAGCTGGCTGTTCCTCATCTTCGTCGTCGTGTTCTTCTTCGCGATCGCCCACGGCTACTACTCGCGCAGCGGCAGCGCGATCAACCAGCGCCCGTACAACTCCGACGGCGGCGACGCCCCAGGCGCGTCGATCCCGAGCACGATCGGTCGCGACATCGATCGCCGCGACTACTCCCGCGGCACGCGCTGAGCGGTCTATCTGGCGTCGAGCATCGACGCTCTACGGTCATTTTCACCGCCCCTCCGTTCAGGCGCTACGAGACGCGACCAGGGCCTTGAACGCCCGGCCGCGAGCCTCGTAGTCGGTGAACTGGTCGAAGCTCGCGCAAGCCGGCGAGAGCAGGACGACGTCGCCCTCGCGCGCGGCGGCGCGGGCGCGGGCGACCGCGGTCTCGAGATCGCCGCAGCGCTCGCCGCCGACCTCGCGCTCGAGCTGCTCGGCCGCCTCGCCGATCAGGTAGACCGCGTGGGCGCGGTCACGCAGCGCCGAGAAGTCCTGTCCCTTGCCCAGGCCGCCGAGGATGAGGTGTACCGGCGCGTCGAAGCTCGCGAGCGCGACGAGCGTCGAGGCGACGTTCGTCGCCTTGGAGTCGTCGACGTAGAGCACGCCCTCGTGCGTGGCGACCTCCTCGAGCCGGTGCTCGACGCTCGAGAATCCGCGCAGGCCGGCTCGCACGGCGTCCGGATCCAGACCCCGGGCGAGCGCGATCGCCGCCGCGGCGGCCGCGTTCGCGCGGTTATGCGCGCCGCGCAGGCCGATCTCCTCATGGGCGATCAGCGGCTCCTCGTCCCACCACAGATGCCCGGCGCGGTCGGCGAGCTCGCCGTCGCCTCCGAAGCAGATGCGCCGCGCGCAGCCGCCGAGGTCCTCGACGCCCAATCCGAAGGGAGCGACCGCGACGTCGTCGTTGCCCTGATTGGCGAACACCTTGAGCTTCGCGCTGAGGTAGTCGTCGCGCGTGCCGTGGCGGTCGAGGTGGTCGCTTTGCACGTTGAGCAGCACGGCGCCCTCGGGCGCGAAGTACGTCGTGTCCTCGAGCTGAAACGAGCTCGCCTCGCAGACGACGACCGCGGCCGGGTGAAGCTCGCCGGCCAGGCCGCTGAGTGCCGTCCCGACGTTGCCCGCGACCGCGGCCGCGACGCCGGCCTCGCGGTGGATGTGGCCGAGCAGCTCGACCGTCGTCGTCTTGCCGTTCGTGCCGGTCACCGCGATGAACTCGTTCGGCAGCAGCGTCCAGCCGAGCTCGAGCTCGCCGAGCACCGGGATCTCACGCTCGCGCGCGGCGGCGATGACCGGCGCCTCGCGCGGCACGCCCGGGGACTTGACGACGGCACGGACGTGAGCGAGCTGCGCGAGCCCGTCGGTCTCGAGGTGGGCGTCGATGTCAGACGGGACATCGGGGCGACCGGCGTCGACCGCGACGACCTGCTCGCCGCGTGCGCTGAGCACCCGCGCCGCTGCGATCCCCGAGCGCGCCAGCCCGACGACGAGCCACGGACCCGGCGGCAGCGGCGGCCGCACGCCGCTCACGGCACGACGGACTGCTGGTACACCGTGAAGCCGATCGCGCTGCAGATCGCGGCCACGATCCAGAAGCGCAGGATGATCTTCGTCTCTGACCACGCCATGAGCTCGAAGTGGTGATGGATCGGCGCCATGAGGAACACGCGCTTGCGGAACGTCTGAAATGAGAAGACCTGGATGACGACGCTCAGCGCCTCGACGACGAAGATGCCGCCGATGAGGATGAGCAGGATCTCGGTCTTCGTCATGATCGCGAGCCCCGCGATCGCGCCACCTAACCCGAGCGACCCCGTGTCCCCCATGAAGATCGTCGCCGGGAAGGCGTTGAACCACAGAAAGCCCACGCATGCGCCGACGAGACAGGCCGACAGCAGCGCGAGGTCCTTCTGCCCGGCGGTGATGAACGTGATCCCGATGTAACAGAGCAGGACGATCGCGGCGCACCCCGCGGCGAGCCCATCGAGGCCGTCGGTGAGGTTCACGGCGCTCGTCGTACCGGCGAGCACGACGTAGATGAGTACGAGGAACGGGATTCCGCCGAGGAAGCTCAGGTCGATCTGGTAGTCGACGAAGCGCAGGCGCAGCGTCTCCGGCAGGCCCGCCTTGCGGGTCGCGACCCACCACAGCCCGATCGAGATGAGGATCGTGATGCCGAGCTTCATCCGCGCGCTCAGCCCCAGCGAGCGGCGGCGGACGATCTTGATGTAGTCGTCGGCGAAGCCGATGAGCGCGCAGCCCATCGCCGCCGCGTAGACCCCGACCGCCCGCCAGTCGTAGTCGGACATGATCAGGAACGGGATCGAGATCGCCGTGAAGATGATGATCCCGCCCATCGTCGGCGTGCCCGCCTTGACGTGGTGGCCCTCGGGTCCTTCGGCGCGAATGAACTGCCCGAACTCGCGCTCGCGCAGGAACTCGATGAACTTCGGCGACAGGAAGATGCAGATGAGCAGCGCCGCGGTGCCGGCGATGAGGACCTCTCCCATTCCGGCTACTCCGCCGCCTGCAGGCTCTGAGCGACGACCTCGAGGCCGACGCCGCGCGACGCCTTCACGACGACGGTATCGCCCGGGCGCAGCAGCTCGCGCGCGAGCGCCGCGGCCTCGGCCGCGTCGGCGGCCCGGTGCGTCTCGCCGCCGAAGGCGTCGCGCATCCGCTCCGCACGCGGGCCGACGGTGACGAGCACGTCGACCCCGGCCTCCCGGGCGTAGGCGCCGATCTCCTCGTGGTAGCGGCCCTCCTCGGGGCCCAGCTCGAGCATGTCTCCGAGCACCGCGACCTTGCGCCCGGACGCGGACACGGCGAGATCGTCGAGGGCGGCACGCATCGACATCGGGTTGGCGTTGTAGCAGTCGTCGATGACGAGGACCGGCCCGGGCAGCTCGATCCGCTGGCCGCGCATCGCGCTCAGCTCGACCTCGAGCAACCCGCTCGGCCGCGCTCCGACGGCCCGCGCCGCGGCGAGCGCGGCCAGCGCGTTGCTGACCATGTGCGCCGAGCGGAACGGCAGCTCGAGGTCGTCGGGCAGCTCTGACACGTCGCCGCCCGCGCCGAACGTCACGACGTCGACGTCGTCGCGGAGATGGGCATCCAGGAGCGGCTCGCCGGCCGGCAGCACCGCGGTCGCGCCCGGTCGCAGCCCGGCGATGAGCTCCGCCTTGGCCGCGGCGACGGCCTCGATCGAACCGAGCAACTCGAGGTGGACGGGGCCGACGTTGACGATGACCCCGACGTCGGGCTCCGCGATCGCCGCGAGCTCCGCGATCTGGCCGGCGCCGCGCATCGCCATCTCGAGCACGAGCGCCTGGGTGCGCTCCGGAGCGCCGAGGATCGTCAGCGGCAACCCGATCTCGGTGTTGAGGTTCTGCGCGCTCGCCACGACGTGACGATCCTGCGCGAGCATCGCGGCGAGCAGATCCTTCGTCGACGTCTTCCCGGTCGACCCGGTGATGCCGATGACCTGCGCGCCGAGCCAGCGCCGCCACGAGCGCGCGAGCGACTGGAGCGCCGCGAGCGGGTCGTCGCTTGCGATGACGACGCCGGCGTGATCGACGCGCGCGTGATCGGTCGCGACGAGCGTGCCCCACGCGCCGTCCGCGAGCGCCTGCCCGGCGAAGCGCCCGCCGTCGACCCGCGCGCCAGGCAGGCCGACGAACAGGTCGCCGGCCCGGATATCGCGCGAGTCGATCGTCACGCGCCACGGTCCGGGCCGATCGTCGGGCGGACCGGCGGGCGCGCAGACGAGCCGCGCGCCCGCCGCCCGCGCGACCTGCTCAGGCGACCAGTCGCGCACGCAGCGCCTCGCGGGCGACCTGCACGTCGTCGAAGGGCAGCTTGCGCCCCGCCTCGAACTCCTGGCCCTGCTCGTGGCCCTTGCCGGCGATGACGACGACGTCGCCGGGCCCGGCGAGCCCCACCGCCCGCTGGATCGCCGCGTGGCGATCGACGATCGCCTCGGTGGCCGAGCGGTCGGCGATCCCCGCGAGGATCTCCTCGACGATCGCGCCGGGCTCCTCGGAGCGGGGGTTGTCCGATGTCACGATCGTCAGGTCGGCGAGGCGCGCCGAGATCTCCCCCATCTGCGGGCGCTTGCCGCGATCGCGATCGCCGCCGCAGCCGAAGACGCACACGAGCCGGCGGCGCGTCAGCGGCCGCGCGGCCGCGAGAACGTTCTCCAGCGAGTCGGGCGTGTGGGCGTAGTCGACGAGGACGGCGAAGTCCTGGCCCGCGTCGACCGGCTCGAAGCGGCCCGGGACGCGACCCGCTGCGGGCAGCGCGGCCACGATCGTCTCGTCGTCGACACCGAGCGCGCGCACCGCCGCCACCGCCCCGAGCACGTTCATGACGTTGAAGCGCCCGGGGAGCGGGGTGCGTAGCTTCAGACCACCGGCGCAGAACGTGGACCCGTTGAAGTCGCTGTCGATCTCGGTCGCGCGCAGGTCGGCGTCCGCGCAGTCGATGCCGACCGTGACGACGTCGGTCGTGCCGGCGACCTCATACGCGAGCCGGCGCCCGTAGGCATCGTCGATGTTGACGACGGTGATCCCCGGCCGGGCCTCGAAGAGCTTGCGCTTGGAGGCGTAGTAGTCCTCCATCGTCGGGTGGAAGTCCAGGTGGTCCTGGGTGAGGTTCGTGAAGATGGCCGCCGACCAGTGGATCGCGCCCGCGCGGCCGAGGGCGAGCGCGTGACTGGAGACCTCCATCACGCAATCGGTGTCGCCGGTGGCGAGCATCTGCGCGAACGTCGCCTGCAGGTCGATGGCCTCCGGCGTCGTGCGGGCGACCTCGTGCGCCTCGCCGCCGATGATCGACGTCACGGTGCCGAGCAGCCCTGTCGGCCGGCCGGCGGCCTCGAGCAGCGCCCGCACGAGGTAGGCGGTCGTCGTCTTGCCGTTCGTGCCGGTGACGCCGACGGTGCGCAGACGCTGCGTCGGGTCGCCGTGCAGCCGCGCGGCGGCGGGTGCCATCGCGGCCCGCACGTCGTCGACGAGCACCTCGGGTACGCCGAGCGCGAGCGGGTGGTCGACGACGAGCGCCACGGCGCCGCGCTTGACCGCATCCGCCGCAAAGTCATGGCCATCGCGCGTGAAGCCGCGGACGCAGAAGAACACGGTCCCGGGCCCGACGCGGCGATTGTCGTACGCGAGCGCGGAGACCTCGACGGGCGGACTGTCGGAGGCTGCGTCGCCGAACACCTCGTGCAGCGTCATCGCGAGAACACTCTAGTTGTGGGGCCGGACCCGGCCGGTGGCGCGCAGCGTGACGCGGCGACGGTCGGCCGCTGGTGCCAGGAAGCTGAAGTCCTCGAAGTACACCTGGTCGCGGGGGACCCCGAGCTCGTGGAACTGCGCCGCCAGATGGTCCATCATCAACGGCGGCCCGCAGATGAGCACCGCCGCGTCGTGTTCGATCGGACGGCTCACGCCGATGATGTCCTGGGCGCTGATGCGGCCGAGCGAGCGCGTGCGCACGGCGATGACGCGCAGCCGCAGGTCGCGATCGGCGATCTCCAGCATCTCATCGAGCAGGTGCGCGTGCTCCGGGCCCTCGGTGCAGTAGTAGAAGTCGATCTCGTAGGCGGACGCGTCGATGCTTCGCGCCATGCTCAGGAAGGGCGTGACCCCGATGCCACCGGCGATCCAGATCTGCCGCACGTGAGGGACGTTCAGATACGAGAACGCGCCGTACGGGCCCTCGACGTCCGCCTGGGTTCCGGGCACAAGCGACATGAGCGCTCGCGTGTGGTCGCCCAGCGCCTTGACGACGATGTCGAGCGTCGGGGCCCCTGGTGACGACGCGATCGAGAATGGATGTGGCTCGCGCCCGATCGACCCCGCGCGGAAGCTCACGAAGATGAACTGCCCGGGCAGGAAGGACATGGCGGGACCGGCCGACTCGAGGCGAATCTCGACGACGGATCCGTCGAGCCGGTTGACGCCCGTCACCGTGTAGCCCCGGCGGCGGACCAGCGATCCGGAACGCCATGAGCGGTAGGCGAACGCCGTCAGCGCAACGGCGACGACGGCGCCGAGGAAGATCAGCAGCGGCGTGGAGGACCTGGTGCCGGGCACCCCGAGCGCGTGTATCGCCCCGAGGGCGAAGGTCAGGCCGAGACCTCTCTGGACGAGGACGAACGTCTCGTGCGACAGCCGCGCGAACAGGGTCGCCGCGAGCGCTGCCGCCATGCCGGCGAGCGCGACCGTCCCGGTGAACACAGCCCAGCCCGACGCCGGCGAGAACAGCGCCAGCGCGTCCTGGCCGGAATCCGCAGCGGCCCGGCCGGTGGCCAGCACGGCGTGGGCGACAAGCAGTCCGAACGCGGCGACACCGAGCCGGCGATGGGCCGCGTACATCGCCTCGAGTCCGCCGAAGAGCCGCACGACCGGCCGCACGCGGCTGCCGATGATGAGGTTGGCCGCGAAGGCCGCCGTGCCCATGAGCGCGGTGATGTTCGCGAGGCTCGACAGCGTCGCCGTGGCGCTGGCGACCCGGCTGTCGAGCGGGCGCGCCGCGGCCCACAGGACGACCGGTGCGAGCAGCAGCGCGCCCACCGCGAGCCACGCCCTGACGCGCGCCGCGGCGCGGGCGGTCATCCCGCTTCCTCATAGGGGCACCCGATCATTCGGGTGTTGTGATGTCACTCGTGTCGGACGGACACCAGTTCGAAGCGCTCGTTTGCGCCCTTGACGGTCTCCTCGAGCACCGTGCCGACGCCGCGGACGTAGAGCTTGTGGTCGAGCACCCCGGGCTCGAGCGGGGTGAACTCCTTGGTCAGCAGCGCGTGGCGTGAGGACGCGCCCGGGGTCTTGGCGCGCGCGACGAGCGAGACGACCGTGAAGTGGTCCTCGGCGTGGCCCTTGTAGTACTCCTGGCTGGCGCTCTGTCCGACGCGCGGATCGGCGGGCATGTAGATCCCGGCGCGAGCGCCGTCGACGCCGCTCCGCCATGAGCCCTCGGTGTCCTTGACCTTGCCGGCGCGGGTCAACGTGGCCGTGGCCTCACCGAAATACCAGACGGCTCCGTCCTGATCCATCGCGTACCAGTCGGTGGTGTGCTCGGAGAGCACGCCACGCGTATAGAGCCGGTCGTCGATGACCGTGCAGCGCACGCCCTGGATCGTCCTCGTGCGGTGCGTGACGGTGAGGACGTCGCGGGCGGACTTGCCCTCGTCCTCGCCGCGGTACTCGTAGACGGTGCCCGGTCGCAACGGAAACCACGCGTTCTGTACCTGATGTGCGAAGCGCCCGGGATCAGGCTTCGCGGGCAACGACGCGACCCGCGGTGGCGAGGACTGCGAGCCGCAGCCGGCCGTGAGCCCGGCTGCCACGCCGAGCGTGGCCAACAGCGTCAATGTCTTTCGCATGCCGCGACGGTACGACGCGAAGATGAGCCCAGCGTGAGAGCCACTCAGCCCGGCGCGATACCCAGGTATGGCAGCGCGAAGCGCATGATCTCCTGGAACGCCGGGGCGGCGACCTCGGAGCCGTAGATCTCACCCTGCGGCTCGTCGACCATGACCGTGACGAGGAGCTTCGGGCGCCGCGCCGGGGCGAAGCCGGCGAACGACGCGATGAAGCGCGTCTTGGAGTACTCGCCCTTGTTCGGGCCCTCGGTCTCGATCTTGTTCGCCGTGCCGGTCTTGCCGGCGAGCGTGTAGCCCGCGATCGCGGCCTGGCTGGCGGTGCCGCCCGCCTCCAGCACGCCCTCGAGCATCGTGCGGATCTGCGCCGCCGTGCGACCGGAGATGACCCGCTTGCCGGGCGCACGCGGCACCGTCGTGCGGCCGATGCTCTGGATGATCCGCGGCCGCAGCAGGATCCCGCCGTTGGCGATGGCCGCGTAGCCCGTCGCAAGCTGGATCGGCGTCACCGAGTTGCCCTGGCCGATCGGCAGGTTGCCCATCGAGGAGCCCGAGTAGCGGTTGAGCGCGAGCACCTGGCCGGACTCCTCGCCGGGCAGTGCGATGCGGGTCTTGCGCCCGAAGCCGAAGCGCTGCACCCAGCTCGCGAAGCGCCGCGCGCCGAGACGCTGGCCGATCCGGACCGTGCCGACGTTCGAGGACTGCTGGAGAATCTGCGCGGTGCTGAGGTCGACCGCGCCGCGCGCGTGCGCCTCTCCGATCTCCCGGTCGGCGACCGTGATCGTCGGCGGCAGATGGAAGATGTCATCCGGCGAGACGACGTTGTCCTCGATCGCGCCGGCGACCGTGAAGGCCTTGAACGTCGACCCCGGCTCGTAGTTGAAGCCGACCGCTCGGTCCTGCGATGCGTAGCCGGGGGCGCCGCTGAGATCGTTGGCGTCGACGCGCGGCCAGTTGGCGAGCGCGAGCACCGCGCCGTTGTGCGGGTTCATGACGACAGCGGTCGCGCCCTTCGGCCGCCAGACCGCCCCCACCTGCGCGAGGACGTCCTCGACCTTGTTCTGCAGCTGGGCGTCGAGCGTCAGCTGGATGTCCTGTCCGGCCTTGGCGCGCTTGAGCTCCTGCACGGTGATCGGCTCGCCGAGCGCGTCCTTGACGATCCGCCGCTTGCCGTCGACGCCGCCCAGCGTGCGCTCCTGGGCGTACTCGAGGCCCGACAGGCCGTTGCCGTCGGTCCCCACCGCGCCGAGCACCTGCGACGCGAGCCAGCGGCGCGGGTACTCGCGATGCGACGTCGGGATGAACTGGATCCCTTCGAGCTTGAGCTTGCGGATCGCGTCGGCCTTGGTACTCGGCAGCTTGCGCGCGAGGTACACGAACCCGGTGTCACGCTGGTTGAGCTTGCGCAGGACCTCGGCCTCGGTGAGATCGATGAGCGGCGCGAGCTCGTGCGCGGCCGTCAGCGGCGATTTGACGAGGTACGGCGAGACCGCGACGTCCTCGGCCGGCTCGGAGACCGCCAGTTCGACGCCGTGGCGGTCGGTGATCGTGCCGCGCTGGGCGGGCACGTCGAGGTTGTCGACCTGCTGCGTGGCGGCGGTGCGCTGCAGCGAGTTCGCCCGCACCCCGCCGAGCCACATCGTCCGCCCGGCAGCGAGCAGAAGCAGCGCCAGGAAGACCGCGAACAGGAAGCCGATGCGCCGCTCGGTCAGTCCCACGCTTACTGACCTGGCGTCGCCGTCTGCGTGGTCGGAGGGGCGATGCCGCCCGAGGTCGTCGCGCCCGTGGGCGTCGCGCCTCCGGAGGCGGGCGGCGCCTGGGCGGCGCCCGCGGGCGGCGTGGTCTGAGCGCCGCCGGTCGTGGCGGTCGCGGTCGGCGTCTGTGTCCCGGCCGTCGTTGCCGGCACGTCGGTCTTCGGCGCCGCGCCCGGTCCGGCGGCGACCACCGCGCTGTCCGGCTGCGGCGCGACCGGCAGCACGGTTGTCGGAGCGGCGTTGGCCGCGCTCGGGTCGGGCGCGCGCATGGTGCGCGCCGCGCGCCGTCCGTCGCGGGCGAGGTCGCCGGTCTGGAGGTAGCCCACCTTGTCGGGAGCCGGCATGGCGAACCCGCGCTCGGCCGCGAGGTTCTGGATGCGGTCGGTCGCGCTGAGCTTCGAGACGTCGGTGCGCAGCTGCGCGTTGCTCTCCTCGAGCGTGGACGCCGTGTTCATCGCGCGGCCGATCCCCGCGTTGAGCTTGAGCAGCGAGACCTGCATCGTGACGATCCCGATGAGCCCGAAGCCGACGATGACGATCCAGGCGCGGCTGCGCACGAGACGGTCCATCGCGCGGCTGCCCGACACGTTGATGGCGAGGTGGGTCGCGCGGGCGGCGATCGCGGCGCCGCCGCTTCCCACGACCTGCAACGGGCGCGGCGAGGGCAGCATGCGCGGGCGGGCGCGTGGTTCCGCGCGACGCGGCGCGGGCGCGGAGCGGCGGGCGGGACCGGATATTCGCCGCGGGGCGACCGGGGCGGCCGAGCGGCGAATCCTCGGATCGCGTTGCGGGGCGGCGGTGGCTGCTGCGGAGCGGCTCATGGCGTGTCCTCCCTGACCTTTGTGGCGACGCGCAGGCGCGCTGAGCGCGCGCGCGGGTTGGCCGCGACCTCGCCCGGAGAGGGCGCGATCGCACGGCGGCTGAGCAGTTCGGCCTCGGGCTCGCGCCCGCACCCGCAGACGGGCAGGTCGGGCGGGCAGATGCAACCCTGAGCACGAGCGACGAGAAAGCGCTTCACGCGGCGGTCCTCGAGTGAGTGAAACGAGATCCCGGCGAAGCGCCCGCCGGTGCGCAGCAGCCCCCACGCGAGCGGAAGCGCCGCGTCGAGCTGGCCGAGCTCGTCGTTGACGGCGATGCGCAGCGCCTGGAAGACGCGCTTGGCCGGGTGCCCGCCGGCGAACCGCACGGGGGCCGGGACGGCGGAGCTCACGACGTCGACGAGCTCGATCGTCGAGCTGATCTCGCCGCGCCCGCGTGCGCGCACGATGGCGCGGGCGATCTGGCGCGCATAGCGCTCTTCGCCGAGGTCGCGGAAGATCGCCTCCAGGCGGCGCGGTTCGGCCTCGTTGACGAGCACGTGGGCGCTGAGCTCGAGGTCGGGGTCCATGCGCATGTCCAGCGGCGCGTCGTAGGAATAGGAGAAGCCGCGCGCCCAGGTGTCGATCTGCATGGAGGACATCCCGAGGTCCATGAGGACGATGTCCGCCTGCACGCCCTCGTCGGCGAGCTGCGCCAGACCGTCGACGAACGACGCGCGGATGAAGCGCGTCGAGGCGTCGAGGTCTGCGGCGAGCTCGACGAAGCGCTCCGCCGCCACGGGGTCGCGGTCGATCGCGATGAGCGTGCCCTCGGCGCCGATGCGCTCGGCGAGCAGGCGCGCGTGACCGCCCGCGCCGAAGGTGCAGTCGACGACGAGCTGGCCAGGGCGAGGGTCGAGGAGCTCGATCGCCTCGCCGGCCAGCACCGGCACGTGCGGAATGGTCATGTCAATCAGTGTGGCCAAGGCGATCGGTGATCTCGGAGACATCTGTCGACAGCGCGGCGTTGTAGTCCGCCCAGACGGCGCGGTCCCACAGCTCGAGCGCGTCGCCCGCGCCCGTCACGACGACCTCCTTGGAGAGGCCGGCGTGCTCGAGCAAGAAAGGGGGCACCATCACCCGGCCGGCGGCATCGAGCTCGGTGTCGAGCGAGTTGGCGGCGAAGAAACGCTGGAGCTTCCGCGCCTCCTTGGACAGCGGATGGAACCCCGCGAGCGCCGTCTGCGTGTAGGTCTCGTACGCGTTCGGCGTCCAGATCGCGACGCACCGCTCGAGGCCCTTGGCGAGCACGACGCCCTCGGAGAGCTCGTTGCGAAAGCGGGCGGGAACCGTGAGCCGGTTCTTCGCGTCAAGGGAGTAGTCGAAGGTTCCGCGGAAGGCCATGGCCGTAGCGAGTGGAAGTAATTGAGCCGAGGTGGAGGGGTGGGAGGAGCCCCTCCACCCCGGCTCTCATTCCGGCGTCAGGCCGGCTCGCTGTCGCGACCGTACTCCACTTTCCCCCACTCTGCAAGCCGTCTTCCACTCTTTCTCCCACAGAGCCTCACAGTGGACGAATGATCGAGAAAAAGTGAGCGTTTACCAGGGATTTTGACGCGCCACGGCGCGGGCCGTGCGGAGCGCATATCGCGCACGCGGCGTTGCACGCGCGTCAGTTCGGGCGCGATCTTGCAGCTCTGACCTGATTCCGCCGCTCGATGTGCATCCCCGGTGGGGCGCGGTGGGAAAGCTGCCGTACGCCGCGGCGGGTGGGGTCAGGCGCCGGCGGCGCGCGCGTGCGTCGGCTCGGCGCGCACCTCGAAGCCCGTCAGGGTGAGCGGGCCGAACGAGGTGATGAGCGCGACGTCGACGGCGTCGCGGCCGCGACCGACGACGACGCGGCCGGTGCGCGGCACGTTGTTGCGCGCGTCGAACGTGTGCCAGCCGCCGTCGAGGTAGACCTCGAACCAGGCGGCGAAGTCCATCGGCTCGGGCGGCGGCGGGACGCCGATGGTCGGCAGGTAGCCGAAGACGTAGCGCGCAGGGATGTTCAGCGCGCGGCAGAAGGTGATCGCGAGGTGAGCGAAGTCGCGGCAGACGCCCTGGCCGGCCCGGTAGGCGTCGGCGGCGGTCGTCCATGGGTTCGACGCGCCCGACACCCACTCGAGGTGGTTGTGGACGTAGTCGACGATCGCCTGCACCCTCCCCCACCCCGGTTGCAGGTGGCCGAAACGCTGCCAGGCCTCGTGGCCGAGCTCGTCGGGCAGGCAGAAGCGGCTGGGCATGATGAAGCTGAAGACGTCGTCGGGCAGCGATCCGACCGGGATCTCGGCCGCGTCGGGCTCGATGAGATCGTCGGGACGCGTGAGGACGAGGTGCGCCTCGTAGGAGACGTGCGAGGCGCCGGTTTCGAGCTGGAAGCGCTCGCAACGGTTGCCGTAGTGATCGAGGTACTCGTGGTGCTGCACGCTCGCGTCCCAGCGCTCGTCGCGGACAGCGATGTCAGCGGCCAGCCGGGGCACGACCTGCATGATCGCCTCGGCCGGCTGAACGGACTCGACCTCGAACGTGCATCCCACCGTGAGCTCGAGCGCCGCGTCATCCATCCGCTTCTGAGGATGGCAGGTCACGGCACGAGAGCCTGGATGAGTACGGCGGCGACGAGCAGCATCACCGCCGGCACGAGGACGAGCGCGACGACGAGCTGGATCTTCGGCGCCGCGCGAGCGGCCTCGTCGCGCAGCTGACGTGCCTGGTCGGCGCGCGCCTCGGCCGCGAGCGCCTCGAGCGCGGGAGCGAGCGGCGCGCCGTGGCGGTCGGCGCGGGCGATCGCCGCGACGAGCGCCCCGGCCGCCGGCACCGGGCAGCGCGCGACGAGACCATCCAGCGCTTCGGCCCGCGTCGTGCCGAGCGCCATGCGTCCGGCGGCGGCGCGCAGTTCCGCGGCGAGGTCGCCAGAGGCGCGCCGCCCGACCTCCGCGAGCGCGCGGCCGACCGGCAGCCCGGCCTGGATCGCGACGCGCAACAGATCGAGCACATCCGCGAGCTCGCGCGCCATCCGAGTACCGCGCCGGCGCGCGCGCCGCGCGAGCGCCACGTCGGGGGCGAGGAAGCCCGCCGCGGGCGCGCAGAGCAGCGCGGCCACGCCGAGCCGGCCGGGCAGCGCGGTCATGAGCGGGACCGCGGCGAGCAGACCGGCGAGCGCCAGCGCGCCCTTCATGGCCATGACATCCGCGGGCGAGAGCCCGAACGGGGCGCCCGCCGCGGCGATGCGCGCCTCGAGCTCGCCCGGCGCTGCGGGAGCGCCGGCGCGGCGCCCGACGCGCACGAGCACCGCGGCGAGGGCGTCGAGGCGGCCAGCGGCGGCGCGTGTCTCGACCGCCGCGCGCGGGCGCCGCGGGACGCCGACGAGCTCGACTACCGCGGCCGCGGCGCAGCCGCCCGCGCCCGCCGCGAGCAACACCGCACCGCTCAGCACGGTTCGCCGATCCGGGCGATGCGCCGGACGCAGACCAGCGCGACGGCCTGCAGCACCATCGCTGTTCCCGCCAGCAGCGCGGGCGCCGGCGAGCAGACGAGCCCGGCGATGAACCCCGGCTGGGCGAGCTCGCCGAGGACGATGCCGCCGAGCGGCATCCCCGTGACGATCCAGGTGGTCAGCCGCGCCTGCGCCGTCGCCGAGCGCGCGTCGGCCGCCGCCCGTCCGCGTTCCTCCAGGGCTCGGGCCAGCGAGCGCAGCAGCTCGGCGAGGTTGCCGCCCGCGTCGCGCTGCAGGAGCATCGCGGCGACGAGCGTGTCGACCGCGCCCGCGCCGGAGTCACGCGCGAGCGCCCGCAGCACGTCCTCGGTTCGCTCGCCGAGCTCGAGGCGCGCCGCCGCCGCGCGCAGCTCCTCGCCCGCCGGGCCGGGGACGCCGCCACCGTAGGCCGCCGCCCCGATCGCACCGCGGACCGAGTGCCCGCCCGCGAGCGCATCGGCGAGCGCGCGCGCCATGGCGGGCGCCTGCGCCGCGACGGCCGCCTGGCGGCGGCGGCGGCGCAGCCGCAGGACGGCACGCGCGACCCACGGCGCGGCGCTGCCGAGCGCCGTCCCGATCCACGGGCCCGCGACGAGCCAGCCGGCGCCCAGCAGGGACAGCGCGCCCAGGGCGACGAGGCGGCGGCGCTCGGGGTCGGTCGGCTCGCGGCCCGAACGCAGGATCTCCAGCGCGGGCGCGAGCCAGCGCGCGGCGGCATGCACGAGGCGCTCCTGCTCGGCCGCCGCGATCGCCTCCCACGCCGCGAGCACGGCGAAAACAGCCGCGAGAGCCGCCAGCGCGACCGCGACGCTCATCGCCGCACGCTCACGCCGCCTGCGCCAGTCGCGCGGCGAGCCCGTCGCCGGCCGGCGAGCGCCAGGTCGGGCGCCCGTCGCGCAGCGCGTACAGCTCTCGCGTCCCCGGACCGCCGGCGACACGGACGACCTCGCTGACCGCGACGACCTTCCGCGTGCCGTCCGCGAGCCGCGCCTGGTGGACGACGAGATCCAGGGCGGCGGCAACCTGCTCGCGGATTGCGTCGTGCGGCAGGCCGAGCCCCGCCATGAGGGCGAGCGTCTCGACGCGCCGCAGCGCCTCCTCCGGCGAGCCGGCATGCACGGTCGACAGCGAGCCGTCGTGGCCGCTGGACATCGCGCTGAGCATGTCCAGCGCCTCGGCACCGCGGACCTCGCCCACGACAATCCGGTCAGGGCGCATGCGCAGCGCGTTGCGCACGAGCCGGCGGACGGTCACCTCGCCGCGCCCTTCCAGCGACGCCGGCCGCGCCTCCAGGCGCACGACGTGCGCGTGGCGCAGGCGCAGCTCGGCGGCATCCTCGACGGTCACGATCCGCTCGTCGTCGGGGATGAAGGCGGTGAGCGCGTTGAGCGTCGTGGTCTTGCCGCTGCCCGTCCCGCCGCTGATGAGCACGTTGCAGCGCGCCCGCACAGCGTTTCGCAGCAGGTCGCGCAGCGGCGACGCCCACGTGCCGTTATCGACGAGGTCGTCGGGGCCGAAGCCGCGACGGCGGAAGCGGCGGATCGTGAGGACCGACCCGTCGAGTGCGAGCGGCGCGACGACGACGTTCACGCGCGAGCCGTCGGGCAGACGCGCGTCGCACAGCGGCTCCGCCTCGTCGACGCGGCGCCCGAGCGGCGCGAGGATCCGCTCGATCGCGTGGCGCAGATCGGGCTCGCCATCGAAGCGAGCCGCCGTCGGCTCGATGCGCCCCTCCCGCTCGACCCAGACCTGGTCGGGCCCGTTGACCATGACCTCGTCGACCGTGGGATCGGCGAGCAGCGCCTCGAGCGGCCCGAGCCCGAACGACCGCTCCGCGATCCGGCTGGCCAGCCGCGCCCGCGCGTCGTCGTCGAGCAGGCCCGCCTCACGGTCGACGAGCGCCCGGATGCGCTCATGCATATCGCCGTCCGCGCCGGCTCCCCCGGCTTCGCCGAGCAACCGGTCGCGCAACGCGCCCGCCAGGGCATCGAAAGCCTCGTCGCGGTCCATGCCCGTTTAGGGCACCGCGACGGAAAACTCGCCCCCTCAGCTACGCCGAGGCGTCAACGCGTTTACGATCACGACGGTCTGCAAGCTCGTCCCTCGGCGCGTCCCACGTCGCGCGAGGGGGAGCAGCCAGACGCCAGCTGGCGCGGACAGGCGCTGGGGAACGATGAGCGGGCCCTGTTGAGTGAGCGCGTTCTTCTTCTATCCAGCGCCTCGGTGAGACGCCCATGGCTCTCCGGCCGAGGAGTCGTCTGGCGACGATCAGCGGTGTGCGACGCACCGGCGCCCTCGGGCCGATTTCAGCGGACGGGCACGCACGGGTCCGCGCCGCGTGTCGAGCTCGTGTTGTGTCAGCGACGCGCTTCGGCGCAGCGCTTTCGCCTCGGCGCGAGTCAACCGCGGCTGAGCTGCGTCCTGCCTGCCGCCGTCCAGGCAGGTGAGCACGACCGGAACCGCTGTGGAGGCTGACGGTCGCTCGCGCGCCACGACAGGCCCCCCTTTCGGTGAGGGGAGGTGACCAACCCGGGTCCGCGCTGTCCCTGTCGCGTCCTCGAACGGGCCCTTGGCGAAAGCACCGTACCGTGTGTGCCGAGGAATCGGAAGAGACCTCTGGTCCGCGGATCGAGTCCAGCTCGACGACGACGCGCTCCATCTGGTCATAGAACGAGTCGAGTGAGCGGCAATGGAGCCTGCATCGGCGCCGGACTCGCGCCAAGCCGATCCCCGCCGTGGCGTAGCGTCAGCCCGCAGCGACCGAAGAAGCGTTCAGCAGCGCGAGCGCGTCATAGCCGACGAAGGCGGCGCCGAGCGGCTCGCCGGCGGTCAGCAGCCGCGCCCAGAAGGCGTCTGCGGCGTCGGCGCGGGCAAGCGCGAGGTAGCGCCGTTGGCTCTCACGCATGATCGCCACGATGCTGCTGTCGCCGGCGTCGGCGCCGATCGCGCCGATCGGCAGCTCGCCCGGCAGGCCGGCAGCAGCGAGCAGCCGGGTGGCACGCGGGCCGACGATGCCGACGATCGCGCACGATGGGCCGATGTCGCGGCGTAGTAGGTCATCGCGGTCACGTCCGCGACCGCTCGCGTGTCCCGAGGCGAGCGCGGCGTGCGGGCCGACGAGCAGCGTGTGGCGCGCGGTGAGGCGCAGGTACCAGACGCCGCGCAGGCGGCGGGCGCTGCCGATCGCCAGCGGCGGGTCGCCGCAGCGGGCGATCAGGGCGCGGTCGAGCAGTTCGCGCTCGCCGCGCAACTCGAACACGCCGTAGTCGGAGTGGTCGGCGAGTCCGACGCTCTTCATGCAGACGGCGATCTCACCGGGAACCGAACCGTAATGAGCGACGACGGTGTGGCCATCGCGCGCGTGCAGGGCGGCGCCTGCCGCCAGGCAGGTCTCCGGCACCGAAGCGATGACAGAGTGGCGCGAGGCGTTCTCCATTTGCCTGAGAGGTGGACGGTCAGAGCGGCCCGCCGGAGCGGGCCGCTGGGCTGGCCATGTCTGGCCCGGCCGAGACACGTGATCGCCGTCCTCAGCCGACGCCGAGTTTCTCGGCGGCGCGCTTGGTGCCTTCGACGCGGTTGGCGATCTTCTGGAATGCGATCTCGCGGGCATAGTCCGGCGAGCCGTGGTTGGGCTTCTCGTCGATCGAGAACGGGGAGAAGCCGCAGTCGTCGGTCGTCCCGAGGC
>JAWVGM010000174.1:0-3349 GCA_033855075.1 Solirubrobacteraceae bacterium | reverse complement strand
CGCGTCTTGCCGAGGTCGCCGGAGATCTGAGGCAGGACGAGATACAGGAACGCGATCGCCGACACCACGAAGAAACAGAAGAGCAAGGCACCTTTCCGCGTGATCTGCACACGCGGCATCGCCTCATGGAGGTCGTCGTCTTCCTCTTCGGGTTCCGGGGGATCGACCTCGGGGGGCTTGTCCATCCTGTCCACGGCTCGGGCGCGTTACCAGGCACGCGCGAGTATAGGTCGGCCCCAGACCGTGCGAAGGGGGGCTGACCGTACCCCCGGCGTCAGCTCGAGGCGGCGCGCGCGGCGGCGGCCTCCTCGACGAGCGCGCCGATGAGGCGGCTGGTCTCGTCGGCCTCGGGATGCCACTGGACGCCGAGCGCGAAGCGATTGCCCTCGAGTTCGAGCGCCTCGGGCAGGTCGTCCATTTCCGCCCAGCCGGTCACGCGCAGGCCCTCGCCGACACGGTCGACCCCTTGGTGGTGGTGGGACTTCGTCGCATGGCGCTCCTCCCCGGCCGCGCGCGCTGCGAGCGAGCCGGACTCGAGGCGGACGTCGTGGTCGGCGCCGTCGAAGCTGCCAAGCACGCGCCGGTGATCCTCGTGGCCGACGTGCTCGGGCAGGTGCTGGTGCAGCGTGCCGCCGTAGGCCACGTTCATGACCTGCATGCCGCGGCAGATGCCCAGGAACGGCAGGTCGCGCTCGAGCGCGCGCCGCGTCAGCGCGACCTCGAACGCATCGCGCTCGGGCACACTGCCGATCGTGTCGGGGTGCGCCGTGGCGCCGTATGTCGCCGGATCGATGTCAGCACCGCCCGCGAGCATGAGCCCGTCGACGCGGTCGAGCACCTCATCGGGATCGGCCACGAGCGCCGGGTCGGGCGCGAGCAGCAGCGCGAGCCCGCCGGCCCGGTGCACCGCGTCGAGGTAGTTGCGCGGCAGCAGGAACGCGGGCAGGTCCCAGGCGCCCCAGCGCGCCTGCTCCAGCGGAGTGCAGATGCCGATCGCCGGGCGGGACATGGCCTCACGGTAGCTCGCCGGCGCCGCGGTGCACGAACTGCATCGCGAAGCGAGCTGGTCGGGAGGAGGTGCGACCCGCCCGGGCCCGAACCCGGCGTCCTTGGCGATCCCGTTTGTGAACCGCGCGGTCCGGGGCGTACCGTGCACCCCATGTACGACACGATCGAGCTGCACGCCCGCGGCGCGGCGACGACGATCCGCCTCAACCGCCCGGAGGCGCTCAACGCGTTCACGCTGAAGCTCGGCGAGGAGCTGCTCGATGCGGTCCGCACGCTGTCCGCCGACGAGTCCGTACGCGCCGTCTGCGTCACGGGCGCCGGCCGCGCGTTCTCCTCGGGCGCGGACCTGCGCGACCTGACCGGCCGGCCGCTCACCGAGGACGGCCACGTCGACGTGTACTCGACGCTGACCGAGTGCTACCACCCGATCCTCAGCGCGCTGCGCGAGATGCCCAAGCCCGTCGTGGCCGCGGTCAACGGCCCCGCGGCCGGCATCGGATGTTCGCTGGCTCTGTCGTGCGATCTGATCGTCGCCGCGGAGTCCGCCTATCTCCTGCTCGCGTTCGTGAACATCGGCCTCGTTCCCGACGGCGGCGCGACGGCGCTCATCGCCGCGCGCGCAGGGGCCGCCCGTGCAGCCGAGATGGCGATGCTCGGCGAGCGCATCTCGGCCTCGCAGTCCCTGCGCTGGGGCCTCGTCAACACCGTTCTGCCCGATCACGAGTTCGACTCCGGCGTCGCCGAGCTCGTCGACCGCCTCGCCGCCGGCCCCACCCGGGCCTACGCGGGGGCCAAGCGACAGCTCAACGCATGGGTGTTCGCCGGCATGGACGAGCAGCTCGAGCTCGAGGCGCACCTGCAGCAGGAGATGGTCGCGTCGGCGGACTTCGCCGAGGGCGTCGCGGCGTTTCTAAACAAGCGCGATGCCGCGTTCGGTGGCGCCTAGCAGCACCGTCCGCGGAGGGTGCGGACGCATCGGCAGACGCGCTGCATAGAATCCCCGCCGCCTTGCCGCGCTCCCGCCTCCGCAACCGCCGCCGCGTCTTCGCGCTGTCCCTCGCCGTGGCGGTCGGGACGATGCTCGTGCTCGCGACCGGCGCCTCGGCGGACTTCTTCTCGCCGGAGGGAGGCGGGTCTCCGAACGCCAACGACGTCGACACGCTCTACAAGATCGTGCTCGCGGTGGCCGTCGTGGTCTTCTTCGGGGTCGAGGGCGTGCTGCTGTACTCGGTCCTCAAGTTTCGCGCGCGCAAGGGCGCCGTCCCCGCGCAGATCCGCGGCAACACGAAGCTCGAGGTCGGCTGGACAGTGGGCGCCGCCGCGATTCTCGTCGTGCTGGCGGTCGTGACGTTCGCGATGCTCGGTTCCATCCGCAACCCGCCCAACTCCGACCCCGGCGGCTACGCGGCGCAGACGGTGCAGCGCGTCTCCAGCGCCGCGGCCTTCCAGCCGGTCCCGCCCAACGGCAAGGCGCTCAACATCAAGGTCAACGGACAGCAGTACGTCTGGCGCTACACCTATCCGGATACGACGCCGAACAGCAACCTCGACAACGTCTTCAACTACGAGGAGCTCGTCGTTCCGACCAAGACGACGGTGACCCTCGAGATTGCCGCCCAGGACGTCGTCCACTCCTGGTGGATCCCCAAGCTCGGCGGCAAGTTCGACGCGGTTCCCGGGCACCTGAACTTCACGTGGTTCAAGATCGACAAGCCGGGTGTGTTCCGTGGGCAGTGCGCAGAGCTCTGCGGGCGCAACCACGCTGACATGATCGCGACGGTGCGGGCGGTTGAGCCCGCCGAGTTCGCGACCTGGCTACAGACCAAGAAGGCCGAAATACAGGCGGCCGACAAGTTCGCCGAGACCAAGCGCAAGGAAATCGCTTCGCAGGCAGCATCAGGCGCCCAGGCACCGTAGGAGACCCCACCTTCATGGCCGCAACCGACACCGCCGTCCGCACCCCCGAGATCACCGCCCACAGCGTGCGCCCCGAGCCGCGCGGCTGGGTGTCGTGGGTGACGACGACCGACCACAAGCGGATCGGGATCCTCTACCTGGTCACGACGTTCGTGTTCTTCATGCTCGGCGGGGTCGAGGCCCTGCTGATGCGCGTCCAGCTCGGCGCGCCGAACAACACGTTCCTCACTCCACAGACCTACAACGCGCTGTTCACGCTGCACGGCACGACGATGATCTTCCTGTTCGTCGTGCCGATCATGGCCGGCTTCGGCAACTACTTCCTGCCGCTCATGATCGGCGCGCGCGACATGGCGTTCCCGAAGCTCAACGCGCTGTCGTTCTGGCTGCTGCTCATGGGCGGGATCGTCTTCTACGTCTCGCT
>JAWVGM010000173.1:0-7800 GCA_033855075.1 Solirubrobacteraceae bacterium | reverse complement strand
GCGCTGCGCGCATACCGCCGGCTGACGCCCGATTCGAACCTGCGCGGCTGGGTCATGACGATCGCCCACCGCAAGGCGCTCGACGTGCACCGCGCCCGCGCCCGCGCCCCGGTGCCGGTCGCCGAGGTCGAGCACCGCGCTGCGACCGAGCGCGAGGACGGCGCCCAGAGCGATCACTGGGATCGCGTGCGCGCGTTGCCGCCGCGCCAGCGCGCCGTGCTCACGCTGCGCCATGCGGGCGACCTGACGTACGCGGAGATCGCGACCGTGCTCGAAACGAGCCAGGACGCGGCTCGCCGCGCCGCCGCCGATGGACTGAAGACCCTCAGAAAGGACCTGCCCGATGTCGCTGCGACCGCCTGACACCGCCCCCGGCCACGCCGCCGAGCTGGCGGCCCGCACTGCGGCCCGCGCCGCCGAGGACGGCCTCGCCGACTGCGTCTATGCGACGGTCGACAGCCCCGTCGGACGCCTCGTCACGGTCGCGACGCCGCGCGGCCTGGCCCGGATCGCCTACGAGCTGCCCAACGGCGGCCTGGACGCGATCCTCGATCAGGTCGCGACGCGACTCTCGCCGCGAATCGTCGAGGCACCCGCGGGCCTGGACGACGTGCGGCGCGAACTCGACGAGTACTTCGCGGGGCGCCGCGAGGAGTTCGACATCCCGCTGGACTGGGCGCTCGTGTCTGGCCCGTTCACGCGCCGCGTGCTGCAGGCGACGGCCGACATCCCGTTCGGCGCCACGCTCAGCTACCGCGAAGTCGCCACGGAGGCGGGTTCGCCGCGCGGATTTCGCGCCGCCGGCAACGCCCTCGGCTCCAACCCGATCCCGATCGTCGTCCCGTGCCACCGCGTGCTCGCGACGGGCGGCGGGCTCGGCGGATACACCGGCGGCCTCGATGTGAAGCGGGCGTTGCTGGCGATCGAGGGCCGTTCATTGTTCGACTAGTGCAGCGCTAGAGTCAATCGCAATGGCTGTGAACCCGAACGACCACGACGTCTTCCTTCTGCGCCAGCGGATCAAGCTCGTCATCAACCAATACGAGTTTTTCCTCCCCGGTGGAGCCGAGACGCCGGGCGTGCCCGAGTCGACCGGCGAGAAGATCTGCTTCGTCGAGCAGAAGCGGTTCAAGTTCAAGGAGGACATCCGCTTCTACACCGACGAGAGCAAGACGCAGGAGATCCTGCGCATCAAGGCACGCCAGCGCTTTGATCCGCGCGCGACGTACGACGTGACCGATGAGCACGGCGGCAAGATCGGCACGATCCAGAAGGTCTTCGGACAGAGCCTGCTGCGCTCGACGTACCGCGTCAACGGCCCCAACGACGAGGAGCTGTGCATCTGCACCGAGCACAGCCTGGGCGTCGCGCTGTTCCGCCGCCTCGTCGGCTTCATCCCGTATGTCGAGAACGTGGCCGACTGGCTGCCGATCCCGTACCACTTCGACTTCAAGCGCGGCGACCAGGTCATCGGCACGAACACCCGCCAGATGTGGAAGATCCGCGACGTGTACACGATCGACATGACCCCGGATGACCCGCGGACGGTCGATCGCCGGCTCGTGCTGGCCATCGCGGTCGGCATGGACGCACTACAGGCGCGATAGCTCCGGCCGACTCGCTAGCCTCAAGCCATGGACAACGACCGTTCCCAGGCCTACGGCCGCGTGATGAAGCTGCTCGCCGACGACGGCCCCGCGAAGCTCCTGCCGGCCGAGCAGGAGACCATCCGCACCGCGGCCGACGCCCTCCTGTTCGAGGGCGACGCCTACGACGAGCTCTCCGCGGTCGAGGACCTCGCGCAGCACCTCGTCGAATCCGATCGCTGGCTGCCCGAGCGGGCGCGCAAGCTCGTCGACGACGTCGCGGCCTGCGGTACGTCAGCCGGCGTGCGGTAGTTCAGCGAACCCACTGGAGCCCGCCTTCGCCGGCCACGGGACCGGTCCCAGCGCCCTAGCGGGCGCCGCCGAGTGCCTCGGGCAGCTCGCGGCGGGAACGCACGTCGAGCTTGCGATACGCGTTGCCGAGGTGCCACTCGACGGCCTTGCGCGTCACGAAGAGGGCCTCGGCGATCTGCCGGTTCGTGAGCCCCTCGATCGCGAGCGCCACGACCCGCCGCTCGCTCGGGCTCAACGCGTCGGCGCCGCGCAGCGCCGCACGCCGCACGCGCGCGCCGGCGACGTCGAGCTCCTCGAGCGCACGCTCCTCGAGTGCCCGCGCTCCGCACTCGCGCGCCAACTCGAGCGCCTCGCCAAGCGCCCGCCCCGCGTCCGAGCGCCGCCCGCCGCGTCGCAGCGTCGCCCCGAGCTCGAGCAGCGCACGGCAGTGCTCGAGCCTCGCCTCTGACTCCGACGCGATCTTCACGGCCTGCTCGAGCATGTCGATCGGACCCTCGAGGTCGCTGTCGGACTCTGCGTGCGCGAGCGCGCGCATCGCCACGGAGACCGCGCGCGGCGCGCCGAAGCGGCGCGCGAGCACGAGTTCCTCGGACGCGAGCCCGCGGGCCTCGTCCGGTCGGCCGAGCGCCATGACCACGCGCGACGTCGCCGAACGCCAGGCGGCGAAGAACGCGGGATTCTCGACGTCGCCGGCCACGCCGCGCCACGCCTCGAAGTGCTCGAGCGCGGCGGACTCGCGGTGCTGGAGGAAGGCGAGGCGTCCCATCGCCTCGTGCCAGGGCGCCAGGAGCAGCGAGTCGTCGTGCTCCGACACGTCATGGCGGGCGGCGCGGGCCTCCGCGGCCTCGAGCTCGCCGCGATCGAGGTGCAGCCCGACGAGCACGCCGTAGGCACAGGGCAGAAACTGACGCCAGCCGTGGCGCTCGGCGTCGACGGCCTGCTCGGCGTCGGCCAGCGCGTCGCTCAGCCGCCCCTGCTCCCGGCGCGCCGCAGCGCGCCAGACGCTCGCGTTCGCGAAGGCCATCACCGAGCCGCGCGAGCGCGACTTGGTCATCGCCGACGTGAGCACGCGGTCGCTCGACCCGAGCTCGTCGCACGCGCACAGGGCCGCGACGACGCCGTACAGCGCCGAGCCGTCGGTGCCCTCGTCGGCGAGCCCCGTCTCGTCGAGGGCTCGGGTGGCCAGCGCGACGACCTTCGACCGTGGCGCGCCGCCCATCGCGTGCTGGATGCAGCGGGCGGCAAGCAGCGCGGTGGCGTGCGCCGCGCGCCCGTTGGCGCTCTTCGTCGGTGCGTCGAGCAACTCGGCGCGGCGCCGCGCGGCGAACAGCCCGAGCGTCATCGCCTCCGCGCGCGCCTGCGCCACTACGTCCTTGTCGCCGCCGGCGACCGCGGCGGCCTCCTCGAAGGCGGCCATGGCGTCGCGCTGGCGGCCGATCGCGCTCAGCGTGCGACCGAGCACGAGCAGCGTGTGGGCGCGCTCCTTGGCCCCGACGGCGGCGGCCAGCGCCTCCTCGAGCCGGGCGACCGCCGTGGCCAGGCCCGTCGCCGCCTCGCTGGTTCCCAGGGAGCGCAGCACGGCGGCGCGTCGCTCGGGATCGGGCGGCTCATCGAGCGCGCGGCGCAGGTAGCTGGCGGCCGACTCCGGCGCGCCCACCGAAAGGGCTTGCAACGCCGACGCGCAGAGCACGTCGACGACCCAGCCCTCGCCGGTGCCCGGGCTCTGGAGGAGATGCGCGGCGACGCGCTCGGGCGCGACGTCCTCGTCACGCAGGATCTCGGCGGCGCGCCGATGCAGCCCGGCGCGCTCGCCGGTGCCGACGTCGGCGTACACCGCCGAGGCGAGCAGCGGGTGCGCGAAGGCAACCGTGCCGGGCCCGGGCGGACGCAGGATGTCGCTTGCCGCGAGCGCGTCGGCGGCGGCCGCGACGGTGTCCAGGTCGCGGTCGATCAGCGCGGCGACGTGACGCAGCTGCGCATCCTCGCCAAGCAGTGCCACCGCGCGCGCGACACCAGCCGCATCGTCGGAGAGGCGCATGAGCCGGACCGCGACCGCCCGCAACACGGCCTCCGGCGCGAGCGTGCCGATCCGCCCGGCGCTGCTCGCGGTCGGCTCCCAGCCCTCGGCCCGCACCGCGGCGATGAGCTCGCCGAGCAGGAACGCGTTGCCCTCGGTCATGCGCCAGCACGCGTCGCTGAATGCCTCCTCGGTGCCCGGCAGCGCTGCCGTCACCATCTCGTGCGCGCCGGCACGCGACAGCGCCCGGGGGCGCAGCTGCCGGCTCGAACCGTGCGCCGCGATCTGCCCGAGCAGGTCGTCGGGGGCGGCCGGCTCGCCGACGCGGCGGGCCGCGACGATCGCGACGGCCATCTCGTCCAAGCGCTGCAGGAGATACAGGACGAGCCGCAGCGAAGGACGGTCGGCCCAGTGCACGTCGTCGATGACGATGAGCACCGGATCGGCGTCGGCCAGGTTCGACAGCAGCCAGAACAGGCCGTGCATGACCGAGTACGAGCGCTCGTCGTCCACGTTCCCGCCCCAGCTCGTCGGGCGCTCGAGCAGCGGGCCCGCGAGCGCCGCTGACCCGGCCAGGAGGCGGTCGCGCGTCTCGTCGTCGGCATTGGCGAGCAGCGGCTCGAAGAGCTGCACTGCGACGCCGAAGGCGAAGTCGCTCTCGAGCTCCGAGCCGCGTGCGCGCAACACGGTCGCGCCGACCTCGCGCGCGCGCGCGACCGCGGCATCGAGCAGCGACGTCTTCCCGATCCCGGCATGACCTTCGATGAGCAGCAGCCTCCCCGTGGCTGCGCGCGCGGCCCCCAGCACATCCTCCACCGCCTGCAACTCAACCTCGCGCTCGAGGAGGACGCTGCGCCCGTTGCTATGAGTGGCGACTCGTGTGCTCTTGGTCAAAAGACTGGGGAGCCTCCCTAGTGTGCGCGCGCCCGGAAGCGACTAGAAAGAGCCTAGCGGCTGACCCGGAGCGTCTGCCGAAGCGCGCGACACGGATGTCGAGCGAGCGCTGAAACGTACGCGGAGCGCATGGAGGCTTGATGACCCGGGACCCGGATGGTCTCGGGTCCGCGTGCTTAAGGGCCAACGCGGCGGTGCGACCGAGATCTCGCGGCATCGTTTCGCCAAGCATTTCCTGGCGCGAATTGGGTAGATCCTCCCTACCAACCAGGGGAGAGTCGACATGCTTGATGAGCAGCAGGAGGCCGACGCCACCGCCGAGGTGGAGGACGTGCAGGAGCCTGCCGAGCCCGAAGCCGAGGCACCCGCCGAGCCCGAGGCCGAGGCTGAAGCCCCTGCCGAGCCCGAGGCCGAGGCAGAAGCGCCCGCCGAGCCCGAGGCCGAAGCCGAGGCAGAAGCGCCCGCCGAGCCCGAAGCCGAGGCAGAAGCGCCCGCCGAGGCCGAGGCCGAGGCGCCCGCCGAGGCCGAGGCGCCCGCCGAGCCCGAAGCCGAGGCGGAGGCACCCGCCGAGCCTGAGACCGAGGCGCCGGCAGAGACCGATTCAGAGGCACCGGACCCGTCGGCCGACTCCGACTCCGACGACGAAGACGAGTCGATCAAGCCGGAGGTTCAGGAGTACATCAACCAGGACACGACCGTGGTCGACATGCCAGAGCCCGACGACGGCCCGATCCCGAGCGAGTTCCGCACGCCCCCCGGCATCCCGTCGGGTCTCGACCCCGGAACGCTCGGGGACAAGGACACACCCCCGCGCGGGACGAGCTGAGAAAAGGCCGCGTCAGGTCAGGCGGCGGGCGGGGCCCATTGGGCCTCGGCCAAGTCGCCCTCGGGCATGCCCTCGGGCGTGGGGATCCCCGGCGTATCGCGCAGGTACCACTCGGCGTCCAGCGCGGCCTGGGTCCCTGACCCGGCGGCGGTGACCGCCTGGCGGTAGGTGTGGTCGACGAGATCGCCGGCGGCGAACACGCCCGGCCGGTTCGTGCGCGTGGATCGTCCCTCGGTGATGACGTAGCCCTCGTCGTCGGCGTTGACGAGCCCGTCGACGAGCTGTGACTGCGGCTCGTGTCCGATGGCGATGAACGCCCCGGCGATCGGGACGTCCTTGTGCTCGCCCGTCTCGCGGTGGACGAGGTGCGCGTGCTTGAGCGCGCTGTCGTTCTCGTCGCCGACGAACTCCTCGACGGCGTACGGCGTCAGCCACTCGATGTTCTCGATCGACTTCGCCCGTTCGAGCATGATCTTCGACGCGCGGAACTCGTCACGGCGGTGGACGATGATGACCCTCGAGGCGAACTTCGAGAGGAAGATGGCCTCCTCCATGGCGCTGTCGCCGCCCCCGACGATCATCGTCGGCTTGTCGCGGAAGAAGGCGGCGTCGCATGTCGCGCAGTAGCTCACGCCCCGGCCACCGAGCTGCTCCTCCCCGGGGATCTCGAGCTTCTTGTGCTCGGCGCCCATCGCGAGGATGACGGTCCGGGTCTTGTACGCGTCGTCGCCGACCCAGACGGTGTGTACGCCGCCGGGCTCGTCGGAGAGCTGCAGCTTCGTCGCCTGGTCGGTGATGAAACGGGTACCGAATCGCTCGGCCTGGTCGCGGAACTTCTGCATGAGCTCCGGCCCCATGATCCCCTCGGGGAAGCCGGGGTAGTTCTCCACGTCGGTCGTCTGCTGGAGCAGGCCGCCCCACAGGAAGCCCTCGATCACGAGCGGCGCGAGGTTCGCGCGCGACGTGTACAGAGCCGCCGTGTACCCGGCGGGCCCGGAGCCGACGATGACGACGTTCTCAACCTTATCTTTAGTCACTTCAAAAAGTATAGTGCCTCGTCAACCGTACTTCCGCGACCGTGTACCCAGCGCGTCGCGTTCATGCACCGGCCGCTGCCGCGACCTCGGGCGCGGAGCGCGTCTCCCGCCAGTGCGCGACGGTCCGCCGCAGCTGGAAGTAGGCCACCGCGCCCGGAATCGATGGCAGCCAGAACGCGAACAGGCGATAGACGAGCACGGCGGGGATCGCGACGGGTGCCGGCACGCCGAACGCGAGGAACGCGCCGATCATGCCGCCGTCGACGCCGCCGACGCCGCCGGGGAGCGGCAGCAGGTTGCCGAGGAAGCCGACGAAGTAGGCCTGGACGATGACCGGCCACGGCGGCGGGTCGCCGAAGGCGTGAAAACACGCCCAGAGGATCGCGATGTTGAAGCCCCAGTACGCGAGGGAGCCCAGGAGCGCGGGGTCGCGCTCGCGCACATGACAGAGCGCCTCGCGCAGGCCGGCGGAGAACGCCGCGGGCGCGTTGGACAAGAGCTGAGCCAGTCGCGCCGCCCGGCCGCCGCGCTGCGCGAAGCCTTCGAGGCGGCGCTGTAGGTCCGGCGGCACTCTCGACAACGCCAGGGCAAGCACGATGACGATGAGCCCGAAGATCGCCGGGATGACCGTCACGGCGAACTTCTTCGGCCCCGGGAGCAGGCCGAAGTACATGCCAAAGCCGCAGACGACGAGCGCGACCATGTACACCGCGTACGTGAGGATCAGGAACGCGAGCGTCTTGTCGGCGACCTTGCGGCGTGGCATGCCCGCGCTGCGCAGCGCCCAGGCGGTCAGCGCGATGCCGCCCGCCCCGCCTGCCGCGAGCAGCCGCGTCGCGGCCAGACCGGCCATCGTGATCTGGTAGCTCGCGCGCCAGCCGATGCGCGTGCCGTCTCCGATGAAGATGCCGCGGAACATCGCCATGTAGCCGCCGAAGGACAGCACCGTGAACACGAACGCCGCGCCGAGCCAGATGCGGTTGCCCTCGCCGAACTTGTCGCGCGTCTTGCCGAGGTCGCCGGAGATCTGAGGCAGGACGAGATACAGGAACGCGATCGCCGACACCACGAAGAAACAGAAGAGCAAGGCACCTTTCCGCGTGATCTGCACACGCGGCATCGCCTCAT
>JAWVGM010000172.1:0-6063 GCA_033855075.1 Solirubrobacteraceae bacterium | reverse complement strand
GGCCGCGGCTCGATCATCAACATCGGCAGCATGGCCGGGACGGTCGGGCTCGCCGGCGGAGCCGCCTACGGCGCGACCAAGGCGGCGGTTGCCGCGCTGACGCGCTCGTGGGCCGCTGAGTACAGCGCGTCCGGCGTCCGCGTGAACACGGTCGCGGCGGGCCCTGTGTACACGCGTCCCGAGGCGCGGGACCTGTTCGACACCATCGGCGCCACGACCGCCGTCAAGCGCGCCGCCGACCCCGCTGAGATCGCCGAGTTCGTTGCGTTCCTCGTCTCGGACAAGGCGAGCTACATCACGGGCGCCACCCTGGCCGCTGATGGCGGCCGTACCGCCATCTAGGGAGCCCAGCATGTCACGTGACATCAGGACCCCTGGTCCCGATCACCCGATCACGATCACCTCAAGCGGCGACCATGTCGTCGTTCGCAGCGGTGACGCGACGATCGCCGACAGCCGCGCGACGCTCGTCCTGCGCGAGGCCGGCTACCCGCCGGTGCGCTACGTGCCGCTCGCCGACGTCGACCGATCACGGCTCGCGGCCAGCGAACTGACCACCTACTGCCCGTACAAGGGCGACGCGTCCTACTACTCGATCGCTCCTGACGCGGAGCGTGGTACCGACGCGGTCTGGTTCTACGATGATCCTTACCCAGCGGTCGCCGAGATCAAGGGCCACGTCGCGTTCTATTCCGATCGCGTTGAGCTCGCGGTCGAGGCGGCGGACGGGGCAGAGGACTGAGCGCAAATGCCTACCCGAGCCACCCCATCGAGTCGACCCGTGACGGTCAAGGGCTCGCCTCGGCCCGACGTAGTCAAGCGCTCACCGCGGGAGCGACTGCTCCAGGCGGCGAGCGAGCTGTTCTACGCCGAGGGCATCCAATCCGTTGGCATCGACCGCGTGATCGAGCGCGCCGGCGTGGCCAAGGCCTCGCTCTACAGCACGTTCGGCAGCAAGGAGCAACTCGTCTGCGCCTACCTCGACGCGCGGCACGCCCAAACAGTGGGGCGGCTGCGGGCTGCGGTGGACGCCGTCGAGGATCCCGTCGAGCGGATCCTCGCCGTGTTCGACGCCCAGGCCCAGCTGTTCCGCGCGCCCGACTACCACGGCTGCGCCTTCGTCGCGGCCGCCGCCGAGTCGCCGGCCGGCGGGCGCGTCGATGAGGCCGCCGAGTCCTACCGCCGCGACATCCGCATCCTGTTCACCGACCTCGCCGCCGCCGCGGGTGCCCCAGACCCCGTGCTCCTCGCCAGCCAGCTCCAGCTGATCTACGACGGCGGAGGGCTCGCCGCCAAGATGGACCGGGACCCGGCCATCGCCGCCCCCGCGCACGCGGCCGCCGCCGCGCTCGTCGCCGCCGCCATCACGCCCGGCTCGAAGTGAGGACTTAGGCAGCCGTCGGACGAGCGATCCGCCAGGAAGGCCAGGTTTCGGGCGTGCCTGCATTCACCCGAAACCGAGAAAACCAGCAGCCATGCGGGTTCCACGCGATGGCGAGACCCGGACTCGAACGCGCTCGGTCAGCGTGACGCGTGTGCTTCCCAGCCTGAAAATCCGCCAGTTTGAGCTCCACGCTGCCAAAACCTGTGCCCGCTCGACGTTCCGTCGTGCTGCGCTTCGCGGTCGTGTGGCGAAGCGCAATGCGCCCCGCGCGGCGACGACGAGGGTAGAGCGAGACCACCCTGAAGGTGCCTACTAGCGCGGTTCATGCGAGCCAAGAATGGCTCCCATGAACTCTTCCTCCTCAATCAGCAACCGCGCACGATCGATCGAGCGCTGGGTCATCGAACGCGTCGCCTTCTACCTGGACTGCCACCTGCGCGACGTCGACCCGACCGTGCCGCTGGCGGAGACCGGGATCGACTCGGCGTCGGCGATCGGCCTCTGCGGCGATGTGGAGGATCACTGGCAGATTGACGCGGACCCCACGCTCGTGTTCGATTACCCCACCGTCTCCGACATCGCAGCGTTCATCGCAGGGCAACTGGCGCCTATGGGGCTCGCCGCGTAACCGAGATCGGGATCGAAGGCATGGATGGGGATCAGGACTGACGGAACAGGGCAGACGGACTTCGTCTCGCACGTTCGTGCGCAGGCCGCGCGGTACGCCCGGACACGGTCCTACACCTACCTCCGCGGGGTCGGCCGCGAGCTCGTCGAGGAGGTCGTGACGTACGAGGAGCTCGACCGCGACGCGAGGGCGATCGCGGTTTGGCTCGCCACCCGCCCCGAGCGGGACCGCCCGGTCCTGCTGCTCCACGCGGACGCGATCGACTTCCTGCCCGTGTTCCTCGGCTGCCTGTACGCCGGCGTGGTCGCGGTGCCCGCTCCGCTGCCACACGACGCAAAGAGCATGCAGCGGACGGTCGGGATGTTCGACGACGCCGACATCGGCCTCGTGCTCACCACGGAGGCCTTCCTCGCCCCGCTCACCGCATGGGCGGGCGACAGCGGGCTGGCCGACCGCGTCACGTTCGTCGCCACCGACGCCGAGCCGCTCGGTGATCCGGGCGACTGGCAGATGCCGGAGCTGACCGGCGAGACGATCGCCTTCCTTCAGTACACGTCGGGTTCGACCAGCGAACCCAAGGGCGTGATGGTCACCCACGCGAACCTGCTGCACAACTCCGCCGTGATCGCCGAGGCCCTCGAGCTGGACGACGCGACGATCGGCGCCGGCTGGCTGCCCCATTTCCACGACATGGGCTTGGTCGGGCTGCTGCTGCAGGCCGTCTACGTGGGTGCCGACCTCGTGTTCATGTCGCCGATCTCGTTCCTCAGGCGACCGATCCGGTGGCTGGAGGCGATCGACCGCTACGGCGCGACGACCACGGTCGCTCCGAACTTCTCCTACGAGCTGCTCGCGCGCCGGGTATCCGACGAGGACCTCGCCCGCCTCGACCTCTCGACCCTTCGCGTGGCGCTGAACGGCGCCGAGCCGATCCGCCCCCAGGTCCTCGATGCGGTGATCACGCGACTCGGAACCGCGGGATTCCGGCCCGACGCATTCGTCGCCGGCTACGGGATGGCCGAGGTGACGCTGCTGGCCAGCGCGAGCCAGGTTGCGCGGCCGCCGCGGTATCTCGACGTCGATCCCGACGCCCTCGAGCGCCATGAGGTTCTTCCCGGCGGCGCGGACGGCGCGGCCCGCCTGGTGAGCAACGGACCGCCACGAGGCGTGGACCTACGGATCGTCGAGCCGGAGACCCGCCGGGTCCTGCCGGATGCCCAGGTCGGGGAGATCTGGCTGCGCGGGCAGAGCGTCGCGGCCGGCTATCGCAACCGGCAGGAGGAGAACGCGGAGAAGTTCAACGCGCATACCACCGACGGCGAGGGACCCTTCCTGCGCACCGGCGACCTCGGCGCGCTGTGTGACGGCGAGCTCTACGTCACCGGGCGGCTGAAGGACCTGTTGATCGTCAACGGGCGCAACCTCTACCCGCAGGACATCGAGGAGGCCGTCGCGAGGATCCACCCGGCGCTGGCCACGTCGCCGGGCGTCGTGCTCACCGTCGACGCCGGCCGCGAGCACATCGTCGTGATCCACGGCGTCGACGTCGGCGCCCTGGACGGCACCACCCCCGAGGCGATGACCGCGCAGATCAAGGGGACGGTGGCACGGGCGTTCGACGTGCCCGCGCCCAGTGTGGTGCTGGTCAAACGCAGCGCCGTCCATCGCACGACGAGCGGCAAGGTCCAGCGCAGGTCGATGCTCGCGGCGTTCATGGCCAACGGCGTCGAGGGGCTCGTGTCCGAGGCGATCGATCCGGCAGTGCAACGCGTGCGCGCGAGCGCCGGCGCGTAGGAGGGACGGCATGACGCAGATCGCGATCGTGGGAATGGATGGCCGATTCCCACAGGCCCCCGACCTCGACGCACTCTGGAAGCTGTTGCTGGCCGGCGCCGACGGCATCGCCGAGGTCCCCGATGACCGCTGGCCGGTGGCGGACTTCTACGACGCGCAGGGCGGACCCGGCAAGTCCAACACCCGCAATGCCGGCTTCCTCAGCGACGCCGATGCCTTCGACCACGAGTTCTTCGCCATCGCGCCCAGCGAAGCGGCGGCCATGGACCCGCAGCAACGTCTCCTGCTGCAGACGGCATGGCGGGCGCTCGAGGACGCGACCATCGACCCCCGAGCCGCCGCGGGCTCGAACACCGGTGTGTACATCGGCCTGATGGCCAGCGAGTGGAGCAGCGTCCACCTGAGCGATTTCGCGCGCATCACCGCCCAGTACGGGTCGGGTGCCGGCTACTTCATGAGCGCCAACCGCCTCTCTTACCACCTCGATCTCAAGGGTCCGAGCGTCGCGGTCGACACCGCCTGCTCCTCCTCGCTCGTCGCCGCGCAGCAGGCGTGCGCCGCGTTGCGGGCCGGCGTATGCGACCAGGCGCTCGCGGGCGGGGTCAACCTCATCCTGACGCCTGCGCTGAACATCTTCTACACGCAGGCCGGACTCTCCGCCCCCGATGGGCGCTGCAAGCCGTTCAGCGCGCACGCGGACGGAATCGGCCGCGGCGAGGGCGTCGCGGTGCTCGTCCTGCGACGGCTGGCGGACGCCGTGGACGCCGGCCTGCCGATCTACGCGGTGATCGAAGGTGGCGCCGTCAACTCCGACGGCCGCAGCAACGGGATCACCGCACCCAACCGCTGGGCCCAGAAGCAGGTGCTCACGAACGCATACCGGGACGCCGGCGTGGAGCCGGAGCAGATCGACTTCGTCGAGGCACACGGCACCGGCACCGTGCTCGGCGACATGATCGAGGTCAAGGCGCTCGGAGACGTGCACGGCTCGCACCGCCTCAAGCCGTGCGCGATCGGGTCGATCAAGGGCAACATCGGCCATGCCGAGGGCGCGGCCGGCATCGCCGGTCTGCTCAAGGCGGCGCTCAGCCTGCACCACGGCATCCTGCCGCCAAGCCGATTCGCGGACCAACCCAACCCGCAGCTGCGGCTCGCCGACAACGGCCTGCGGTTGGCCGATGAGCCCACGGCGTTGCCCGGCGGCGTCGTGCGCGCCGGGGTCAGCAGCTTCGGCATCGGCGGGACCAACGCCCACATGGTGCTAGCCAGCGCTCCCGCGACGCAGGACATCGGCGGCGAGGCGCCGGCGCGCGCCATCCTCACGGTGTCGTCGGCGAGCCGTGACGGGCTCGGCCGGGCGGCCGCGCGCCTGGCCGACGACCTCGGCGCCAGTCCCGCCGGACGGTTCGGTCAGCTCGCCTGGTCGAGCAACCGGATCAAGGCGTCCGGCCGGCACCGGCTCGCGATCTGCGCGCACGACCGCGACCTGGCAGCGGCCGCGCTGCGCGAGGCCGCCACCGATGAGACGAGCTTGAGCGCCGTCTCGGGCGTCGCCCGCGGGATCTCCGCCGGGTGGCTGTTCACCGGCCAGGGGTCGCAGTACCCGGGCATGTCGCGAGCGCTGCATGACACCTCCGTCGTCTACCGCGACGCGCTATGCGCGGTGGACGACGCGATGGCGCCCCACCTCGGCCGGTCGATCCGCGAGCTGCTGTTCGAGGCCGCCGATGACACCCTCAACTGCACGGAGTTCGCCCAGCCGGCGATCTTCGCGCTGGAATATGCCGTCGCCCGGGCGCTCGCCGCCGTCGGTGTCACCCCGGCCTGGATGATCGGCCACAGCGTCGGGGAGTTCGCGGCTGCCGTCATCGCCGCCGTCTTTGACCTGGCCGACGCGTGCGCGCTGGTCGTGGCGCGCGGTCGGCTCATGCAGGAGCTGCCCTCCGGCGGCGGGATGCTCGCGGTCCGGCTGGACGAGGCGGAGGCCGCCGACCTGATCCGCGGAGAACCGACCCTCGGACTGGCGGCCGTCAACGGACCGCGCGAGGTCGTGGTCTCCGGTGACGCGAGCGCGCTCGATCGAGTGCGCAGCGAGCTGAGCGACCGGGAGGTCGACCACACGCTGCTCGCCGTCTCGCACGCGTTCCATTCGCCGTTGATGGCGCCGGCCGCCGAGGCGTTCGGCGACGTCGCGGCCCAGTTCGCCTACCGCGCGCCCGAGGTCCCGATCTACTCGACCGTGCGCGGCCGCCTGCTC
>JAWVGM010000171.1:0-2601 GCA_033855075.1 Solirubrobacteraceae bacterium | reverse complement strand
TATGTCGCCGCCGTCCAGAAGAAGATGACGCCGGTGATGATGAAGACGATCGGCGTCAGGCCGAGCGCGAGCGCCGCGACGAGCCCGAGCGCGTAATAGATCGAGGAGCCGACGTTCCCATAGGCCGGCGCAAACAGCGCGTTGACCCCTAGAACGCGCTGCAGGCCCTGGAGCCGGCGTTCTGCCATGTCCGCGCGGGGAGTCTACGCTCGGTGCGCGAAGGCAACTTCCGCGGTTACGGCTCGTCCCCGTGATCGATGACAGGACCCCGGCTCGCCGCGGCGCTCACCGTGGCAATGCTCGCTCTCGTCGCCGCACCGGGGCCTGCGTCGGCCAAGGCCGCGGCCCGCCTGTAGGCGCCCGAGGCGCACACCGTCGCGGAGAACCACACGGTGCGCCTCTACACCGGGCGTCACTCGCTCGCTGGGTCAGAAGCGGTGCGGCTGGTGGCCTGCGTCCGGCGCACGCGTCAGCGGGTCATGATCGCGTATGACGACGTCGAAGACTTCGGCGCGTACGAGACGTTCGACCTTGTCCGCCTGCGCGGACTATTCGCCACGTACTACCGTCGCAGTCCACCGCGATCGGGCCACGGCGCGGATGGCCTACACCGCGGACGACAAGCGCAAGAGCTCCGAGGGAGTGTTCCTGAAGGTCGACGGCCGTGTGCGACCGGCACCGCGATGAGCCGGTAGGGCCCGGGGCGCCGGAGGGCGCGCGATGGCAGGACGACGCTGTTGTCGTCGACCGCGACATCATCGATGAGCTCCACGCTCGTGAGGGGGAACGGCTCGTGCTTGCAGCGCTCGCGGTCCGTCGCCCGTTGCGCCTTCGACGCCGCGCGAGGTCCGACGGGGTGAGCGACTCGCACCACTCGTCCGCATCCCGCTATTCGCCGCCTGGAGGTAGCAGTCGTAGGCCTGCCTGATCTCCTCGTTCGACGATCCGCCGCAGCCGAGCCAGAGCAGGCCGCGACCACGCCGGCGAGCGCCGCGGTGGGTCCGAGAGCGCGTGCACAACTGACCGATCGTGCAGCCTGCTCTCACGAGTGGTCACTAACTCACGACATACGTGCACTAGTGACCTATCGTCGCGGCATCCTGCGCGATCGGTCACTGATATGGGTGGTGGTTTGTCAAGTGGGCGTGTGGGATCGGCGCCGTGGTGGCGGTTGGGTTTGGCTGTGGTTGGGGGTGCGGGTGGCGGCCGGGCGGCGAGGGCGCTTCAGGCTGATATGCGAGGGCTGGCTACCTCATGACGGTGCTGCGCTGCGCTAGGCCGCGGTCTTGTATCGAGCGCGTCAGCGGTGGCTGGTGCTCAAAGTGACATCGCGGATCCTGTGTGGCGCTGCGCCGGCCGCCACCCCCACCCCGCAACGGGATGGCGATCAGGTCAGTCGGGTTGTTGGGCGATCTCCCAGACAAAGCACGCCAGTTCGCGCGCGACGGCAACCGCGACGGTCGTGCGTTTTTTCGCGCGCGCCCCGTCGAGGTGCGCCCAGCGCTGATGCAGCCGTAGTTGGGCGCGCCAGGCGGCGTCGATCGCGGCGGGTGGCTGGCCGGCCTGGCGGCGCTTGAGCGTTACTGCGATGCGTGGCGGCCGGCGGTAATGCCACGCCGCCTCAACCAACAGGCGGCGGGCGTGGCTGCTGCCGGCCTTCGTGATCGAGCCCTGCCGGCGGCGCTCACCGGAGGAGCGCTCTGACGGCACGAGCCCGAGATAGCTGGCCAGCTGCTTGGGATGGCCGAACGCGGTGATGTCACCGATCTCAGCGACCAGCCCGACCGCAGTCAGCGTGTCGACGCCACGCAAGCAACGCAACCGCGCGACCGTCGGCGCCCACGGCCCCCGCACGGACTGCTCGGCCAACAGGCCATCCAGACGATCGCGGCGCGCGAGCAGCACCTCGTGATGGGCGAGGTACTCCCCGAAGACAACCTCCACGAGCTGATCATCGAAGCGCACCTGGCTGAGCCATCGCAGGTGATGCGCTGACCACGTCACGCCGGGACCCTCGAAGATCAGGCCGCGACGCAACAACAACTTGCTGACGCGATGACGCGCGCCCATCAGATCGCCGCGCAGGTCCTCCCGGGCGCGCACCAAGTCGCGCAGCGCCTCAACCCGCGGGGCCGGCACGACGACCGGCCGCAGCTGCCCCGCCGCATGCAACCGCGCGAGCTTGAGCGCGTCACGCGTATCGGTCTTGACCCTGTCACCGGGCTGACGCGGGATCGCGCCCGGCGAACAGACCATCACCTCAAGGCCCCGGGCGCGCGCCAAGCGCGCCAACCCAAAGCCCGTCGGCCCGGCCTCATAGACCGCACGGACCGGCCCCGGAAGGCTCTGCAACCACTCGATCACCGCCGCTGGCGAGCCGCCAAGCCGCGCCTTCCAGACCTCCCCGGAGCCCAGCTGCACGGCCGCGGCCACGGTCTTACGGGCATGCACATCCAGCCCCGCGAAGCAGATACCGTCTGACATGTCGACGCTCCCTTTCCTTCGATGCGGTAACCAGCCCGCGCCATACGAAGCGCGGGAGCGTCGACGCTTTCAACCACACCGGCGGCGAAGACACCACCCATACCGTCTTGTGCACGC